>DASROP010000146.1:0-17080 GCA_035646835.1 Actinomycetales bacterium | reverse complement strand
GCCGTCCGTGAACCGCGTGGAGGCGTTGACCATCACCGCGGCCGAGTCCACCTCGGTCGTGAACCGCCGGGCGGCCGCGAGGTCGTCGGTGACGATCGCCTCGGTGTGGCCGCTGGACCAGCGGGCGATGTGGGCCAGCGCGGCGTCCAGGTCGTCGACGACACCGACGGCGACCTCCAGGCCCAGGTACTCGGCGGCCCAGTCCTCGTCGGTCACCGGCTTGACCACCACCCCGTCGGGAGCGGCCGCGGCCACGCGGGAGTCCCCGTGCACCAGCACCCCCGCGTCGTCGAGCCCGGCCAGCAGCGGCGGCAGCACCGCGTCGGCGGCTGCGGAGTGCACCAGCAGCGTCTCGGCCGCGTTGCACACGCTGGGCCGGTGGGTCTTGGAGTTGAGCGCGATCGACACCGCGCGGTCGACGTCGGCACCGGCGTCGACGTAGACGTGGCAGTTGCCCACCCCGGTCTCGATCACCGGCACCAGCGACCCCTCGACCACGGACGAGATCAGACCCGCTCCCCCGCGCGGGATCAGCACGTCGACCAGGCCCCGCGCCTGCATCAGGTGCCCGACGCCGGCCCGGCCGTGCTCGTCGATGCTCGCGACCGCGTCCGCCGGGAGGCCGGACGACGACAGCGCGCCTCGGATCACCTCGACCAGGACGGCGTTGGTCCCGCGCGCGGCCGCGCCTCCGCGCAGGACGGCGGCGTTCCCGCTCTTGAGCGCCAGGACGGCGGCGTCGACGGTGACGTTCGGCCGGGCCTCGTAGACCATCCCCACGACCCCCATCGGCACCCGGACCTGCCGCAGCCGCAGCCCGTTCGGCAGCGTGCGTCCCCGCACCACCTCCCCGACGGGGTCCTCCAGCCGGGCCACGTCGCGCACCCCGGCGGCGATCGCGGCGACGCGGTCGGCGTCCAGCCGCAGCCGGTCGAGCAGGTTCTCCCCGAGACCCACCGCGGCACCGCGCGCGAGATCGGCCTCGTTGGCCTCGACGATGCGCGCGGTCGCCGCCTCCACGGCATCCGCGACCGCCAGCAGCGCCGCGTCCTTGGTCGCCCGGGTCGCCCCGGCCAGCGACCGGGACGCCACCCGCGCCCGCGTGCAGGTCGCCCGGACCGCGTCGCGCACGGGGTCGTCGACCGGCCCTGCCTCATCCATGACGAGAGCCTACGTCCAGCCCGCTCCCACCGATCACATACACATTGTATTGAGGTCGGGTAGGCTGACGGGATGGGATCGCTGCTGCAGATCAGAGGCGTGCCCGACGACGAGCGTCAGGCGCTGAAGGCTCGCGCCGCCGCGCGTGGGGAGTCGCTGAACGCCTACCTCCTGGGTCTGATCTCGCGAGAGGTCGCCCGACCGACGGTTGCCGAGGTGCTCGACCGGGCGGCACGGCGCGCGGATCGGCGTGAGATCTCGTCGGTCGAGATCATCCGGCAGGTGCGGGAGGATCGCGACTCCGAGCTCCTCCGTCGCGTCCGTCGGTGATCGTCGTCGACACCGCAGCCGTCATCGACGCGCTCCGGGTCACCGCTGACAGTGACCGGCTCCGCGACCGCCTGTCCGCCGAGGAGCTGCACGCGCCGAACCTGCTGGACTACGAGGTGATGTCGGCCGTCCGCGGACTCGTGCTGGGTGGCCACCTGAGCGCACCCGGCGCGGACGACGTGCTGACCGACTTCGACGACCTGGAGATCAGACGGTGGCCCTCCACAGACGGTCTCCGCCGGCGCTCACTCCAGCTACGGGACAACGTCTCTGCCTACGACGCCGCCTACGTGGCCCTGGCCGAGGCGCTGGCCTGCCCGCTCGTCACCCGCGACCGTCGGCTTGCGAGGACGACCGGACACGACGCACGCGTCGAGGTGCTCTAAGCCTCCGACGACGGCGGGGGCTCCTTGCCCAGGTCCGGCTTCGGCGTCCCCTTCGGCCCGCGCAGCGCGCCCTCCGCCTCGGCGCTCGCGCCGGCGGCCTCGGCGCGGGCCTGCGACAGCGCCTCGTCCGGGTCCTGCAGGGTCGGCTCGTCCATCGCGATCGCCGGCTCGAGGTCCGCCGTCGAGTCCTTGCCGCGCGACGCCGACGGCGCGCCGGTCGCCGCGGTGTCTCCCGCGCCGCCGAGCATCCCGCCGATGCCCTTGAGTGCCTCGCCCAGCTCGCTCGGCACGATCCACAGCTTGTTGGAGTTGCCGTCGGCGATCTTGGGCAGGGTCTGCAGGTACTGGTAGGCCAGCAGCTTCGGGTCGGGGTCGCCGCGGTGGATCGCGTCGAAGACCTGCAGGATCGCCCGGGACTCGCCCTGCGCCTTGAGGATCGCCGCCTGCGCCTGGCCCTCGGCCCGCAGGATCGACGACTGCTTCTCTCCCTCGGCGGTCAGGATGGCCGACTGCTTGACGCCCTCGGCGTTGAGGATGGTGGCGCGACGGTCGCGCTCGGCCCGCATCTGCTTCTCCATCGAGTCCTGCACGCTCGCCGGCGGGTCGATGGCCTTGAGCTCGACCCGGTTCACGCGGATGCCCCAGCGCCCGGTCGCGTCGTCCAGCACGGCACGAAGCTGGGCGTTGATCTGGTCACGGCTGGTGAGGGTCTGCTCGAGGTCGAGCGAGCCGATGACGTTGCGCAGCGTGGTCACTGTGAGCTGCTCGATGCCCTGGATGTAGTTGAAGATCTCGTAGGTCGCCGACTTGGGGTCGGTCGGCTGGAAGTAGATGACGGTGTCGATGCTCACGACGAGGTTGTCGGAGGTGATCACCGGCTGCGGCGGGAACGAGACGACCTGCTCGCGGAGGTCGACGATCGCGCGGACCTTGTCGACGAACGGGATCAGGAAGTGCAGCCCCGCCTCCAGCGTGCGCGAGTACCGTCCCAGCCGCTCGATGATCACCGACGTGGCCTGCGGCACGATCCGCACGGCGCGGGCGATGGCCATCACGGTGAACGCGATCAGCAGGATCAGGACGACGTACACGGCGATCGTTGCGGGTTCCACGACAGGTCCTCTCAGGACGGGGTCTGGGACGGGCGGGGGCGGACGACGGCCGTGGCGCCGTCGATGACGACGACCTCCACCAGCTCGCCGGGTTCGATGGTGACGCCGCTGTCGGCGGCGCGGGCCGACCAGACCTCACCGGCCAGCTTCACCTGGCCGGCCCGGTCGGTCACCGTCGCCAGCACCTCGGCGGTCCGGCCGACGTGCCCGGCGGTGCCGGTGCGCTGCGCGGGCCCGGCGGGCTTGAGCTTCCTGAGGGCCACCGGCCGGACGACGAGCAGCAGCAGCGCCGCCGTCGCGGAGAACACCAGCGCCTGGATCGTGAACGAGGCACCCGTGTAGGCGACTCCGGCGGCGACGAGCGCGGCCACGGTGAGCATCGCGAAGACCAGGTCGAGCGAGGCCACCTCGACGAGGCCGAGTGCCAGCGCCGCCGCGATCCACCACAGCCACTGGGTCTCGCGCAGGAAGTCCGCCACGCCACACCCCCTCGTCTCAGCTGACGACGATCTTAGGGGCTAGGAGATCACGACGGGCTTACAGGGGACGGACCTCGCCCAGCACCAGCGGGGGCGGGATCAGGCTGTTGCGCTCGCCGCGCTCGTGCACCGTGCCCCGGTCGAGCACCTCGAGCCCGACGGCGCGCCAGGCCGGCAGCCCGGCCGACTCCCGGTGGTCGGTCCACAACCGCAGCGCCATCGCGGCGGCGTCGTCGACGTCCTCGGCCTCGTCCCAGTAACGGATCTCCACGCGGTCGGCGGCGAAGCGCGCGGACACCAGGAACGGCCGCTCGTGCGAGAGCCGCTCGAGACCCGAGCGGAGCAGCGACGGGTCGGTGGCCTCCCCCGCGAACGTCACGGTCACGTGCCAGAGCACCGGCTCGCGCGCCCTGCCGGTCTCGGACCCCCGGCGGTCACCGACGACCGTCGGCACCAGATCCTCCACGCTCTCCTCCTGGACTCAGTGACGCAGGAGCACCATGTCGTCCCGGTGGACCAGCTCACGGTCGTACCCGGGCCCCAGCGTCTGCGCCAGCTCCCGCGTCGACCGGCCGAGCAGACCGGGCACCTCCGTCGAGGAATAGTTGACCAGCCCGCGGGCCACCGTGTGACCGTTTTCGTCGCAGAGGTCCACCGGATCGCCCGGTTCAAAGGTGCCCCCGACGTCCGTGGTGCCGGCCGGGAGCAGCGACGCGCGGCGGCGGACGACGGCATCCACGGCGCCGGCGTCCAGCACCAGGCGACCCCGGGGGTGCGCCGCGTGGGCCAGCCACAGCAGCCGGGTGGCGCTGCGGGGAGCGGTCGGCGTGAACCACGTGCCGACGTCCCCGCCGGCCAGCGCGTCGTCCAGCCGGTCCGCCGCGGTCAGCAGCGCGGGGATGCCGGACGAGGTGGCGATCCGGGCCGCCTCGAGCTTCGTCACCATCCCGCCGGTCCCGACCCCGGCGCCGCCGGCCCGGCCGACCCGCACGCGCTGGAGGTCGGCGGGACCGTCCACCCGTTCGACCCGGCGGCTGCCGCCTCGCCCCGGCGGCGAGTCGTACAGGGCGTCGACGTCCGACAGCAGCACCAGGGCGTCGGCGTGCACGAGGTGAGCCACGAGCGCGGCCAGGCGGTCGTTGTCGCCGAACCGGATCTCGTCGGTCGCCACCGTGTCGTTCTCGTTGACCACCGGGACGACTCCGAGCCCGAGCAGCCGGTAGAGGGTGCGCTGGGCATTGCGGTAGTGGCTGCGGCGGATCACGTCGTCCGCCGTCAGCAGGACCTGGCCGACGCTGATCCCGTGCGTGGCGAACCGTGACGCGTAGCGAGCGACCAGCTGTCCCTGCCCGACGCTGGCCGCCGCCTGCTGCGTGGCCAGGTCACGGGGACGCCGGGCGAGCCCGAGCGGGGCGAGGCCGGCGGCGATCGCGCCGGACGAGACCAGCAGCACCTCGCCCCCGGCGTTGCGGCGGGCGGCGAGGACGTCGACGAGCGCACCGAGCCGGTCGGGGTCGATCCCGCCCGTGGTGGTGGTCAGGGACGACGAGCCGACCTTGACGACCACGCGCCCGGCGCCGGACATGCCGGACCGGTCGCGCAGGCCGACCGCGCGCGACATCAGCCGGCGGTGTTGTCGGTGTTGTCGGGGTCGTCGGGACCGTCGGAGTCGGGGTCGGTCCACCGGCCGGCCGCGCGGTCGTCGGCGAGCTCGGCCCGCGCCTCCGCCTTGGCGCCCATCCGGTCGGTGTGCCGCTCGCGCCTCTCGCCCCGGGTCGCGCGCCGGGCGTCGTCCAGCCTGAGGTCGCGACCCCTCGGGGCGGCGAGCAGCTCGGCCCCGCCCACGAGCGTGGGCTCCCAGTCGAAGACCACGGCGTCGTCTCCGGGCCCGATCAGGACCTCGGAGCCCGCGACGGCACCGGCGGCCAGCAGCTCTTCCTCGACACCCAGCCGCGCCAGCCGGTCGCCCAGGTAACCGACGGCCTCGTCATTGGCGAAGTCGGTCTGCCGCACCCAGCGCTCCGGCTTGGCACCACGGATCCGGAACAGCTCGCCGTCCGGGCCCGACGCCTCACGGGTGATGCTGAATCCGGCGTCGTCGACTGCTGTGGGTCGGATCACGACACGGGCGGCCTCGGCGATCGGGGCGGCGTCGCGGGCCGCCTGCACCAGGGCCGACATCGCAAACGTGAGCTCGCGGAGCCCGGCCCGGCTGGCCGCCGACACCCCGAGCACCGTGTAGCCGCGCTCCTCGAGCTCGGGCCGCACCAGGTCGGCGAGCCCGCGCGCCTCGGGCACGTCGAGCTTGTTCAGCGCCACGATGCGCGGACGACGGTTGAGCGGCACCGCCTCGCCGTCGGCGCCGGTCTCGACCGGGTAGGCCTCGAGCTCGGCCTCGATGGCCTCCAGGTCACTGATCGGGTCGCGGTGCGGCTCGAGCGTGGCGCAGTCGATCACGTGCACGAGCGCCGCGCAGCGTTCGACGTGGCGGAGGAACTCCAGGCCGAGCCCCTTGCCTTGGCTGGCCCCGGGAATGAGTCCCGGTACGTCGGCGACGGTGAAGCGGACGTCACCGGCCTGCACCACGCCGAGGTTGGGCACGAGGGTGGTGAACGGGTAGTCGGCGATCTTCGGCCGGGCCGCGGAGAGCACCGCCACCAGGCTGGACTTGCCGGCGCTCGGGAAGCCGACGAGGGCGACGTCCGCCACCGACTTGAGCTCCAGGACGACGTCGCCGGACCAGCCCGGCTCGCCGAGCAGGGCGAAACCGGGGGCCTTGCGGCGGGCGGAGGCCAGCGCCGCGTTGCCCAGGCCGCCGCGGCCGCCCTGCGCCAGCACGAACCGGGTCCCGGCCCCGACGAGGTCGGCGAGCACCCCGCCGTTGGCGTCCTTGACGATCGTGCCGCTCGGCACCCGCAGGACCAGGTCGTCTCCCGCGGCGCCGTGGCGCATGCTGCCCTGGCCGGGGCGGCCGTTGGAGGCGTGCCGGTGCGGGGAGTGGTGGTACTCGAGCAGCGTGGTGGTCGAGGGGTCCACGACGAGCAGGACGTCGCCGCCGCGGCCGCCGTTGCCGCCGTCCGGGCCGCCGAGGGGCTTGAACTTCTCCCGGTGCACCGAGACGCAGCCGTGGCCGCCGTCCCCGCCGGCGACGTGCAGGACGACGTGGTCGACGAAGGTCGCCATGCCTCTGACGCTCCCTTCGTTCTGCCGCCCACGAGGGCCGTGGACGGCGAAGGGGTGAGCCGGTGCTCCCGGCTCACCCCTTCGCGTCGTGCGGTGTGGGGGTCAGTCGCCCGCGATGACGATGCTGACCAGCTTGCGGCCGCGCCGGGTGCCGAACTGCACCGCGCCGGGCGCGAGCGCGAACAGCGTGTCGTCACCACCGCGGCCGACGTTGTCACCGGGGTGGAAGTGGGTGCCGCGCTGCCGGACGATGATCTCGCCGGCGCTCACCACCTGGCCGCCGAAGCGCTTGACGCCGAGACGCTGACTGTTGGAGTCGCGCCCGTTCCGCGTGGAGCTGGCGCCCTTCTTGTGTGCCATCTGATGCTGCCTTCTGCTCGGCTGACGGTGCTCAGTTGATCTTGGTGACCTTGACCTGGGTCAGCTGCTGCCGGTGACCCTGGCGCCTGCGGTAGCCGGTCTTGTTCTTGTACTTCAGGATGATGATCTTGGGACCCTTGGTCGCCGCCATCACCTCGGCGGTCACGGTCACCTTGGCCAGCGCCTTGGCATCGCTGGTGACCTTCTCGCCGTCGACCAGAAGGACCGGCTTGAGCTCGACCGTCGTCCCGGTGTCCTCGCGGACCCGGTCGATGGTCAGGACGTCGCCGACGGACACCTTCTCCTGCCGGCCGCCTGCTCGGACGATCGCGTACACCATGGGCTCACTCTCTGACGTCGTTCGGGTGCTGGTGCCTCTACGGGGCCTACCGGGGCGCACGCAGCAGAGCACGCCGAGGGCGCGCCGGGGTCAAGCGTACGGATCCGGCGGTCACGTGGTCAAACCGCGTCCGCCGGCTTCGGCGTGGTCACCGGAGAGCCTGCCCGACGACGTCCGCGTCGCACCGGGGCCGTCGGCGGCTCGGGCTCCGGCTCGGGTGTGGGCTCCGGCTCGGGCGTGGGCTCCGGCTCGCGCGTGGGCTCCGGCTCGCGCGTGGGCTCCGGCTCGGGTGTGGGCTCCGGCTCGGACGGCGGCACGTCGGGCTGGCCGGCGTCGGCCCCCGGAGGGTGCTCCTTGGCCGCCGCGCGCTTGGTGGCCTCGGCGATCTTCGCGGCCTCGCCCTTGCCCTTGCGGGTCGTCGCGGCCTCCGCCTGCCCCGACCCGGACCCGCCGCCGCTGGTCTTCCGCTCCACCGGCTCGTCGTGCAGGATCACGCCGCGGCCGCCGCACGCCTCGCAGGTCTCGCTGAAGGCGTCGAGCAGACCCTGACCGACGCGCTTGCGCGTCATCTGGACCAGACCCAGCGAGGTCACCTCGGCGACCTGGTGCTTGGTGCGGTCACGGCCCAGGCACTCCAGCAGCCTGCGCATCACGAGGTCCCGGTTCGACTCGAGCACCATGTCGATGAAGTCGATCACGATGATCCCGCCGATGTCCCGCAGCCTCATCTGGCGGACGATCTCCTCGGCGGCCTCGAGGTTGTTCTTGGTCACGGTCGACTCGAGGTTGCCGCCCGAGCCGACGAACTTGCCGGTGTTCACGTCGACGACGGTCATCGCCTCGGTCCGGTCGATCACGAGGGACCCGCCTGAGGGCAGGAAGACCTTGCGCTCGAGGGCCTTGGCGATCTGCTCGTCGATGCGGTGCGCGGCGAAGACGTCGCCGTCCCCCTCGTGCCTGCTCAGGCGCTCGGCCAGGTCGGGGGCGACGTGGCCCACGTACTCCTGGACGGTGTCCCAAGCCTCGTCCCCGGCGACGACCAGCTGCGCGACGTCCTCGTTGAAGACGTCACGGATCACCCGGACGGTCAGATCCGGCTCGCCGTGCAGGAGGGCGGGCGCCGAGACCGCCGTGGACAGCTTCTCGATCTCGTCCCACTGCCCTTGCAGCCGGGCCACGTCCCGCTCCAGCTCGGACTCGCTCGCCCCCTCCGACGCGGTGCGCACGATGACGCCCGCCTCGTCCGGGACCACGGCCTTGAGGATCTTCTTCAGCCGCGTCCGCTCGGTGTCGGGCAGCTTGCGCGAGATGCCGGTCATCGAGCCGTTGGGCACGTAGACCAGGTACCGGCCGGCGAGGGAGACCTGGCTGGTCAGCCGGGATCCCTTGTTGCCGATCGGGTCCTTGGTGACCTGCACCAGCACCGGGTCACCGGACTTGAGCGCCAGCTCGATCCGGCGCGGCTGTCCCTGCATTCCGGCTGCGTCCCAGTTGACCTCTCCGGCGTACAGGACGGCGTTGCGTCCCTTGCCGATGTCGACGAACGCCGCCTCCATGCTGGGCAGCACGTTCTGCACCTTGCCGAGGTAGACGTTGCCGACCATCGAGACCTGCGACTTGCGGGCCACGTAGTGCTCGACCAGGACGCCGTCCTCGGTGACCGCGATCTGCGTGCGGCCCTCGCGCTCGCGCACGACCATCACGCGCTCGACGCTCTCCCGACGGGCGAGGAACTCCGCCTCGGTGACGATCGGCTTGCGGCGCCCGGTGTCGCGGCCCTCGCGGCGGCGCTGACGCTTGGCCTCGAGCCGGGTCGAGCCCTTCAGCCCGGTGACCTCGTCCTCGGCCTTGCGGGGCCGGCGGACCTTGGTGACCGTGTTCGGCGGGTCGTCCGAACCTGGCGACTCCTCGTCATCGCCACCCCCGCGACGCCGACGGCGGCGACGGCGGCGGCTGGACGACGACTCGCCGTCCTCGTCGGAGGAGTCGGACTCCGACCGGTCGCCGTCCCCCGAGCCGTCGTCGGACTCCGCCGAGGTGTCGCCGTCGTCCCCGGACTTCTTCTTCCGGCCGCGTCCCCCGCGGCGACGACGGCGGCGCTTGCCGTCACCGGAGTCGTCGTCCTGCTGGTCGTCCTGCTTGTCGTCCTTGGGGCTCGGCTCCTCGTCCTTGCCCTCGTCGGCCTTCTTCGGCTTCCGCGACCGGCTGGGCGCCTTGGCGGCGGGCTCGCCGGCCGACTCGGCGGCCGGCTCGGGCTGGCCGGCGGGGCGCGACGCCGCCCGCCGGCGCTTGGGCGGTGCCGGCTCGGTCAGGTCGGGTGCCTGGAAGAGCAACCCACCCGGCGCGTCCGCGCCAGCCGCGGTGGCGGCCTCGGGCAGCGCCTCGGACGCAGGCGGGGCGACCGCCTTCTTGGTGGCCCTCTTGCGCGTGGTCTTCTTCGCCGGCGCCGCCGGCGCCGCCGGCGCGGTCTCGTCGCCAACCGGCTCGGGTGTCTGCGCGGGCGCGGCGGCCTTCTTGGTGGCCCGCTTGCGGGTCGCCTTCTTGGCCGGCGTCTTCGCCGCGGAGTCGGTGTCGGTGCTGGTGTTCGTGCTGGTGTTCGTGCTGGTGGGCTCGTTCTCGAGCGTCACGGGTCATGCTCCCGTCAGCCGCCGTGCCGCCACACCCTCGGCACCGCGGGGCGGTCAGTCGCCGTTCGCGGTTCGCGACGGCGGAAGTCGTCTGGTCACGTCCCAGCGTTCGCGCTGCCTGCCGTCTCGGTAGGCGCGCGGGTTGGCTCGGACGCCGGCGGCGTCCGGTCCCCGGCCAGCGGATCGGCCACGGTGCCGTCCTCGGCGTCGAGTGGCCCCTGCGCCAGCCGGGTCACCTGGGGTGGTGACTCGGGCGCGAGGTCGGCCACCGCGCTGAGGGCGGTAAGGACGTCGTCGGGTCGGACGGCAGGTGTGGCGTGCCGCACAACCAGGTGCAGTATCGCACAGACCCGCCCAGAGGCCACCGCGGCGCGCCCGAGGTCCGACGCCGCCGCGGCCGGTTCGACCACGCCGAGCCGCACCACGGCGGACCGGGCGTCGAGCGTGCGCCGTCCGTTCTTGGTCAGGCGCTGAACCTCGACGCTGTCGCGCGCAAGCAGGGCGGCCACGCCAGCCTCGGCGACGTCCGGCGCGACTCCCGGCAGCACCAGCTCCCACCATCCTCCGGTCAGCCGGTCGGCCAGTGCCCCCGGCCCGGCCTCGACCACCTCGACCACGTCGAGACCGGCGGGCAGGGCGTCGTCGAGGGCCGTCCGCAGGGTGTCGGGGTCGACGCGCTCGACGACCGAGATCTCCAGGTACTCGGCCTCGCTCGCCGCCCCGGTCGGTGCCGCGTTCGCGTAGGAGACCTTGGGGTGCGGGCTGAACCCGGCCGAGTAGGCCATCGGCACCTGGGCCCGGCGCAGCGCCCGCTCGAGCGCCCGCTGGAAGTCCCGGTGGCTGGCGAACCTCAGTCGCGCACGCTTGGCGTAGCGGATCCTCAGCTTCTGCACCGCCGGGGGCGGCGGCGGTCCGTCAGGAGTCCTGGCCACCCGCTCACCACTCCACGTTGATCAAGGACTTCATGCCCGGCGGCTCAGCGGTTGACGGTCAGCGGCAGCAGCGACCGGCCGGTGGGCCCGATCTGGATGTCGGTGTCCATCTGCGGGCACACGCCGCAGTCGAAGCAGGGCGTCCAGCGGCAGTCCTCGACCTCGACACCGGTCAGGGAGTCCTGCCAGTCCTCCCAGAGCCAGTCCTTGTCGAGGCCGGAGTCGAGGTGGTCCCAGGGCAGCACCTCGGTGAACTCGCGCTCGCGCGTGGTGTACCAGTCGACGTCGACGCCGTACGGCTCCAGGGCCGTCGCGGCGGAAGACATCCACCGGTCGAACGCGAAGTGCTCGCTCCAGCCGTCGAAGCGGCCGCCGTCCTCCCAGACCTTGCGGATCACGGCTCCGATCCGCCGGTCGCCACGCGAGAGCAGTCCCTCGACGATGCCCGGCTTCCCGTCGTGGTAGCGGAAGCCGATCGACTTGCCGTACTGCCGGTCGGACCGGATGGCGTCGCGCAACTTCGCCAGCCGCCGGTCCGTCCCCTCGTGGTCGAGCTGGCCGACCCACTGGAACGGCGTGTGCGGCTTGGGCACGAAACCGCCGATGCTGACCGTGCAGCGGATGTCCCGGCGTCCGCTCACCTCGCGGCCGGTCGCGATCACCCTCTTCGCCAGCTCGGCGATCTGCACGACGTCGTCGTCGGTCTCGGTGGGCAGGCCGCACATGAAGTACAGTTTCACCTGGCGCCAGCCGTTGCCGTAGGCCGCGGCGACCGTGTTGATCAGGTCTTCCTCGCTGACCATCTTGTTGATGACGCGACGGATCCGCTCGCTGCCACCCTCGGGGGCGAACGTCAGTCCGGAGCGGCGGCCGTTGCGCGACAGCTCGTTCGCGAGGTCGATGTTGAAGGCGTCGACGCGCGTGCTCGGCAGCGACAGCCCGGTCTGGGTGCCCTCGTAGCGGTCGGCGAGCTGCTTGGTGACGTCGGCGATCTCGCTGTGGTCGGCGCTGGACAGCGAGAGCAGGCCGACCTCCTCGAAACCCGTTGCGGCCAGGCCCTTCTCGACCATCGCCCCGATGCCCTCGATCGAGCGCTCGCGCACCGGTCGGGTGATCATGCCGGCCTGGCAGAAGCGGCAGCCGCGGGTGCAGCCGCGGAAGATCTCGACGCTCATCCGCTCGTGCACGCTCTCGGCCAGCGGCACCAGGGGCTGCTTCGGGTAGGGCCACTCGTCGAGGTCCATCACGGTGTGCTTGCTGACCCGCCACGGGACGCCGGGCCGGTTCGGCACCACGCGCTGGATCCGCCCGTCCGGCAGGTACTCGACGTCGTAGAGCTGCGGCACGTAGACGCCGCCGGTCCGGGCCAGTCGCAACAAGAGCTCGTCGCGGCCGCCCGGGGAGCCCCCGGCCTTGAAGTCGCGGACCACGTCACTGATGGCGAGCACCGCCTCCTCGCCGTCGCCGATCACGGCGGCGTCGATGAAGTCGGCCACCGGCTCGGGGTTGAAGGCGGCGTGGCCTCCAGCGAGCACGATCGGGTGGTCGTCGGTGCGGTCCTTCGCCTCCAGCGGGATGCCGGCGAGGTCGAGCGCGGTGAGCAGGTTGGTGTACCCGAGCTCGGTGGCGAACGAGACGCCGAGGACGTCGAAGTCGCCGACCGGCCGGTGGGCGTCGACGGTGAACTGCGGGACGCCGGACACGCGCATCAGCGCCTCCATGTCCGGCCACACCGCATAGGTGCGCTCGGCCAGGACGTCGTCACGCTCGTTGAGGACCTCGTAGAGGATCATCACGCCCTGGTTGGGGACGCCGACCTCGTACGCGTCCGGGTACATCAGCGCCCAGCGCACGGTGTACTCGCCGCCGCAGTCCCAGTCCTTGACGGTGGCGTTGAGCTCGCCGCCGACGTACTGGATCGGCTTGCTCACCTTCGGCAGCAGCTGCTCGAGGTCGTCGAACACCGATTCTCCGCGACGACGGGTCTGAGGGGACGTAGTGGTGGAGGTCATCGCTGGCCCAGCCTACGCGCGGAGAGCACATCCGCTCACGAGGGCGGCTGCCACGGATCGATGACCTCGATCCCGGTGTCCGCGAGCGTGACCGACGTGGTGAGCAGCTCGGTCGCCGGCTGACGGCCCAACCACGCCTCGACCACGGGCGAGGGCGCGGGGCGGGTTCGACCGGGTCGGTAGCTGGACCTCCACGCCGCCGATGTCACCCAGGCGGTCCCGCAGGGCCGTGAACAGAGACTCCGAACGCCCCGGCTCGCTGACCGCGTCGGCGATGATGACGCGTGCCTCCGCCTCCATCGATCGACCGTGGCGGGCAGCCCGGACCCGCAGTCGGTGACGCATCGCCACCGTCTCTCGCGGCACCTGTTCATCAGGATCTCCCGGTTGCGCGGTTCCGATGACGAACACTTCCGGTCTCCTCGCCCGGGGGAGGTTCGCGGCCGAACTGGTCACGATCTGAGGTTCCCGGAGCCCTCACAACGACCACTACGGCCGCGAACCCCGCAGCCGCGAGCTCATCAACGGCGCGACGGGGAGCCGGCCAGCCGGACGTTGAGCAGCAAACCGACGGCGGCCCAGGCGGCGACCATGCTCGACCCGCCGTAGGAGACGAACGGCAGCGGCAACCCGGTGACCGGCATGATCCCGAGGTTCATCCCGACGTTGGCGAAGACCTGGAAGGCCAGCCAACAGGCGACTCCACCGGCGACGAGCACGCCGAACTCGTCGGACGACGCCAACCCGGTGCGCACCGCGCGCCACAGCACCACACCCAGCAGTGCCAGCAGCAGCGCGGCGCCGGCGAAGCCGAGCTCCTCCCCCGCCACCGAGAACACGAAGTCGGTGTGGTCGTGGGGAACCAGCCCGCCCTGCGTCTGCGCCCCCGCGAACAGACCGCGACCCAGCAGACCGCCGGAGCCGATCGCGATCCGCACCTGCCGGGTCTGGTAGCCGATGCCCCGCGGGTCGGCGTCCGGATCGGTGAACGCGACGAGCCGGTCACGCTGGTAGCCCTCGAGGAAGCCCCCGGCGAGGACGACGACGAGCCCGGCCGCACCGACGGCGACGAGGGACACGACCCAGCGCGCCCGGGCTCCGCTGACGGCCACCATGCCCAGGACCAGGGCGGCCAGCACGACGCCGGAACCGAGGTCCGGCTGGGCCAGCACGAGACCGAGCGGGACGCCGGCCGCGAGCAGCGCGAGGACGACGGACCGGTCGCGTGGGACACGCGGCCCGGCCGCCAGGGCGGCGCGGTCGGTGAGCAGCAGCGCGATGCCGACGACCAGCGCCAGCTTGGCCACCTCCGCGGGCTGCAGGCTGAAGCCGGACGGCAGGGAGATCCACGACCGCGACCCGTTCACGGTGCTGCCCAGCGGGGTGAGCACGGTGACCAGCCCGGCGACGGCCGCGAGGTAGACCCACGGCGTCACCGCCCGCAGGCGGCGCAGGTCGGCCGACGCCACCACCGCTGCCACCGCCACCCCGACCACGACGAAAGCGGCCTGCCGGCCCGCCACCGCGCCCCCGGCGTCCGCCCGGGTCGCCGACCAGACCAGCAGCACTCCCAACACCGACGCCGCCAGCGCCGCCAGCACGAGCACCCAGTCGAGGTCGGCGGCGCGCCTCATCGCCGGGTCCTCATTCGGGGACCGTCACCGTCGTGCCGTCGGGCAGGGACGCCGGCCAGGCCGGGTCCGTCGCCAGGGCCGCGTCAGGGTCGACCGCCCCGTCGTGGACACCGAAGAGCCCGCCGAGCACCCGGCGGACGACGGGGGCGGACGCCGAGCCGCCCGTACCCGCCTGCGTGATCATCGACACGACCGCGTACCGCGGCGCCGCGGCGGGTGCGTAGGCGGCGAACCACGAGGTGTCCTGCTTGCCGTAGACCTGCGCGGTGCCGGTCTTGCCGGCCACCGGCAGGGCCGCGTGCGGCCAGCCCTCGAACGCGCCACCGGCGGTCCCCTCGGCCAGGACGGCGCGCCGCAGGCCGGCGTCCAGCGTCTCGGCGACTCCCGCTGACAACGTCAGCGCGCCTGTCTGCTCGACCGGTACCTGCCGGACGACGGTGCCGTCGACCGCGACCACGGCGCGGCCGAGGTGCGGGCGCATGATGACGCCGCCGTTGCCCAGCGCGGCGTACAGCTGCGCGAGCTGGAGCGGGGTGACGAGCACGTCGCCCTGCCCGATCGCCAGGTTGGCGGCGTCGCCGGCCGTCCACCGCCAGCCGTCGGTGCACTGCTCCGCGGCCAGCGCGGTGAGGAACCGCGCCCGCTGGGGGTCGGTCGCCGCCACGTCGGGGTAGCCGGTGCGCGCGGCCTCGCAGCGGTCGGTCCTGGTCGCCTCCCAGTGCTGGCGCTTCCACTCGCGGTCGGGGACCCGGCCGGCGGCCTCGCCCGGCAGGTCGACGCCGGTCGCCCGGCCCAGGCCGGCCTCGCGCGCCACCGTGGAGATCTGGTCGACACCACCGCGCTCGACGGCCTGCCAGCCCTCGTCGGCGAAGCGGTAGAAGATCGTGTCGCAGGACACCTCGATCGCCGTGGCGAGGTCCATCCCCCCGAGGTCGCGGCCGCGGAAGTTGCGGAAGTCGCGCCCGGCCACCCGGTAGCTCCCCGGGCAGTCGTAGCGGCCGTCGACCGGGTGGCCCCAGCGGACCGCCGCCTCCAGCGTGACCGGCTTGAACGTCGACGCCGCGGGGTACTGGCCGGCGGTGGCGCGGTCGACCAGCGGCGCTCCGGCCGAGGGGTCGACGAGGGCGGCGTACTGCTCGGAGGTCACGCCGCCGACCCACAGCCCAGGGTCGAAGCCGGGGTAGCTGGCGATGGCGACGACGGCGCCGGT
This sequence comes from Actinomycetales bacterium, assembly GCA_035646835.1. GTDB lineage: Bacteria > Actinomycetota > Actinomycetes > Actinomycetales > DASROP01 > DASROP01. Next base: position 1,314 of record DASROP010000146.1, on the reverse strand, counting down.
GCGCACGTCGAGGACCACACCGGCGGCCGAGTCGGCGATCTGAGGTCCGCCGGCAGCGGCCGTCCGGGTGCGCGCGGCCGCCACCGCGTCGGCCAGCGACGACTCGAGCAGCGCCTGCACCTCGGCGTCCACCGTGGTGAGCAGGTGATGACCCGGCTCCGGCTCGGTCCGGCCGACCTCATCGACGACCCCGCCCGCCGCGTCCACCTCCAGGGTCACCGAGCCCGGCCGACCGCGCAGGACGTCGTCGTAGGACGCCTCGAGACCTCCCCGGCCCACCAGGTCGGCGTCGACGTGCCCCAGCAGGTGGGCGGCCACGGCCCCGGCCGGTGCGGGGTACGCCCGGACCGCGCGTGGCGCGGCCGCCACTCCGGGCAGGTCCGCCGACCGCTCGGCCACCTGCAGCGCCACGACCGGGTCGACGGCCGCAGCGACCGGGATCGGCTGGTACGGGCTGCCGTTGAAGCACGCGGGCGGTGCGGGGGCGCCGTCCTCGCCGCAGAACCGGGTCCGTCCCCAGAGCCGGCCGGCGTCCGCACCCAGCAGTGCCGCGAGGCGGTCGATCACCGCCCGGGCCTCGGCCGGGTCGCGCGGCAGCGCAGACCGGTCGACGGTGACGTCCAGCGAGGCCCGCGTGGAGGCCAGCGGTCGTCCCTGCGTGTCGAGGACCATCCCGCGCACCGCCGGAGTGCGGACCTCGCGCTCGTCGTTCGTCCGGGCGGCGGCGGCCAGGTCGGCGTACTGGTTGACCTGCACGTCCCAGAGCCGGACGACGAGCGTCGCGAACATGCTCAGCACCAGGAGGCCGACGACGGCCAGGCGTGCGCGGGAGGGTGCCGCCGACCTCACCGCGCCGAGAGTGGTCGCGCCGCGGCGCGCACCATGGGGAGGACGACCAGGGCCACGACCGCAGCGTAGGCCGCGCCCGGGGCGATCTCGGGCAGGACGGCGTCCACCCCGAGTGGCGTGTCGGCGCCGGCGCGGACGACGGCCAGCACGGCCACCGTGGTCACCTCACCCGCCAACGCTGCCAGGCCCGTCACGCCGGCGTCGACCAGCGTGCGCACCCACGGCCTGGGCGCGTGGGGTCCCGGTCGCCGTCGCCGCTGGACCAGCATCCCGGCCACCGCGCCGGCGACGGCCAGGCCGGCCGCTCCCGTCCCCGTCACCAGCGCGGTCGGCGGCGCCAGGTCGATCACCAGCCCGGCGGACAGGCCGGCGATCGCCCCGGCCGCGGGGCCTCCGAGCAGGCCGCACGCCACCACGAGCACCAGCAGCAGGCTCGGTGTCGCGGCCGGGGTGGGCAGCCGCGAC
>DASROP010000145.1:0-20894 GCA_035646835.1 Actinomycetales bacterium | reverse complement strand
GGCCTGCTGCACGACGTCGGCAAGATCGGTGTCCCGACCCGCGTGCTGCAGAAGACCGGACGCCTCACCGAGGAGGAGTTCGAGTCGATCGCCCTGCACCCGGTGCGCGGTCTCGACATGGTCCGCGACATCGAGTTCCTGCGCGAGGCCTACGAGGGGATCCTGCACCACCACGAGCGGCTCGACGGTCGTGGCTACCCGATGGGACTGGTGGCCAACGAGATCCCCGAGTTCGGCCGCATCATCGCCGTCGCCGACGCGTTCGACTCGATGACCTCGACCCGCTCCTACCGGCAGGCCCGCCCGGTCGACGAGGCGGTCGCCGAGCTCCGACGGTGTGCCGGCACGCAGTTCGAGCCCCACTTCGTCGACGCACTCATCGCCGCGCTCGACGAACAGCCGTGGTCGGTGGTGCGGGCCGAGCAGCCAGACCCGGAGCCGGCGCGTTCGCCCGTGCCGGGAGCCGCGAGGTCGTACGACCACGATGCCCCCGACGCCGACCTGCCTCTCCGATCGAAGACCCCCGTCCACCGCGGGGGAACGCGGTGACCGCGCGGGCGGGCAGCGCCGCCGGTACCAGCCCCGCCAGCATCGTGACGGTGCTCGGCGCGCTGGTGGTCGTCGTCGCGTTCGCCGTCACCGGCGCGCGATGGGCGGGCGCCGGCGTCGTGGACCCCTGGGTGCTGCTCACGTTCGGCGTGCTGATCGCGGTCGGCGAGTTCCTGCGCTTCACGCTCCCCGGCGGCCGGGACGCGGCCCCGATCGGCACCGCGATGGGGCTCGCGATGGCGCTGGTGCCCGACGTCGGTGGCGCCGTGACCACGTTCGACGCCGCCGTCGTGGTGGTCGTCGTCACGCTCGGCACCGCCGTCGGTCTGGGCCCTCACGCGCTCGCCGGGCGGGCGCCCCGCCTCGACGTGCTCTCGCGGCGGCTGCTCGCGGTGGCTCTGGCGGCGCTGGTCTTCCGCGGCATCGACTGGCCCGCTGTCGGCACCCTCGTCGACCTCGCCCCTGCCTTGGACTCCCATCGCTACCTGATGGCGCTCGTACTCCTCGCGGTGGCCATCCTCGCGGCGGGCTTCGACGTCGCCGTGGCGGCCGTCGTCCGGGCCGGCAACGACAACGCGCCGCTGCGCCCGGCCCTGGTCGACGAGGTGCGGGCCGGCCTGGGGATCAGCGCCGCCATCGGCGCGACCGGCGTCCTGATCGCCCTGGCGGCGCGCCCGATGGACCTGATCGCGCTGCCCGTCTTCGCCGTCCCGCTGCTCATCACGCAGTTCGCGTTCCGCCGCTACGCGATGGTCCGCAGCACCTACCGCCAGACCATCCGATCGCTCTCGCGGCTGACGGAGATCGGTGGCTACACCGAGACCCGGCACAGCACGCGGGTCGGCGGGCTCGCCGTCGCGATGGGCCGCGACCTGGGCCTCACCGAGGGCGACCTGCTCGAGCTCGAGTACGCCGCGCTGCTGCACGACATCGGGCAGCTGTCGCTCACCGACCCGATTCCCGGTGGTGCCACCGTCGTCGCTGCCGCCGTCGACCAGCGCCGCATCGCCGAGCTCGGCGCCGGCATCGTGCGGCAGACCGGCGTCCTCGACCAGGTCGCGACCATCGTCGAGCGTCAGGCGGACCCCTACCGGCGCGCCCGCCTGCACGATGCCACCGGCGACGACCAGGTGCCGCTGGCGAGCCGGATCATCAAGGTCGCCAACGCCTACGACGACCTCGTCGGAGAGTCGCCGCTGCTCAGCCGCCAGTCCGAGGCGCTCGAGCGGATCCACCTGGGGATGGCGTTCGAGTACGACCCCAAGGTCGTCACCGCGCTCACCAGGGTGCTTGCCCGCCTGTCGCCGGAGCCGGCCCGCGGGTAGTCGTGGTGGAATCGGCCACGACGCCCGCCGCCCGGCTGGCACGACGATGGGGAGTGATCGATGGCCGAGCAGGTCCGCGCCGAGATGGTGGCCAACGTGCTTCGTGTGCAGGTCGAAGCCGGCCAGGACGTCGAGGCAGGGGAGACCCTGATGCTGCTCGAGTCGATGAAGATGGAGATTCCTGTCGTCCCCGAGCACGGCGGCCGCGTCGCCCGGATCGCCGTCACCGCGGGTGACGTCGTCCAGGAGGGTGACCTGCTCGTCGTCCTGGAGTGACCGTTGTCAGGCGGCGTACGGGTGGGAGGGGACGGACGGCGAGGCCCAGTCCCGCTCCACGTGGCGCGGGGCGGGACGGCGGCCGAGCCCGTCGGCGAAGACGAGCCGGGCCAGGCTCCAGAGGGTCCAGGCGACGGCGGTGAGAGTGAGGGCGAGGACGAGGTAGGTGCTCATGGCAGATATCTTGCGCTCATCGGATGCCTGCCACCAGTGGCAGTCCTGACACCTCTCGACGTTTTCCTGCCAAGTATGCGAGGATGCACTCGTGCTCACCGATGTCGCCGTCATCGCGCTACCCGAGGTCGCCCCGTTCGAGCTCGGTGTGCTCTGCGAGGTGTTCGGGATCGACCGCACCGACCAGGGGCTGCCGAGCTGGTCCTTCGCGGTGGTCACGCCGACGCCGGGGCAGGTGCCGACCAGCGCCGGCTTCTCCCTGACCGTGGAGCACGACCTGAGCCGGGCGGCGACCGCCGACCTGGTGGCGGTGCCCGCGTTCCCCCGGGGTACCGACGTGCCCGAGGCCGTGGCCGACGTGCTGCGGGCCGCGGTCGACCGCGGGGCGCGGCTGCTCAGCGTGTGCTCGGGCGCCTGGGCCCTGGGTGCGGCCGGGCTGCTGGACGGTCGCCGCTGCACCACGCACTGGGCGTACACGGACGACCTCGCCCGCGACTTCCCCCGCGCCGAGGTGGACCCGGGGGTGCTCTACGTGGAGGACGGCCCGGTGATCACCAGCGCCGGGACGGCGGCCGGTATCGACGCCGCGCTCCACCTCGTGCGTCGGGAGTTCGGGGCCGGCGTGGCCAGCACCATCGCGCGCCGGATGGTGGTGCCGCCGCACCGGGACGGCGGCCAGGCCCAGTTCGTCGCGCCGGCGGTGCCCGCCTGCGCCGACGAGGGCTTCGACCCTGTCCTGGGGTGGATGCTCGACCATCTCGCCGACGACCTGCGGGTCGAGGACGCGGCGGCGCAGGCCGCCATGTCCCCACGCACGTTCGCCCGGCGGTTCCGGGCGGCCACCGGGACGACGCCCGCCGCCTGGCTGGCCAAGCAGCGGCTGCAGCGGGCACGCGAGCTGCTCGAGGGCACCGACCTGCCGGTGGAGTCCGTCGCGCGCCGGGTGGGCTACGGCTCCGCGGCCGTGCTGCGGGCCCACTTCTCCGGGCTGGGGACCACTCCCCAGGCCTACCGGCGCACGTTCGCCGGCCGTCGGTCGGCGTGAGCGCGAGATCGGGCTCAAGTGAGGCTCGTTGCGCACCGACACAGACCAGGTGAGTCTTGACACCGCCGCCGCGCCGGAGAGCACGCACGACGTGCTCTCCGTGGCGCCGTTCCTCCGCGCCCTGATGGAGCTGACCGGCTCCGACCTGCACTGCAAGGTGGGTTCGGCGCCGCGCGTGCGCATCGACGGCCGGCTCCGCAAGCTCCAGGCCCGGGTGCTGATGCCGGACGACACCGAGGCGATGGCCCGTGAGGTGATGACCGAGGACCAGCAGGAGATCTTCGCGCGCACCAACGAGGCGGACTTCGCCTACTCGCTGCCCGGGGTCGGGCGGTTCCGCGTCAACGCCTTCCGCTCCCGCGGCAGTGCCGGGCTCGTGTTCCGCCGCGTGTCGGTCGGCGCCATCCCGCTGGACGACCTCGGCGTGCCCCCGGTGATCTCCGCCCTGTCGCTCGAACCGCGCGGGCTCGTGCTCGTCACCGGTCCCACCGGCTCCGGCAAGACCACGACGCTCGCCGGCATGGTCGACAACATCAACACCAGCCGCGAGGTGCACGTCGTCACGATCGAGGACCCGATCGAGGTGCTCCACCACGACAAGCTCGCGATGATCAACCAGCGCGAGGTGCGGCTGGACACGGCCGACTTCGCCTCGGCCATGCGTGCCGCGATGCGGCAGGACCCCGACGTCGTCCTCGTCGGTGAGATGCGCGACACCGAGACGGTCAAGGCCGCGCTGGCCGCCGCCGAGACCGGCCACTTCGTGATGTCCACGCTGCACACGACGGACGCGCAGGAGACCATCACCCGCATCATCGACTTCTTCCCGCCGCACGAGCACCAGCAGGTCCGCCTGTCGCTCGCTGGGTCGCTCAAGGGCATCATCTGCCAGCGGCTCGTGCCCCGCGCCGACGGCCAGGGACGGTGCGTCGTGATGGAGGTCTGCGTCGGCACCGGCCGCATCGCGGACGCCATCGTCGACCCGGAGAAGACCTCGACCATCGGCGAGCTGATCGCCGAGGGTGCGTTCTACGGGATGCAGACCTTCGACCAGCACCTCGTCACGCTGATCCGCGACGGCGTGATCACGATGGAGGACGCGATGGCCGCCTCCAGCAAGCCGCACGATCTCACCGTCGAGCTGCGCCGCCTCGGCCTGGTGGCCTGACCCCTACGCTCGAGCGTGTGCCCCCACAGCCAGGAGCCTCTGCTCGCCTGACGTTCGAGGTCACGGACGGCGACACCGCGCGTGCCCTGGGCAGCGGCGACCTCGACGTGCTGGCCACCCCGCGCCTGCTGGCCTGGTGCGAGCGGGTCACCTGCGAGATCGCCGGGTCGGACGACGGCAGCACGAGCGTCGGCACCCGAATGCAGCTGCAGCACCTGCTCGCGACCCCGGTCGGTGGCCGGGTGACCGTGGAGGCAGCCCTCACCCACGTCGACGGGCGGCTGCTGCGCTTCGACGTCTCCGCCACCGACCGCCAGGGGTGCCTCGTGGGTACCGGCGAGATCACCCGGGTCGCCGTCGACCGCAAGCGTTTCCTGTCCCGCCTCCCACCGGCCTGACCGGCGGGGTTGCCGGCGGCCGGATGTGAGTTTCGTAACTCTCCGGGCCGCGCATCGTTGACCCGGCATGGACTCCCGGTCGTCGCGCCTCGTCGCCTCCCTCGTCGCCCTCGCCCTGCTGGCCCTCGGCCTGACCGTGACCTCGGCTCCGGCTGCCACGGCCGCCGACGGCGACCACGTCGCGTCCGGCTGGACCCTGATCAAGTTCCCGCAGGGCCAGCCCGCGTGCGCCGGCGCCGGCTTCATCGGTGCGCTGCACTACGACCGGCTCGACTGCGGGTTCGGGTACGTCGGCGTGACCGGCACCGACGAGACGTCGTCGGTGACGGTTCAGTTCGTCGGGGCGGGCGACGAGGTGCTCGACACGAGGGAGACCACGTACCGCGCCGAGGAGAGCGCCTGGGAGTTCGACGTCGTGCCGGACACCGGTGCGGCCTGGCCGGCCGGGGTGGTCACGATCCGGGTCTCGGAGGTCGACGGGGCCACCGGGAACTTCGGCGAGACGTCCTTCTTCCTCAACCAGCTCGGCGCGACCGTGGGTGTCGCGGGCTCCAGGCACGCACCGGGGGAGCCGTTCGACGTCACCGGGACGACCTACGAGCTCGACAGCGTCCCTCCGCTGGCCGCTCCCCAGGAGAAGGCCGTCGGAGCCAGCCTCCACCTACGGGTGACCTGGCCCGACGGAACCGTCAAGGGTCCCTACGGCCCGTTCACCGCCGACCCGCTGGAGGGGACGTTCGCGGCGACCGTGCCGGCCGAGGCGACCGAGGGCCTGTCGGCCGGGCCGGACAGCGACTTCCAGGTCACCGTGTCGGTCGAGGCCGTGGATGCCACCTACTCCGACCCGGTGACCGGACCCTGGGCCGCGGCCCGAGCAGGGTCGGGGTCGTTGACCGTGTCCGTGCCGCCCACCGGCCTGCTGCTGGAGAACAGCTTCGTGTCGTCGGTCGGCTGGGTGAAGCCCGGGGAGACGTACCCGTCCCGCGTCTTCGTGCGCAACTACGACGACACCGCCTCCGGCCCCGCGACGGTCGCGGTCGCACCGGCCGACGGCATGACCTTCAGCGCCGCCACTCCCACGAACGGGTCGGGTGAGTGCAGGGTCTCCGGCGGCGCCGTGAGCTGGTCGGTCCCCAGCGTCCCTGCGGCCACCGACGCCGGCCCCGGCACGGTGACCTGCGTCCTGGAAGGGGCGGCCGACCCCGAGGCCTCCGACTCCCAGATCGTGTGGAAGAACCTCTCGACGACGGCGACGCTGTCCTACGACGGCGCCCCTGCCGGCGGCGTCATGTCGACGAGTCACGGGCCCAAGGTGATCCCGGCCGACGGCGCCTTCGACACGGCTCGGTACGGCGACCGCCCGTTCCCCGTCGTCCCGGTCGACTACAGCGACCGCAACCACTCGGGAGAGCACACGGGGGAGGCCCTCGCGAACAAGATCAACTCGCCCGGGGTCGAGGGCTCGACGTTCAACCTCTACCAGGAGATGAGCCTCGGCCAGCTGTACCCGAACGGCACGGTGCCGTCGGCGGCGATCGCCAGCGCCGGCTGGGACGGTTACGAGCCCGGCTACGACTTCACCAACGTCGACCCGCAGGGCACCTGCCGGGGCGTGACGTACGAGGACGTCGACGGCGCCATCGGGTCGGCGCTGCACCCGGAGAGGATCCGTGACGGCTGGTACCAGATGCCCGGCAGCACCGACTACTACGGCGACGACAAGACCGGCTCGGCGGTCGCCGGTTCGGTCGCGGGCGTCGGCGCCCTGATGGACATCGACTCCGCGTGCGGACCGACCGGTAAGGCGGTGTACGACGCCGCGCAGATCGCCGATCCCGAGATCGACTACTCCGACTTCGACACGGACAAGGACGGTGTCGTCGACTTCTTCATGATGGTCTACGCGGGCGTCGGCGGTAACGGCGTCTCCCAGACGAGCGTGCCCCCGTACGACAACATCTGGCCGCACAGCTCGAGCCTGGAGTTCTCCTACACCGACCCCGACACCGGGCTGAAGGGCTACGTCAGCGACGACCAGCTCCAGGACCTGCAGGGACGGCCGCTGTTCTGGACCGACGACGGCCGCTCGGCCAAGACCACCGATGACACGGGCATCCCGGTCTTCGTGCGCGTCGGCCCGTACAACGTCAACCCCGAGTCGTCGATCGACAAGGCCAGCGTGATCAGCCACGAGTACGGCCACTCGCTCGGCCTGCCCGACTTCTACTCGCTCGGTGGCCGGGAAACCTACGGCACGTGGAACCTGATGGCGACCGACCGCTCCCAGCACATGGACATCTTCGGCAAGCAGGAGATGGGCTGGATCGTGCCGAACGTCCTCGACGCCGGCGAGACGGTCAGCGTGACCGACTGGCAGGACTCCAAGCTCAACACCCACCAGATCGAGTGGGTGGACGCCGGCGGCAACCCCTACACGCTCAGCGGTCCGCGCGTCGACAACGCCGAGGCGTACGTCGCCAAGCTCCCCGCCCGTCAGATCATCGACCCGGCCAGGGTCGAGGCGGGCGCCTCGCCGAGCCACCTGTGGTGGTCGGAGTCGGGCAACGACTTCGGCTGCGCACCGCAGGGCGGGCACAACTTCGACGTGTACCTGCCCGAGCTGGCCGACGTGCCGGCCGGCACTCCGGTGAGTGTCGAGTTCCAGTCCTACTGGGACATCGAGTGGGACTTCGACTACGGGTTCGTGATGGCGTCGGCCGACGGCGAGACCTACGAGTCGCTGCCGTCCGGGCAGGGTTACTCCACCCCCGCCAGCCAGAACCCGAACGCCAACGGCTGCCAGACGCAGTACGGCAACGGCCTGACCGGGACCAGCGGCTCGTACGCGGCCGGGACGCAGGACCTCGACCGGGTCCTGGGCAACTACCCCGACGGCGGGTTCGTCTCCGACAGCTACGACCTCTCCGAGTACGCCGGGCAGGCGTCGGTGCTCCGCTTCAGCTACTCCACGGACGCCGGCCTGGCCCGACCGGGCTGGTTCATCGACGACCTGAAGGTGACCGCGGGCGACACGGTCATCTACGACTCGGACTTCGAGAGTGGCCCGGCCGAGGACCGGCTGTTCAACGGCGGCTGCCAGGGCAGCCAGTCCGTGGCCGCCCAGTGCACCGACGGGTGGCAGTACGTCGACTCGGCGTCCGGCTCGCCGGCCGACCACGCCTACTACCTGGAGATGCGTGACCGGTCCGGGTTCGACCTGGACGGCAACGGCGAGGACGACCGCGGCAACGGGCCGACCTTCGCGGGCGGGCTGTCCCTCGTCTACACCGACGAGGCTCACGGGTACGGCAACGTCGGCACCGACAACCCGCCGGCGCAGAGCCCGCTGGACTCCCAGCCGGAGCCCGGCAGCGACACGCCGAACCTCGACGACGCCGCGTTCACCGCCGCAACGGGCGACAGCTCGTTCTCGGACTCCGGTGCGGGGTGGACGGACAACTACTCCGACCCCTCGACGGACGACGGGCTGTGGCACTTCCGCCACGACTGCCTCGACTTCGACGTCACGGCGATGACCGGTGACGGCAACGGGCCGGCCGACGTCCCGCCCTACGACTTGAGCGGCGACGTCACGTTCACGATGGGCCAGGGCTGTGCCGCCTACGACTACGGGGCCGGTGAGCCCGCGGGCAACGCGGCACCCACGGCGGTGGCTCAGGCCAAGCCGACCGAGGTGCGCGCCGGCGAGGAGGTGACGTTCGACGGGAGCATGTCGTCCGACGACGCGCAGGCACCCAACGAGCTGGCCTACAGCTGGGACTTCGGTGACGGCTCGCCGACAGCGAGCGGTCAGCTCGTGACGCACGCCTACGCCGACGCGGGCACGTACGAGGCCACGCTCACGGTGACCGACGCCGAGGGCGCGACCGGCACCGACACCGTGAGTGTCACCGTGACGGCCGCCCCCGACCTGCAGGTCACCGAGCTCACCACCACGAACAACACCGGTGGCGGCGGCAAGCCGCGGCAGGGGGACAAGGTCACGGTGACCGCCACCGTGGCCAACACGGGAGCAGCCGACGCGGCCGCCTCCACGACCCGCTTCACCCTCGACGACGAGTCCGTGCTCGGCGAGGTGGCCACCGAGGCCATCCCCGCCGGAGAGAGCAGGCAGGTCAGCGTCGGGTGGGACACCCGAGGCGTGAAGGGCGAGCACGAGCTCGCCGCGGACGCCGACAGCACCGAGGTGGTCGCCGAGGGCGACGAGACCAACAACACCGGCACCCTGGCCGTGGAGGTGCGCGGCAACAAGGTGCGCAACGGCTCCTTCGAGCAGTCGGGGTCCGGTGGGGCCGCGCCGGCCGCCTGGTCGCCGGACGACACCTCGGCGGGCACCACCTCGTGGACCCAGGAGGGTTCGGACGGCGAGCGCGCGGTGGCTGTGCACGGTAACGGCGGCAACGCGACCACGGCCGGTTCGCCGACCTGGACCAGCGACCCCGTCGACGTGAGGCCGGGTGAGGCACTCGTGCTGCGCACCGACGTCCGGTCGACGGGTGCCTCGTCGGCGGGAGCCGTGGGACTGGCGCTCCTCGATGGCACCGGAGGCGTCCTGGACACCGTCTCCCTGCTGGCGCTGCCGACGGCCACCGACGGGTTCGAGTCGCTCGAACGCGCCGTCACCGTCCCACCCGGCGTGGCCGCCGTACGCGTCGTGCTGACCGGGTTCGCCGCGACCGACGGGCGCACCGCCGGCACGGTGGTCTTCGACGACGTGGGTCTCTACAGCCGATAGCACCACACTCGAGCCGGGATCAGAGGTCGAGGGTGTAGCCGACCAGGTCGATGCCGGGCACCGGGCTCCAGTCGCGGGCGGGGTCGCGGACGAAGCCCAGCCGCCCGTAGAGCCGGTGCGCGACCGCCATCGTCGGTTGCGTGCACAGCACGAGGCGGTGCGCGCCCAGCTCCCGCGCCCCGGCGATGCAGGCGCGCACCAGGGCGTCGCCCACCCCGCGGCCGCGCGCGATCGGCGACACCCCGAGCATCCGGAACTCGGCCTCGCCCGGGGCCGAGAGCTCTGCCCACGGGGACGGCGGGACGGCGAACGTGACGCACCCGAGCAGGTCGCCGTCCGAGACCGCCACGAGCACCTCGGCGTCACGGGCTCGCCTGCGCGCGTCGGCGATCTCGAGCAGGTACTCGTCGTGCGCGAAGCCGTCGGCGGCGTACGCGTCGGCCACGATCGCGCCGGCCGCGTCCAGCTCGTCGGGCGCGGCGACGCGCACCGTCACGGGAGAGTCCACGGACGGCAGTGTGCCAACCTCTCGGCGGACGCTCAGATCCCGGTGGTCGAGCGGGGGTAGGCCACCGCCGGGTCGGTGATCACGTTCACGAGGTACGGCACGCCGGACGCGAACGCCCGGTCGAGGGCGGGGCCGATCTCCTCCGGGCGCGTCACCAGCTCCCCGTCGCCGCCGAGGGACCGGACGACCTGGTCGTAGCGGGTCTGCGGGGCGAGGTCGGCCACCACGTCGTAGCCGTAGAGGAAGTTCATCGGGTGCTTCTCCAGGCCCCACACCCCGTTGTTGCCGACCACCATCACGACGGGCAGCCGGTGACGGACCATCGTGTCGACGTCCATCAGGGAGAAGCCGGCGGCGCCGTCGCCGAGGAGCAGGACGACCTGGGACGACGGACGCGCCAGCCGCGCCGCGATCGCGTAGCCCGGTCCGGTGCCGAGGCAGCCGAACGGGCCAGGGTCCATCCAGCCGCCCGGCGTCCGCGGCTCGACGAACCGGCCCGCGAACGACACGAAGTCGCCGCCGTCGCCGACCACGACCGCGTCGTCGGCGAGCCGGCGGTTCAGCTCGCCGTAGATCCGGGCGGGATGCACGGGGTCGGCGTCCGAGGCGAGAACGTCGGCGTCCGCGTCGACGGCCGACCGGGCCGCCTCCCTCAGCTCGGCGGTCCACGCGGGCACTTCCGGGCGCAGCCCGCCGTCCAGCCGCCGGCCCAGCTCCCGCAGGGACGTCGTGAGGTCGCCGGCGAGTCCGGCCGCCAGCTCGACGTGACCCGCGAGCTGGTCTGCGGCGTCGACGACGTGCACCACGGCGGCGCCGCCGGAGAAGGCCCCGTAGCCGAGGCGGAAGTCCAGCGGCGTGCCGACGACCACGACGACATCCGCCTCCTTGAAGGCCTTGCTGCGTGCGCGGGTGACGAGCTGTGGGTGCCCGGCGGGGAGCACGCCGCGGCCCATCCCGTTGGTGATCACCGGCAGGCCGAGCTGCTCGGCCACCTCGCGGGCGGCGACGTCGGCGCCTCCGGTCCAGACGTCCGACCCGAGCACCAGCACCGGGCGGTGGGCCGCCCGCAGCGCGGTCACCGCGGCCCCGAGCGCGCCGTCGTCCGGCTCGGAGGCCGTCGGCGGTGCGGGTGGCTGCGGTGTCGTGTCGATCTGGCCGCGCGTGAACAGGACGTCCATCGGGACATCGACGAACGCCGGACCGCGGTGGGGCGTGGTGGCGGCCTCGAACGCGGCCCGCACGCCGGCGCCGACGGCGTCCGGCTCGGTGACGGTGGCCGCGTGCCGGGTGACGGGGGCGAGCAGCGGGACGTGGTCCATCTCCTGGAGGCTGCCGGTACCCCAGCGCCACGCAGGGGCCCGCCCGCCGAGGACGACGACCGGTGAACCGTTGAAGTGCGCGGTCGTCACGGCCGAGACCGTGTTGGTCACGCCGGGACCGGCGGTCACCACCGCGAGGCCCGGGCGCCGGGTCAGCTTGGCCAGGCCCTCCGCGGCGAACACGGCGGTCTGCTCATGCCGGACGTCGAGCAGCCGCAACGGTTCCGGTGCCGTCACCGCACCGTCGTACACCGGGAAGACGTGCGCACCCGACAGGGTGAACAGGGTGTCGACGCCGTAGTCGAGGGCCACGGCGACGACCTGCTCGCCCCCGTGGCCCTCGCGCTCGTGTGTTCCTGCCTGCGGGTTCTCGGTCATCGTGCGATCCTGCCAGCCGCCGGTGCGCCGGTCGCCGTCACAGTCCACCGTCGGCGAGCAGGTCCGCCAGCGCGTCGAGGTCGCCGCGGCCCGGGTCACGCGCGAGGTGGGGGAGCAGGACCCGCGGGTGGGTGCCGAGCACGTCGTCGATCTCGGTCAGCCAGTGCGCCTGCTGCACGGCCCGGGCGGCGAGGAAGGGGTGGTCGCCGTCCGGGAACACCCGGTTGACGACGACGGCCCCGACGCGCAGCCCGCCGTCGGTCAGGGCGTCCCTGGCGCGCACGGTCTCGACGACCGGCAGCCGTTCGGGCACCAGCACCAGGTTGATCACGGCCTGTTCGACGAGCAGGCGCCGCAGCTCGTCCAGGCGGTCGCGCCGCGCCCGCAGCCGGTCGGCGACCGGGTCGGCCTCCGGCCCCGGGTCGTCGCCTGCCATCGAGTGCACCATCCGGTCGTTGCGGAGCACGTCCTGGCGACGCCGCAGCAGCCCCTCGACCCAGCCGGAGAGCAGGTCCGGCAGCACCAGCAGCCGCAGCGTGTGCCCCGTGGGTGCCGTGTCGACCACCACTCGGTCGTACGACGCGGCGGCGCCCACCAGGACGTCGCCGAGCCGGTCCAGCAGGGCGCTCTCGACCGTGCCCGGGCTGGCGACCGCCGCCTTGAGGTGGCGACGGACGGCGGGCAGCACCTCCTTCGGGACGACGTCCGCCGCCTCGGCGGCGATCCGGTCGACGTGGTCGCGGGCAGCCTGCTCGGCGTCGAGCTCGACGACCCACCACCGGTCGGCCACGGGGGTCGGCTCGTCGCCGGGGTCGACACCGAGCAGGTCACCGGTGGAGTGCGCGGGGTCGGTCGACACGAGCAGCACCCGCTCGCCCCGCCGGGAGAGCAGGCGGGCGTGCGCGGCGGCGACGGTGGTCTTGCCCACCCCGCCCTTGCCCCCGACCAGCGTGATCAGCGGTCCGTCCTCAGCAGCAGGCACCGCTGTCCAGGCGGTCCAGCCCGCGGGCGCGGTGCAGGCGGTGGGTCTCGGTGGCGAGCCAGGGGTAGAGCTCGAGCGTGTAGTAGGCGGTGGGGCTCTCGGCGCCGAGGGCGTCGAGCAGCAGCAGGGCCAGCAGCTCCTCCTCCTGCCGGGCGGCGTGCCGGCGCAGGTCCCCGCGCCAGCGGGCGGTGAAGAGGGCGTCGTGCGCGGCCTCCAGGCGCCGCCAGCCGGCCGCCACGACCGCGACCGCGCGCCGCGGTCCGTCGCTCACGGGGCCGGCGTCCCGAGGGCCTCGCGCACCCTGCGCACGGCCTCGCCCACGGCCGGCACCGGGCCGCTGGAGACCACCAGGCCGTCCGCGACGATCGCGGAGGCCCGCGTCGCCAACGTCAGCTGGCGGACGACGGCTCCCCACCCCAGGCCGCGCCGGCGGGCGTCGCGCACGAGGGTGGGGAGCAGCCACACGGTGTTGCGCGGGTCGACGACGGTGAGCTCGGTGTCGGGCAGCTCCTGCCGCAGCGCCCGGTACACCGCACCCATCGCGACCATGCCCTCGCGGGCGTGCTCGAAGTCGTGCGCGCAGCCGACCTCGCTGCCGCCGCCGAGGCGCCCGCAGCAGCCCGACCCGCCGACCTGCTCGTCCCACTCGCGGACGAGCAGGACGCGGTGTCCGGCTGCGCGCCCTGCCCGCGTACGACTAGTCGCGATCGCGCACGTTCCCGGAGTCGTCGGTGCCGCCGCCCGAGGACGTCACCGGGGCGGGACCACCGGCGGCGACCTCCCGGCGGGCCTTCATCAGCGCCAGCATCGACTCCACGATCAGCCACATCGCGAGGACGAAGATGATCGCGTCCAGCGGCGCCAGCACCCAGTCGCCGGCCTCGATGAAGTTGAACAGGTTGACGATCAGCGCCCACGAGGTCATCAGCAGCAGGAACGCGAGCGGGATGAGCACCGGCAGCGTGGGCCGCCGGTTGCGGGTCACCCAGACCGCGATCACGGCGAGCGTCAGGCCGGCCGTCAGCTGGTTGGTGGTGCCGAACAGCTGCCACAGGATGCCGAAGGTGTACCCGGCCTCCCCGCCACCCGGGATCAGCGCCATCCCCATCGGGATCAGCACCGCCACCAGGCTGGCCAGCGTGATGTTGCGGGCCAGGGGCTTGAACCCGACGGTCTCGGAGATCTCCTGGATCACGTAGCGCTGCAGCCGGACGCCGGTGTCCATCGTCGTCGCCGCGAAGCTGATCACGACGACGGCGGCGAAGACGGCGGCCAGGTCGAGCGGGATACCGATGTTGTTCGCGAAAACCGCGACGCCGTTGACGAAGTTGCCGACCGCTCCGCCCGAGGCGGTCGTGAAGTCGGCGTAGAGCGCGTCCCAGTCGGCGCGGGTCGCCACCACGCCGGCGGTGACTGCCAGCACCGCCCCGAGGGCGAGGCTGCCCTCGCCGAGGGAGCCCATGTACCCGACGTAGCGGGCGTCGGTGTCCTTGTCGAGCTGTTTGGACGTCGTCCCGGACGACACCAGGGAGTGGAAGCCGGAGACCGCCCCGCACGCGATCGTGATGAACAGGAACGGGAAGATGCTCGGAGAGCCCTCCGGCACGTCGTTGACCACCGGCGCCACGATCTCGTTGAGCCCGACGGTCATGCCGACGAGGATGACGCCGAGCGCGATGAAGAGCTGGTGGGAGTTGATGTAGTCGCGGGGCTGCAGCAGCATCCACACCGGCAGCCGGCTGGCGAAGAAGGTGTACACGAACATGATCACGATCCAGACGTTGCGCTCCTGCTCGACGCCCAGGGCGTCGGCCAGGCCGGTGATCTCGATCGGGACCCGTTGACCCACCCAGATCAGGGCGTACAGCACCGCCACACCGAACAGCGACAGCGCGAGCGCCGAGCTCTTGGTGCGGTAGATGTACTGGCCGATCGCGATCGCCAGCGGGATCTCCACGAAGATCGGGATCACGGCGCCGGGGTTCGCCACGAACAGGTTGCCGATCACCACGGCGAACACCGCGTTCACCAGGGTCAGCAGGAAGAAGATGATGATCAGGAACAGCGAGCGGGCGCGGGCGTTGACGACCTCGCCGGCGAGGCTGCCGATGTTGCGGGCCTTGTGCCGCACCGAGACCACCAGCGCCCCGAAGTCGTGGATGCCGGAGGCGAAGATCGTCCCCAGCACGATCCACGCCAGCGCAGGGCCCCAGCCCCAGAACACGGCGATGGCCGGCCCCACGATCGGCGCCGCTCCGGCGACCGAGGTGAAGTGGTGCCCGAAGAGCACGTGCTTGTTGGTGGGGACGAAGTCGACGCCGTCCTCGAAGCGGTGCGCGGGGGTGACGTAGGCCGGGTCGAGCCCGAGGACCTTGGTGGCCAGGTACGGGGAGTAGTAGCGGTAGCCGAGGGCGAAGAAGCCCAGGACGACGAGTGCGACGATGATGGCGGGCACGGAATCTCCTCGTTGGGGCGTCCCCCGCGACGGCGTACGGGATGTTGCCTACATGACGTTAGTGTCTGGCCCAGAGCAGGGGCAATCCTCTCCGTTGCCGGAGTTTCGTGCCGGAGCCTCAAGGCGGCCGACGATGCGGAGGTGGCCGAGTGCCTGACCTCACCGACGTCGACCTGCGTGCCGCCCTGCGCACGGCCGCGACCGCAGAACTGTGCTGGGTGTCCGCCGGTCGCCCGTACGGCTCGCCCGTGGTGCCGCTCCAGGTCGACGGGGCCCCTGCGCTGGCCGTCCCCTACTCGCAGGTGCGGTGGGCGCGCGAGGTCGCCGCCCAGGCGGAGGTCGTGCTCACCGTCTCCGACCCCCGGCTGTCGGGTCGGCGCTGGAAGGCGGTCCGTCTCCGGGCGCGACCGCGCCTGGTCGAGGACCGCGACGGCGACCTGTTCGTCGACGAGATGCTCACCGACGAGTTGCGCAAGTACCCGCCCTCGAGGGCCCTGGTCGACTCGATCCTGCTACGCCGGGAGAACTGGTGGTACGTGCCACGACTCGTCGTCCACCTCGACGTGACCGAGGCCGAGCCGTTCGCCGAGCGGTTCGAACCGGCCACCGAGATGGTGCTGGTGACCGCCGAGCACGGCGGCGGCCAGAACCCCAGGGCCCGTACCGACGCCGTCCGGGTCACCTCACCGGGTGCGTCGCCGCTACGCCTGGAGCCGCTCGGGACCGTGCCCCTGCCGGCCGACACCGACGACGCGCTCCTGCTCGGGCACGACTTCACCTCACCCGACATGGAGCTCTGGCAGACCTACGAGGCGCGTGGACCGCTGACGTCGCAGGCGTTGCAGGCCGAAGTGCCGGTGTTCAGCGGCGTCGGACGGCGGATGCCGCGGCTGGCCGAGCGACTGCGCGGCCACCGCGACCTCCGCCGTGCCTGCGTGGCCGGTTTGCGGGCGACCTGAGGTCAGGCGGCCTTCTTGGTCTCGGCGAAGATCGTGGAGATCTCCTCGATCTTGGCGAGCAGCTGGTCGGCCACGGCCACGTCGAGGCTGGCCTTGGTGCCGCCGCCACCGCCGGCGAGCTTCGTCGCCGAGTTGAACAGCTCGTGCAGCTGCGGGTACTTCTCGAAGTGCGGGGGCTTGAAGTAGTCGGTCCACAGCACCCAGAGGTGGTGCTTGACGAGGTCCGAGCGCTCTTCCTTGATCACCACGGCTCGCTGCCGGAAGACCTCGTCGTCCGAGTCCGCGTACTTCTGGCAGATGGCTTTCACCGACTCAGCCTCGATGCGGGCCTGCGCCGGGTCGTAGACGCCACACGGCAGGTCGCAGTGAGCGCTGACCTCGACGGGGTTGAGCAGACGGGAGATCATCTGTGTGGTCCTTTCCACGCGTCGGACATCATGTCGACCAGTACTCATCGGACACTACCCCCGTGCCAGAACACCCGCAGCGCCGGATGCAGCCGGCGGACCGAGGGCTGGACGTCGTCCGCGTCTCCGGCCGATCGATGCTGCCCACTCTGCGGGACGGCGACCTGCTCGTCGTCCGTGCCGGCGCCCGCCCGCGAACCGGGGTCGTTGCCGTCGTCCGGCTGCCGGGGGGCAGGCCGCTGTCGGTCAAGCGGCTCGCGCGACGGACGCCGGCGGGCTGGTGGGTCGAGCGCGACAACCCCGCCGAGGGCGTCGACTCGTGGGTCGTGGGGGAGGTTCCGGACGACGACGTGCTGGCCGTCGGCCTCCTCCGGCTGTGGCCGCGGCCGCGGTGGCTGACCGCGCGGGCCCGTCCTGTGGCAGGATGACCGTTCGCGGGTGACCCCCGCTGCGCTCCGCCCCGATCCAGCGACTCCCATCCGCGTCGCGTCCCGGAGCGCACGCCCGCCGCTTCCCAGGCCGAGGGGTCACCATGTCCGCCGAACCGTCGTCCCCTGCCCGACCCGATCCGCCGGATCCCGACGACCCGGTCTTCGCGCTGCACGCGGGCGGCAAGCTCGAGGTGACGCTCCGTGCGCCGCTGCGGGACCGCCGTGACCTGTCGCTCGCCTACACACCCGGCGTCGCCGAGGTGAGCCGCGCCATCGCCGCGGACCCGGACCTCGTCGACGTCTACACCGGCCGGGCCCGCACCGTCGCCGTCGTCTCGGACGGGTCGGCCGTGCTCGGGCTGGGCGACGTGGGGCCCCGTGCCGCGATGCCCGTGATGGAGGGAAAGGCGATGCTGTTCAAGCACTTCGCCGACCTCGACGCCGTCCCGCTCTGCCTGGAGACGACGGACGTCGACGCCATCGTCGAGATCGTGGCCGCGCTGGCACCCACGTTCGGCGGCATCAACCTCGAGGACATCAGCGCCCCGCGCTGCTTCGAGGTGGAGCGGCGCCTGGTCGAACGGCTCGACATGCCCGTCTTCCACGACGACCAGCACGGGACGGCGGTCGTCCTGCTGGCGGCCCTCGTCAACGGTGCGCGGGTGGTCGGACGCGTGATGGCGGACCTGAGGGTGGTGGTCAGCGGTGCCGGGGCGGCCGGGGTCGCGGTCGCGAACATCCTGCGACGTTCCGGCGTCGGCGACGTGGTGGTCTGCGACAGCCGCGGGATCGTCGGTCCGCACCGGGACGACCTCGCCGACCACAAGCGCCGCCTGGCGGCGACCACGAACCCCCGGGCGCTCACCGGCGGGATCGCCGACGCCCTGGCGGGTGCGGACGTGTTCGTGGGGGTCTCCGGCGGCACCGTCGCGGAGGAGGCCGTGGCGTCGATGGCGCCGGACGCGATGGTGTTCGCGCTCGCCAACCCCGACCCGGAGGTCCACCCGGAGGTGGCGGCGCGGCACGCCGCCGTCGTCGCCACGGGGCGTAGCGACTTCCCCAACCAGATCAACAACGTCCTGGCGTTCCCGGGCATCTTCCGCGGCGCGCTCGACTCGGGCGCCACCTGCATCACCGAGTCGATGAAGCTGGCGGCGGCCCGGGCGATCGCGGGGTGCGTGCCGTCGCCGTCCCCCGGGCAGATCGTGCCGAGCGTGTTCGACGCGTCCGTCGTCCCGGCCGTCGCGTCCGCGGTGGCGGCTGCTGCGCGCCACGACGCCGTCACCCGCTGACCCCCCTCCCCGCGACGATCAAGGAACTCCGCGACGATCAAGGACTCTGCGCACCCCCGGACGCGGTGAGCGGCAGCGTCAGCGTCCTTCGGAGGACGTGCTGGTCGTCGTCGTCGATCGCTGCGTGCTCGACCTCGACGTGGGCCGAGCGCCCCTCCATCACGACGACCATCACGCCGTTGTCGAACCACGGCCCGTGGTCCACGTCCCAGTCGACCGGGACGTCGGGCACGCGCGCGATCCGCGCCAGCCGGTGCAGCAGCCAACGCACCGGCTCGGTGTCGAGCGCGCGGTTGGCCACCTTGATCGGCACATCGAGAGGATTGCGGAAGGGTGACATGGTCAGCTGGTGGACGGCGGTGCGCTGCGCCTCCACGCCGGGCAGCCGTGCCGTCGCCGTGTAGGAGCAGTGCACGTCGCCGGAGAGGATCAGGATGCTCGCGGGCGCGCGCTCGGCGCGGGCGATCCGCTGCAGCAGATCCAGCACGTCGTGAAAGGACTGGCGGAACGCCGACCAGTGCTCGAGGTCGGCGGCCTGGCGCACCTTCTCCCCGAGACGCTTCGCGCGGCGGCCCCAGGCTCCCTCCGAGACGGCTTCGTCCCAACCCTCCAGGTGGTGGATGCCGTGCAGCAGCAGGAACGGCAGGGTGGTGCCGAGCAGGAGGTGGTCGATGCGTTGGCCGGACGCCGGGACGGTCGCCTTGTCGACGACCCACGCCCACTCGGCGGTGTCGACCATGGCTCGGTCGGCCGGGTCCAGGTTGCGCGAGCAGCGTGAGTCGATCGCGAGCATCCGGACCCCGAGGTGGTCCCCGCCGAAGTCGCGGTAGAAGCTCCAGCGGGCGCTGTCGGGCTCGGCGTCCGAGCGCCAGGCGAAGTCGTCCAGGCGCGTGGTGCGCTCGTCGTCGTCCGTCGTCGAGCGGACCATCGCGTACGTCGCGTCCTCGGCGAGCTGATCGGGGGCGAGGTTGCCGAGATGCTGGTACACCCAGTACGACCCGAAGGCCCCGACCACGCGGTCGCGCCACCACGGCTCCTGCGTGACCCACTCGCGCCACGACAACGACGTGTTCCAGTCGTCACGCAGGTCGTGGTCGTCCAGCAGCATGCACGTGGGCACGGTCGACAGGAGCCAGCGGACCGGTTCCGACATCCAGCTCTCCGCGTAGAGCCACGTGTACTCCTCGTAGTTGCCGATCTCCGCACGGACCTCGCTGTCGGCGTCCGCGCCGCTGCGGTGCGCCTCGCGCAGACGACGCTGGATGTGGTCCGAGGGCTCGTCGGCGTAGACCTGGTCACCGGCCATGAAGAGCGCGTCGGGCCAGGTCTCGTACGGACGCGTGGCCATCCGGTTGGCGAGCGCCACGAGGGCGTCGGCGCCGTACTGCTTGGTACCGGCGGCGTCCAGCGGTGCCGCCACTCGGCAGGACCCGAAGGCGAGCCGGAAGGTCTCGTCGTCCCGGAAGGTGCGGATGACGCTGGGCGGGTAGGTGCTGTCGGGGTCCGGCCACACCTGCGCGCCGTCGAGCCGGACCTCGTACTCCGTCTCGGTGCCGCACTCCAGGTCCTCGATGAGGACGAGCGCGTAGTGGTGACCGTGCACCGACCAGGTGCGTTCGCGGTGTCCGAGGACCTCCACCTCGCACGGTCGGTCCGTCTCGACCCAGACGGTCGCGCAGGTGGTGTCGGTGTACCGCAGCAGTGGTCCGACGACGATCGATGCGGTGTTCACGACGGGCACGGTAGCGCCGGTTGCCGCTAGCGTGGCGCGGGTGTTCGCCGTCTACGCAGCCAGCCAGTCCGCCGACGACCCGCTGAGCGGCCTCGAGCTCGGGGAACGACCGTCGCCTGACGTGCCGGACGGCTGGGCACGCGTGCGGCTGAAGGCGATGAGCCTCAACCACCACGACGTGTGGAGCCTGCGCGGGGTCGGGCTGCCGGCCGACCGGCTGCCGATGGTGCTCGGCTGCGACGGCGCCGGTGTGGACAACGACGGAAACGAGGTCGTCGTCCACGCGGTGGTCTCCGACCCGGCGTGGAGCGGCGACGAGACCGAGGACCCGAAGCGGTCGCTGCTGTCGGAGGTGCACGCCGGCACGTTCGCCGACGAGGTGGCCGTGCCGCGGCGCAACCTGGTGCCCAAGCCGGCGGCGCTCTCCTTCGCCGAGGCCGCCTGCCTGCCCACCGCGTGGCTGACCGCCTACCGGATGCTGTTCACGAAGTCTCAGCTCGCGCCGGGCGGGACGGTCCTGGTGCAGGGGGCGGGTGGAGGCGTCGCGACGGCGGCGATCCGCCTGGGGCGCGCGGCCGGCTTCCGGGTGTGGGCGACCAGCCGCGACGAGGCGAAGCGCACCCAGGCGCTCGAGCTCGGTGCCGACGCCGTGTTCGAGCCCGGCGCGCGGCTGCCCGAGCGGGTGGACGCCGTCCTGGAGACCGTCGGCAAGGCCACGTGGTCGCACTCGCTGAAGTCGT
>DASROP010000144.1:0-25156 GCA_035646835.1 Actinomycetales bacterium | reverse complement strand
CCGATCCAGCGGGTGCACGGCGACGCGTCGATGTACGTCGGGGGCATCCGGGCCCTGCTGCTGCAGTCGCTGCATCCCCTGGCGATGGCGGCGGTCGCCGACCACTCGGGGTTCCGTGGCGACCCGTGGGGCCGGCTCGCGCGGACCTCCACGTTCCTCGCGGAGACGACGTTCGCCACCGCGGACGACGCCCGGCGCGCCGTGGACGTCGTCCGCTCGGTGCACGAGCGGGTCACCGGTGAGGCTCCCGACGGGCGGGCGTACCGGGCGTCGGACCCGCACCTGTTGACCTGGGTCCACATCGCCGAGGTCGACAGCTTCCTGCGCGCGCACCAGCGGTACGGCGTCCGGCCCCTCGACGACGCGGAAGCGGACGAGTACGTGGCCCAGGTGGGCACCATCGCGCGGCGGCTGGGAGCGACGGACGTGCCCGCGGACGGCGCCGAGCTGGCGGCGGCGGTGGAGTCCTACCGTCCCGAGCTCGCGAGCACCCCCGCGGCGGTGGACGCCGCGAGGTTTCTGCTGCTGCGGGCCCCGATCCCGTGGGTGGCCCGCCTGCCCTACGGCGTGCTCGCGGCAGCGGCCGTGGGGCTCCTCCCACCCTGGGCGCGGGCACCGCTGAAGCTCCCGCGCCTCCCCGTGGCCGAGGCCACCGTCGTCCGGGCCGGTGGGCACGCGATGGTCGGCGGCATCCGGTGGCTGAGTGCGTGAGCCGCGACCTCCTGGTCGACACGGCTCACCCGCCGGACGAGGACCGCCCGCGCTCCAGCCAAGTCCGGACCGTGGGTGGTGGATCGCCCAGGCGTCCCACGCCGAGCGTCCCCAGTCGTGGACGGCAGCCACGTGGCCAGCGGCGTCGGTGGTGGCATGGACGTCGAGCACGGTGACGTCGCCGCGGTCCGGTGGCGGGTCGAGCCACCGGAAGACCGGCCGCTCGACCATCTGCCGGTGCAGCCGCGGCCCCTCTCGCGGGTCGGCGCCTTGCTCGATGACGAGGCACAAGGTCATCAGGTGGATGCCGACCGACTGCGCGGCGCGCCGGTTGGGCTCCCCGGGGTGCTGGACGGCGTACGCATCGACCTCAACCTGGAGCGTCACCTGCCGCTGGGGGTCGGAGTACGTCCGGGCACTGACCTCGCCGTACGCGCCCCAGCACCCCGGCGAGGACAGGATGTAGGGATGGGTCGGCCCGTCGGTGGCCGGGAGCAGACAGCCGCAACCGCGGCACGCGGACTCTGGCACAGCCGCGCAGCCTAGAGTGCGGACCTCACATCCGACCGGGCCGAGGCGTCTACCCAGTGTGAAACCGTTCGAAGCGATCGTGACCGAGTACGGCCCCACGGTGCTGCGCGTCTGCCGCGCCGTCGTGGGCCCGGCCGCCGCGGAGGACGCCTGGTCCGAGACCTTCCTTTCGGCCCTGCGGGCCTACCCCGACCTGCGTCCCGGCAGCAACATCGAGGCCTGGCTGGTCACGATCGCCCACCGCAAGGCGATCGACCACGTGCGTGCCGAATCGCGGCGGGCCGTCCCCACCGATCACCTGCCGGAGAGGCCGGGCACGGACGGCGTCCCCGGCGGCTGGGAGTCCGACCTCTGGATGGCCTTGAAGGCCTTGCCGCTCAAGCAGCGCGAGACGGTCGCCTACCACTACCTGGTCGGCCTGCCCTACGCCGACGTCGCCGCGATCGTGGGCGGTTCGCCGGAGGCGGCCAGACGCGCTGCCGCCGACGGCATCGCGGCACTCCGCAAGTCCTACCTGCAAGGAGCAGAACGATGAGCACCGAACGATGAGCACCGACAACGTGTTTGCCGCGCTGCCCGACGTCGACCCCCGGGCGCAGCTCCGGCTGCGGGCCCGGCTGGCGGCGTCCGCCGCGGACGCCGGCATCCTCGACGTCGCGTACCGCACCCTCGACACCCCGGTCGGCACACTGCTGCTGGCCGCGACCGAGAGGGGTCTCGTGCGGGTGGCCTACGCCAGCCAGGACCACGACGCGGTCCTGACCGAGCTCGCCGACCGGGTGAGCCCCCGGGTCCTGGAGGCCCCCGCCCGGCTGGACGTGGCCGCGCACGAGATCGAGGAGTACTTCGCCGGACGGCGGCAGCTGTTCGACCTGCCGCTGGACCTCCGGCTGTCGAGCGGCTTCCGTCGCACGGTCCTGGACCACCTGCGGGACATCGGCTACGGGACGACGGCCAGCTACGCCGCCGTCGCGGCTGCGGCCGGCAACCCCAAGGCGGTGCGGGCCGTGGGCACCGCGTGCGCGATGAACCCGCTGCCGGTCGTCGTCCCCTGCCACCGGGTCGTCCGCAGCGACGGGACGATGGGCCAGTACGCCGGCGGGACCGACGCGAAGCGGGCACTGCTCGCCCTGGAGGCGGCATGACCTCGGGGCCCTGGGTCGCCACCCGCGTCGACGCGCTCGACTGGTCCGCGCTGACGGAGAGGCTGGACGAGTCCGGCAGCGTGCAGACCCCGCAGCTGCTGGCCGCCGACGAGTGCCGGAGCCTCTCGGCGCTCTACGGCGAGACCGGGCTGTTCCGGTCGGGGACCCCGGCACACCCTCGGCCTGGTCTTCCCCGACGCCGCCTGCCCCCCCCGCGTTGATCAAGGACCCCATGCCCGGGCAACGACCCGGCCGCCAGGCGCGCCGTCGGTGAGGAACGACAGCAGGCGCTCGCCCTCCTCGGTGACGGCGTCCAGGTCGGCCTTCGCGAGCGGCGCGAACGGCTCGATGCGCAGGATGGCCGGCTGTTCGGAGTGCTCGAGGCTCCAGGTCGCCGCGACGCGGCCGTCGACGAGGACGAAGCGCGCGCCGGTAACGCTGAGACCGCGGTGCTCGTCGTCGATGATTCGGGTGCGGTCGTCGAGGCCGAGGACGGCGTTGTCGAACGCGGGAAGGAAGCGGGGCGGCGCCGGGGTGTCGGGGTCGGGACACGGCGCATCGGGCAGGTCGAGCAGCTCTCGGCCGCGCTCGTCCCTGAAGACGCGCAGGGCCGGGCGCAGGCGCGCTATCGCCGCCGGCAGACCGGTCAGCCCCGACCAGGCGCGGATGTCGGCCGTAGCCGACGGGCCGAACGCCGCGAGGTAGCGCAGCACGAGCCCGTCGGCTGGCGGGGCCGGGTCCGCGGGCGACCGTCCCAGCCAGGCCTCGACCGTGGTGCAGCGCGCCGCGCCCGTCTGTCCCCAGAGTCCCCGCGGCGGGACCTGGACGAGCGGGAGGATCGAGCTGAGCGCGTCGCCGAGATCGCGCGCCTCGACGTCCGGCCAGCGGTCACCGACCGCTCGGGCCACCTCCGACAGCGTCCGCGGCTGCTCCGCGAACAACGGCTCGCCCGCTGCCGCGAGCTCGGCCATGTCCACCCCGGGCAGGCGCCGGCGCAGCGTCCCGAGCATCCGCTGCTCGTGCATCGGCTGGTGCAGGGCCCGCAACGCGAGGCAGTCCTCCGCCGTGACCAGGTGCAGGGTACGACGCATCAGCAGGGTGCGGACGGCGAGGCGCGTCTCGAGCAGGTCGACGAGCTCGGCAGAGTCGAACCCGTGCAGTCGTGACCACAGCGCGGTGTAGGGCTCGAGCGGCTCCTGGGCCTGGAGGCCCACGAGGTGCTCCAGTGCGTCGATCGCCGGGATCGCGTGGCGGTCCAGCAGCAGCTGGCGGGCGAGTAGTGCCCTGTTGAGCGCCCGCGAGCCGATCACCGTCACACGCCGAACGCTAGCCGCGGGCCTGACGACGGACCCGGGCACGGAGCCGGGCTCGATCCGCTCGGCCAGCCGGTCGAGGCCCGCCGTGATCATGCGGCCGTACCCGTCGTCCCCGAGCGCCCCGACCGCCGCACGGCCCAGCTCGACGTGGCGCCGCGCGGCCGCGAGGTCGCCCAGCCTCCGGTAGACGTCACCGAGGTTGAGGTGCAGGGAGGGATAGAAGCCGGCTCGCCCGGGGACACCCGCCTCCGCCGCCTTGGAGGCGCTGACCTGGTCCGCGGACTCGAGGGCCAGCAGGTCCCAGGCGAGCTCGTCGTGCGGGTCGTCCTGGACGTCGGCCATCGCGTGAGCCAGCGCGCAGCGGCGAAGCGGATCGCCGTCCGGACCGACCTCGTCCCAGATCTCGCGCAGCTCGCGCCGGACGTCGTCGCGGTCGCCCTGCTGGGCGCGCGCGATCCGGGTGAGGACGGGGTCGGGCTCGGGCATGCCCACAGGGTCGCGCGCCGCGGCCCCGCTCGGCAAAATGATTGATCTCAAGTGCGGTCGAGGTCCTAGCCTTCACGCATGGACATGGAAGTCACGGCGTACATGTCGATGTACCACGCGATGAACGCCCAGAACGACAAGCGCCCGTTCTCCAAGAAGACCCTGAAGCGGATCGGGACGTTCGCCAAGCCGCACAAGGTGATGCTCGGCTGGTTCCTGCTGCTGAGCGTCGTGACGGCTGCACTGGCGGTCGCGACGCCGGTGCTCGCCGGCCGGGTCGTCGACGCGATCGTGGACGGCGCGTCGAAGGACGTCGTCTACCAGCTGGCGGCCCTCATCGCGGTCATCGCGATCGTGGAAGCCGGTCTGGGGCTGGTCGCCAGGTGGCTGTCCGCCCGCATCGGCGAGGGACTGATTCTCGACCTGCGCACCTCGGTCTTCGACCACGTGCAGCGGATGCCGATCGCCTTCTTCACCCGCACGCACACCGGGGCGTTGGTGAGCCGGCTGAACAACGACGTGATCGGTGCCCAGCGCGCCTTCAGCGACACGCTGTCAGGCGTCGTCGGCAACGTCGTCACGCTGGCGCTGACGCTGGTGGTGATGATCGGGATCTCCTGGCAGATCACCGGCCTGGCGTTGCTGCTCCTGCCTGCCTTCGTCCTGCCCGCGCGCCGGATGGGCAGCAGGCTCGCCCGGCTCGAGCGTGAGGCCGCCAACCACAACGCGGTGATGAGCACGCAGGCGACCGAGCGGTTCTCCGCGCCCGGCGCCACGCTGATCAAGCTCTTCGGGCGCCCCGCCCGCGAGTCCGCCGAGTTCGCCATGCGGGCGGGCCGGGTGCGAGACATCGGCGTCCGGACGGCGATGGTCCAGGCGGTCTTCGTCACCGCGCTGACACTGGCGTCGGCCCTCGCGCTGGCCCTGGTCTACGGGCTCGGCGGGTTCTTCGCACTGACCGGCCAGCTCGACCCCGGTGACGTCGTCGCCCTGGCCCTGCTGCTGACCCGGCTCTACGCGCCGCTGACCGCCCTGGCCAGCGCCCGCGTAGAGGTGATGAGCGCCCTGGTCAGCTTCGAGCGGGTCTTCGAGGTGCTCGACCTCAAGCCGCTGATCTCGGAGAAGCCCGACGCCGTCGCCGTCCCCGAGGGGCCGGTGGCCGTCGAGCTGGACGACGTCCGCTTCGCCTACCCGTCGGCCGACAAGGTGTCCCTGGCCTCGCTCGAGGAGGTCGCCAAGCTCGACAGCCGCGGCGGCGTCGAGGTGCTGCACGGCATCAGCTTCCGCGCCGAGCCCGGTCAGATGGTGGCCCTGGTGGGGTCTTCCGGCGCCGGCAAGTCGACGATCGCGTCGCTGGTGCCCCGTCTCTACGACGTCGACTCCGGCGTCGTCCGGCTCGGTGGGGCCGACGTCCGCGACCTGTCGTTCGAGTCGGTCCGCGACACCCTGGGCCTGGTCACCCAGGACGGGCACCTGTTCCACGAGACGATCCGCGAGAACCTCGTGCTGGCCAGGCCCGAGGCCACCGACGACGAGCTGTGGGACAGCCTGCGCCGTGCCCGGCTCGCCGACCTGGTCACCGCCCTGCCCGACGGCCTCGACACGGTCGTCGGCGAACGCGGGTACCGGCTCTCCGGCGGCGAGCGCCAGCGGCTGACCATCGCCCGGCTGCTGCTCGCCCGCCCCCGGGTGGTCATCCTCGACGAGGCGACCGCGCACCTGGACTCGACGTCCGAGGCCGCCGTCCAGGCCGCCCTGAGCGAGGCGCTCGCCGGCCGGACCTCGGTCGTGATCGCCCACCGGCTCTCGACCGTGCGCGCCGCCGACCTCATCCTCGTGGTCGAGGACGGCCGGATCGTCGAGCGCGGCACCCACACCGAGCTGCTGGCGGCGGGAGGGCGCTACACCGAGCTCTACCGCACCCAGTTCGACCAGCCGCCCGCCACCCCACCGGAGCTGATCAAGGACCCCATGCCCACCTGAGCACGGAGTCCTTGATCAACGCGAGGTGGGATAGGACAGGCGTTCGATCAGGTGTACCGTCGAGGGGATGGCTATCGCGGTGCAGGCCTCCCTGCTCGACGGCGCCGAGGTGACGGGTCTCGGTGCGCTGAGCGGTGCGACCCGGACGACGCTGTCGCGCGGCGCGTGGGTGGACGTGCTGCCCGGGTGGGTCAACGGCGCGGACGCGCTGTTCGAGCGGCTCGTCGACGTCGTCCCGTGGCACGCGGAGCAGCGGCAGATGTACGAGCGGGTCGTCGACGTCCCCCGACTGCTCTCGTTCTACGCCGAGGGCGACAGCCTGCCGGACGCGCTGCTCGACGCCGCCCGCGACGAGCTCAGCGACCACTACCGGCCCGAGCTGGGAGAGCCCTTCCGGACGGCGGGCCTGTGCTTCTACCGGGACGGTCGCGACAGCGTGGCCTGGCACGGGGACACGATCGGCCGCAGCCGCACGGAGGACACGCTGGTGGCCATCGTCTCCCTCGGAGCCCCGCGACCGCTGCTGCTGCGCCCGCGCGGCGGCGGCGAGACCCACCGGTACACGGTCGGTCACGGAGACCTGCTCGTGATGGGCGGCTCGTGCCAGCGCACCTGGGAGCACTGCATCCCCAAGACCTCGCGCCCGGTGGGCCCGAGGATCAGCGTGCAGTACCGCCCTCGCGGTGTGCGCTGACCACAGGCACCAGCTCACCGAGGGCACCGACGATCCTCAGTGCCGACGCCAGCGCCCGCCCGTCGGAGTCGGCGTCCGGGTTGAACGAGGTCAGCGAGACGCTGTTCACCGCGCAGCGTGCCCGGACGGACCGAATCGCCGCGAGCAGGTCGTCCAGCCGCGGGCCGCCCGAGCAGGCGAACTCGTTCGCGTACCCGTCGCTGGTGTCGATCACGTCGAGGTCGACGTGGACGTGCACGCTGTCGACCCGCTTCGCCAGCGCGTCCAGCGCGGAGCAGAACAACGTCCCCTCCCCGCCGACGCCGTCCGGTCCGACGAGGGACATGCCGGACGCCGAGACCAGGCGCTGCTCGCTCTCGTCGACGTCGCGCACCCCGGCCAGCAGCACGCGGTCCTCCGGTAGGGGCACGAACGCGGGGATGCCGGCCGCGAGCCGGCTCCAGCAACGGCCGACCAGCACCGCGACCGGCATGCCGTCGAGGAAGCCGGTCTCCGTGGTCTCGGGGGTGTTCGCGTCCGCGTGCGCGTCGAACCACACCACACCTCCACGCGCGCCGAGCCCGGTGCCGGCGACGACCCCGAGGACGGTGCTGCAGTTGCCGCCGAGGACGAAGGGGAAGGCTCCCTCGTCGACCGCCCGGCTGGTGCTCCTCGACACCGAGGCCAGGACGGCGAAGTGCGCCCCGACCTCGTGAGCGAAGGCCGCACCCCGCTCGACGTCCTCGATCTCGAGGTCGTGGCCCAGCCGCCGCAGCGCATCCGTCGCACCGGCAGCGAGCAGGCGGAGCGGCCCCGCGCCCATCCCGACCCCGACGCGGCCCAGGTGGTAGGGCACTCCGATCAGGCGCAGCACCAGCGCAGGCTACGCCGCCAGATCGCGCCGGCGCAGGCCCGCGAGACCCACGGCGACGAGACCCACGGCGACCGCCGTCAGCCACACCAGCGGGGCTGCCTCGACCGCCTCGGTCGGTGCCGCCGGGACGTGCGAGAACGGCGACGCCAGCTCGACGACGCGCGGGAAGTCGAGCAGGTTTCCGAGCCACCCGATGACGAAGCACAGTCCGAGCACCGCCCAGGCGAGGGCCGTGGCCCGCGGCAGCCACCCGATCAGCAGCACGCACAGGGCGGCGAGCACCAGGACCGCCGGCAGGTAGGTGAGGGTGACGGCGAGCAGTCGCAGCACCTGCGACCCGTCGTCGGTGGTGACCGCGACCGCCAGGCCGACCCCGATCCCGCCGGCGACCGTCACCGCCGTCGTGCCGGCGAGGGTGACGAGCAGGGAGCCGAGGGCCCAGCGGCCCCGGGACAGCGCGGTCGCCAGCAGCGACTCCACCCGCCCGGCGGTCTCCTCCGAGCGCAGCCGTAGCGCGGACTGGACGGCGAAACCACCCGCCAGCAGCGCGATGATCAGCGTGGTCAGCGCCAGGAAGGCGTTCTCTGCCTCGGCCGCCCCGGCCGCGCCCATCACCTCGGCGAGCTCGGGGTTGTCGGCCACCATGTTGCGAATCTCCCGGGTGAACGACCCGAGGGCGAGGCCGCCGACCCCGACGCCGAAAGCCCACCCGGCCAGTGCTCCACGCTGCAGCCGTGCGGCCAGCCCCACGGGGCCGGAGAGCCGAGCCCCGGCATGAGCGGGCCCGGGCCGCGGCGTGACGAAACCCGCCCCCACGTCGCGCCGGTCGACCAGTCGCATCGCCAGCACGGTCAGGCCGGCGGCGACGGAGACCGAGAGCAGGAGCGGCAACCAGCGGTCACCACCGAAGGGGTGGACGGCCTGGGACCATCCGATCGGCGAGGCCCACGAGAGCCCCGACCCCGACACGTCGCCGACGGCGCGGACGAGGAACGCCGCGGCCAGCACAGCACCGGCGATGCCGGTGGCCGCGCGCGAGTGCTCGGTGACCTGTGCCGCGCACGCCGTGACCGCGGCCATCACCAGCCCCAGCGCAGCCACCGAGGCACCGAAGACCACCGACCCGGACGCCGAGAGGCCTTGGGACAGAAGGGAGCCCGCCGCACCGGCCCCCACCAGCAGGCTGGCGCCGGAGACCACGACGAGTGCCGCCGCAACGGGAGCGTGCCGCCCGACGACGGTGGCGCGCACCAGCTCGGTGCGCCCGCTCTCCTCCTCCGCGCGGGTGTGCCGGACGACGTTGAAGACCGCCATCAGGGCGACCAGCACGAGCGCGCTGATGGACGTCTCGAAGATGGTGACGCCGCCGATCGTGTCGACGGCGACCGCCGGGCCGCTCAGGGCGACGGCCGCGGGGCTGGCGCCGAGCACGGCGGCGTAGGCGTCGAGGTCGGCCTGCGTCGCGTAGAGATCCTGGACGGCGGACGCCGACGCGTGCACCAGGGCCAGGATCGCCAGCACCCACACCGGAAGACGGATGCGGTCGCGGCGCAGCGCGAGCCGGACGAGCGACCAGGTTCCCGTCAGCGTGCTCACCGGCGCACCTCCTCGGCGGACCGGACGTCGTCCCCGTACTGACGGAGGAAGAGCTCCTCCAGGGTGGGCGGGTGGCTGACGAGGGAACGGATCCCCAGCCCGGACAGGTAACGGATCGTCGAGTCCAGGTCGTCGGACTCGACGTCGAAGGCGACCTTGCCGTCGACACGCTGCACGTCGGCAACTCCTGTCATCGCGTCGAGATCGGACGCCGGCCGGACCGTCTCGGCGACGATGCTGGTCCGCGTGAGGTGGCGTAGGTCGGAGAGCGTGCCGCTCTGCACGGTACGGCCGGCGCGGATGATGCTGACCCGGTCGCACAGTGCCTCGACCTCGGCGAGGAGGTGGCTGGACAGCAGCACGGTGCGTCCGGCGGCCTTGACCTCGTGGATGCACTCCTGGAACACCGCCTCCATCAACGGATCCAGACCGGATGTCGGCTCGTCGAGCAGCAGCAGCTCGACATCGGCGGCGAGCGCAGCCACGAGCGCGACCTTCTGCCGGTTGCCCTTGGAGTAGGTGCGGGCCTTCTTGGTCGGGTCCAGCTCGAAGCGCTGCAGCAGGTCGTCCCGGCGTCGGGCGTCCAGGCCGCCGCGCAGACGGCCGAGCAGGTCGATCGCCTCGCCGCCGGTCAGGCCGGGCCAGAGGTTGACGTCACCGGGCACGTACGCGAGACGACGGTGGAGCGCGACGGCGTCGCGCCATGGGTCGCCGTCCAGCAGAACCGCGCTGCCGGCGTCCGCCCGCAACAGCCCCAGCAGGACGCGCACCGTGGTGGACTTGCCCGAGCCGTTCGGGCCGAGGAAGCCGTGCACCTCACCGGTGGCGACCTGCAGGTCCAGGCCGTCGAGGGCGCGGGTGGCGCCGAAGGTCTTGACCAGTCCGGAGATGTCGATAGATGTGCTCATGTCAGCTAAACGTACACATGATTCATGACTGTGTGAAGCGTCTTACGGGTATGATGCTTCGATGGTCGACGACGAGCAGCTGCTCCGCGCGGTGGAGCGTTTCGCGCAGATGCTGGAGCCCTCGGGGATGCCCCGGATGGCCGCTCGGGTGTTCGCGTACGTGCTCGCCGAGGACTCCGACCGCTACACCGCGGCCGAGCTCGCCGACGGCCTGCGGGTCAGCCCGGCCGCCATCTCGGGCGCCGTGCGGTACCTGGTCGACACGGGGCTGGTGTTCCGCGAGCGGGAGCCGGGGATGCGCAGCGAGCTCTTCCGCGTCTACGACGAGGACGTGTGGAGCACCATCATGCGCGCGCGCCTGCCCATGCTCGAGAGCTGGGAGGCGGGCCTCGACGAGGCGGTCGCGCTCGTCGGTGCCGGCGGCCGGGGCGGGCGCCGGCTGGTCGAGACGCGGGAGTTCTTCCGCTTCCTGCACACCGAGCTCGACGCGATGATGGACCGCTGGGCCGAGCACCGCCGCACCTTGTCCCCGTGACGGCGCGGGCCGACGCGCATGGTTGCCGCGTGCGGGAGTTGTGGCTACATTCGTGACGTGAAGTGTGGTCACATGAGGAGGTCGCCGTGAAGGTGGGTATCCGCGAGTTGCGCGACGGCCTGAGCCGGCACCTCGCCGAAGTGAGGCGTGGGCACAGCCTGACCGTGACGGAGCACGGCCGGGTGATCGCCCGGATCGTCCCGGCCGGCGCGCCCACACCGCTGGAACGCTTGATCGCCGAAGGCCGCGTGGAACCGGCCCGGAAGCCGAAGCGCAGACCGGCCGACCCCGTGGTGGGCCAGGGTCCCGTCAGCGACCTGGTCAGCGAACAGCGGCGGTGATCGGGTACCTCGACACGTCGGCGTTCGTGCCGCTCCTGGTGACGGAGCCGGGTTCCGCGCTGTGCCAGCGGTTCTGGGACGACGCCGACTCGGTCGCCTCCTGCCGTCTGATGTACGTCGAGACGGCGGCGGCGCTCGCCCAGGCGGTGCGGATCGGCCGGATCCGTGTGCCGGACCGCGAAGCCGTGCTGGCCAGCCTGGACGAGCTCTGGGCGAGCATGAACCACGTCGAGGTGGATGACGCACTGGTACGGGACGCCGCAGCACTGGCTCACGACCACGGTCTGCGGGGCGACGACGCGGTGCACTGCGCCTCGGCTCGTCAGCTCCTGGACCACGATCTGGTCGCGGCGTCGGGCGACCGGAACCTGCTCAGCGCGTGGCGACTGCTCGGCCTGGCCGTCCTCGACACCAGCTCGAGCTGACCCGTCCTCACCCGGTCCGGGTCCGCCGGCTGGTGAGGTAGGCCCCCAGCAGCACCAGGGCGGTCCCGAACAGCGACACCGCGGCGACCGACTCGTCGCGCAGCAGCACGCCGAGGACGATGGCGACGACGGGGATGAAGTACACGGTCACCGAGCCGCGGGCGGCGCCGACCCGGCTGGCGAGCGTCGTGAAGGCGACGAAGGCGAGGCCGGTGCTGAACGCGCCGAGGGCCGCGACCGCGAGCAGCCCCGACCACGACGGGGATGAGCCGGCGAGCCCCGCCACACCGGGCGGAGCCAGGAGAACGGCCGCCACCAGCTGCGCCCGCCAGATCACCGGGAGCACACCGCTCCGCTCCTCGAGTGGCACGGCCAGGTTGAAGGCGAAGCCGTAGAAGGCCGTCGCCAGCAGCACGAGCCCGGCGCCGACCGCGGTGGCCTGGGCTCCCTGCGTCGCCGGCCAGTTGATCGCGAGCACCCCCGCGAAGCCGACCCCGAGCCCGACCACCTGGAGACCACGGGGCAGCCGCCGGGCCCAGACCGCGGCGACCGCCACGGTGAACAGCGGCGCGGCCCCGTTGATCATCCCCGCCAGCGACGACGAGATGGACTGCTGGGCGACGGCGAAGAGCAGGAACGGGACCGCCATCCAGACGAGGCCGAGCAGGGCGATCCCCGGCAGCTCGCCGCGGCGGACCCCGCGACGCGCGCCCGGGATGCACGCCAGGGTCAGGGCGCCGAAGACGATCCGCAGCCAGGCGACCGTGGCCGGCTCCAGGTCGACGAGCCCGATCTCGATGAGAAGGAAGGACGAGCCCCACATCAGGGCGACCGCCGCCAGCAGCCCCCAGTCGCGCCGGGTGAACGCCTCGGTCATGCGGCCACTCAGCGGTACAGGCGATCGGCGTAGGTGGCGCCGTAGTAGCGCTCGAGGTCGGCGAGTGGCTCGTCCGGGCGCTCCAGGCGTCGGGCGATCTGCGCCCGGGAGTCGACGGCGTCCGGCTCCCACGTGCCGGGCTGCCACAGGGCCGAGCGCATGAAGGCCTTGGCGCAGTGGAAGAACACCTGCTCGACGTCGACGACGAGGGCCAGCAGCGGCCGGTGACCCTTGACCACGATCCGGTCGAAGAAGGGGGCCTCGCGCACGAGGCGTGCCCGGCCGTTGACGCGCAGCGTGTCGCCGCGTCCCGGGACCAGGAACAGCAGCCCCACGTGCGGGTTGGTCAGCAGGTTGAGGTAGCCGTCGGCGCGGCGGTTGCCCGGCCGCTCCGGCAGGGCGATGGTCGTGTCGTCGAGGACCAGCGCGAAGCCGGCCGGATCGCCCTTCGGTGACACGTCGCAGGTGCCGTCGTCCGCCGACGTCGCGACCAGGCAGAGCGGGGACGCCGCCAGCCAGCGGCGGTGCACGTCGTCCAGCCGGGCCCGGTCCTTGCTGGCGACCCGAGCCGACGGCTCGCCGAGCAGGGCCCGCAGCTCGTCGGCGGTCGTGATCTCGGCCCAACCGCTCTGTTCCACCCCGGCATGATCGCGCACGGCTCGACCGCTCACCGAGCCGGGCGAGCGCCGGGCTCGGTCAGTCGACGTCGAGCACGGCCTTGCCGGCGACCCGGCGCTCCAGCAGCGCCGCGGCCGCCTCGTCGAACCGGGTCCACGACCCGCGCCAGCCGACGTCCACGACCAGGTCGCCGGCCGCGACGAGACCGAGCAGGACGGACAGGTCTCCGCCGTAGCCGGAGCCCGCCTGGAACGCCGTCAGTGACTTCGGCTCCCCGACGGTGCCGTAGGGCGGGAACGTGGCCGGCTCCCGAGACGCCCAGCCGACGCTCTGCAGCACCCCACCCGGCTGGAGCACGTCCCAGGCCTGCACCAGCTGCGCGCCGCCGACCGTCTCGATCACGACGTCAGCGGTGCCGGCGTCCGCCGGGGTCGCCACGACCTCCGCCGCGCCGAGCTCGGCCAGCCCGTCCCCGCGCGACGCGGACGCGATCACGGCCGCGCCCGCCCGGGCCGCCAGCTGGACCGCGAAGCGGCCGACGCCCCCGGACGCGCCGGTGACGAGGACCCGGCGCCCGAGGAGCGTGCCGGAGCGCTGCAGGGCCCGCAGGGCGCTGACGCCGGAGACCGGAAGAGCGGCCGCGGCACCGAGGTCGACGTCGTCGGGCACGACGGCCAGCTCGCGCGTCGCGACGGCCCGCAGCTCGGCCCACGCGCCGTCCGGCCCGAAGCCGACGACGCGGGACCCCACCGGCGGCCCGGAACCGTCCGCGGCCGCCTGGCGCACGACGCCGGCCGCGTCCCAGCCGGGGACCGCCCCGGAGGTGTGCCCGCCGGAGCGGACGGCGTTGACGTCACCGAAGTTCAGCGCGGCGTGCGCGACGTCGACCAGCACCTGGTGGGGGCGTGGCCGCGGGTCGCGCGCCTCCCGCAGGCTCACGCCGTACGGCGCTCCGGGCGTCGGCAGCAGTGCTCGCATGCCACCATCCTCCACCCGGTCATCCTGCCTTCCCATTCCGCAACTACGGCTCTAGAGTCTGATTCGTGACGCAACTGCGGGTCAGTGAGGCGGCGCGACTGCTCGGGGTCAGCGACGACACCGTGCGGCGGTGGGCCGACCAGGGCCGGCTCGACGTGTCGACCGGCTCACGCGGCCGCCAGGTCATCGACGGCCGCGCGCTCGCGGTGCTGGCCCAGGAGCTGGCCGACGCTCCCGGGCCCAGTCACCGGTCCGCCCGCAACAGCCTGCCGGGCATCGTCACCAAGGTCACCAAGGACGGCGTGATGGCCCAGGTGGACCTGCAGGCCGGCCCTTTCCGCGTCGTGTCCCTGATGAGCCGGGAGGCCGCCGACGAGCTCGGCCTGGACGTCGGCACGCTCGCCACCGCGACGATCAAGGCCACGGCGGTCGTCGTCGAGACACCGGCGCCGAGGTGAGGACGACTGCCCTCATCGCCGGCGTCCTCGCCCTGGCCGGCTGCGCACCGGCGGAGCCGGCCGGGGAGGGGACCGAGGGGCTCGGCGGCACCCTGACCGTGCTGGCGGCGGCGTCGCTCACCGAGTCGTTCGAGGCGATCGG
Organism: Actinomycetales bacterium; assembly: GCA_035646835.1. Lineage (GTDB taxonomy): Bacteria > Actinomycetota > Actinomycetes > Actinomycetales > DASROP01 > DASROP01. The sequence continues at coordinate 10,559 of DASROP010000144.1, read as the reverse complement.
CGACGACTTCACCGCGCTCCACCCGGACGTCGACATCGCGTTCAGCTTCGCGGGCAGCTCCTCGCTGGCCGCGCAGGTCACCTCCGGCGCGCCCGCCGACGTCTTCGCCTCGGCGAGTACGGACACCATGGCCACCGTCACCGACGCCGGGGCCGACGCCACCGAGCCCGTGGTCTTCGCGCGCAACCGGCTCCAGATCGCTGTCCCCCCAGGCAATCCCGGCGACGTCACGGGTCTGGCCGACCTGGCCGACGAGAGCCTGGCGATCGCCCTGTGCGCGCCCGAGGTGCCCTGCGGGGCCGCCGCCCTGCGGGTCCTCGACGCCGACGGGACGACGGCGGCGCCCGACACGCTCGAGCAGGACGTCAGGGCGGTCCTCAGCAAGGTCCGCCTCGGAGAGGTCGACGCGGCCCTCGTGTACCGCACCGACGTCGACGCGGCCGGCGACGCCGTCGAGGGGATCGACGTCCCGGACGCCGACCAGGCGGTCAACGACTACCCGATCACGGTCCTGCGTGGAGCCCCGAACCCGCAGGCGGCCCAGGCGTTCGTCGACTACGTGCTCTCCGCGGACGGTCAGGCGGTGCTCGCCGATGCCGGCTTCGACGCGCCCTGAGCGACGGCGTCGACGGAGGGGCACCGGACTGCCGCCGGTGCTGGTCGCGCCCGCCGCCATCGCCCTCGCCTTCCTCGTGCTGCCGCTCGCGGCGCTGCTCGTTCGCGCCCCCTGGGCGACCCTGCCGTCGCAGCTGCTCAGCCCGCTGGTGCTCGACGCCCTGCGGCTCTCGCTCGTGACGGCCACCCTGGCCACGGCGGCGTGCCTGGTGCTCGGCGTCCCCCTCGCCTGGGTGCTGGCCCGCGTGACCTTCCCGGGACGCCGGCTGCTGCGCGCCCTGGTGACCGTGCCGTTGGTCCTGCCGCCGGTGGTCGGCGGGGTCGCCCTGCTCTTCCTGCTCGGCAGGGGCGGGCTGGTCGGCCAGTACCTGGACCAGTGGTTCGGCGTGACGCTGCCGTTCACCACGGCCGCGGTCGTGATCGCCGAGGCGTTCGTGGCCATGCCGTTCCTGGTGATCGCGGTCGAGGGAGCCCTGCGCGGCGTCGACCGCCGGTACGAGGACGCCGCGGCCACCCTCGGCGCCTCCCGCCTGACCATCTTCCGGCGGGTCACCCTGCCGCTGGTGGCGCCCGGCGTCACCGCCGGAGCGGTGCTCTGCTTCGCCCGGGCGCTGGGCGAGTTCGGGGCCACCATCACCTTCGCCGGCAGCTTCCCCGGCACCACCCGCACGATGCCGATCGCCGTCTACCTCGCTCTGGAGACCGATCCGGAGGTGGCCATCGTGCTGTCACTCGTCCTGCTCGCCGTCTCCGTGCTGGTACTGGTCAGCCTGCGGGACCGGTGGGTCGCGGGGTCGACGTCGTGACCGGGCTGCACGCGGAGATCCGCGTCGATCGCGGCCGCTTCTCGCTCGACCTCGACCTCGACGTCGACCCTGGCACGGTGGTCGCTCTGCTGGGACCGAACGGAGCCGGCAAGACCACGGCGCTGGGTGCCCTCGCCGGCCTGGTTCCTCTGTCCCGTGGGCGGATCACGCTCGACGGCACCTGCCTGGACGACGGCCGCTCGGCGGTACCGGTCGAGCGCCGGCGGGTCGGAATGGTCTTCCAGGACTACCTGCTGTTCCCGCACCTGAGCGCGGTCGACAACGTCGCGTTCGGGCCGAGGTCAGTGGGTGTCCGACGCCGGGAGGCCGTGGCGCGTGCGAACGCGTGGCTCGACCGCGTGGGGCTCGGCGACCTGGCGCACTCGCGGCCCGGGCAGCTCTCCGGCGGCCAGGCGCAGCGGGTCGCGCTGGCCCGGGCCCTGGTGACCGAGCCGGCGATGCTGCTGCTCGACGAGCCGCTCGCCGCCCTCGATGCCGAGACCAGGCTCTCGATGCGCTCCGATCTGCGCCGCCACCTCCGGGACTTCGGCGGCTGCACCGTGCTCGTCACGCACGACCCCCTGGACGCGATGGTTCTCGCCGACGTCCTCGTCGTCGTCGAGCACGGGCAGGTGGTGCAGCGCGGCACGCCGGTCGAGGTGGCGCGGTCACCGCGCTCGGAATACGCCGCGCACCTGGTCGGCCTCAACCTGTACCGCGGTCGGTCGGTGCGAGCGAGGGTGCAGCTGGAGGGCGGGGGCGCAATAACCACCATCGACGAGCGGGACGGCGAGGTCTTCTGCGCGTTCGCTCCGCACGCGGTCGCGCTGCATCGGTCACGGCCGGAGTCCTCGGCCCGCAACACCTGGTCGGGCACCGTCGCGGGCCTGGAACGGCACGCCTCAACGGTCCGCGTGCGCGTGGACGGAGCGCCCGGCGTCCTGGCGGACGTCACGACCGCGGCCGTCGCCGAGCTGGACCTGGAGCCGGGCACCCCGGTGTGGGTATCGGTCAAGGCGACCGAGGTGCACTCCTACCCGGCCTGACCGGGAGCCGGACTCGGCTCAGCGCTTGATCTGGCTCAGCGCTTGATCTGGCTCAGCGCGTCCGGCGTCGGGGAGTTCTTGGCGCGCTTGTCGGCGCGCTTCTCCTTGAGGCTCTTGCCCGACTTCTTCGACATGTTCTTGCGAGGGGACTTGTCTGACATGGCGCGCTCCCTGACCGCCGAAGCGCTTGGCTGGCCCCGCACGGTCTGACCACGACTCTAGTCCTCAGCCCCCGGATCCGTAGACGTGCTCGACGTGTAGCCGGACGACGAGGCGCCGGTCGTCGATCATCGCCTGCCGGTACTCATCCCAGTCGGGGTGCTCGCCGGCGACGTCGCGGTAGAGCCGCACCAGCTCCTCGGCGGCCTCGTCGTGGGGGTCCGTCGTCACCTCCGACAGGGTGGCCGTTCCCTCGAGCACCTCCCACGACCAGAAGTCGTCGCTGGCGACGTGGAGGCTGCCGCGAGGATCGCGACGCAGGTTGCGCGTCTTGGCCCGGTCGTCCGTGACCGAGATCCGCACCGTTCGCGTGCGCGCGTCGTAGGCGTGGTTGATGTTGGACAGCTGGGGCCGGCCGTCGCGCTTCAGCGTCACCAGGACGCTCTTGTTGGTCTGGCTGGCGAGACGGGGTTCACGGGACATGCCCGGCACGCTACGACCTCGACCGCGCTCGAGGTCAACCGGTGGCCGGGTCGAACCACCGAAGGCCCGGGTACCGCGCGAAGCCCCGATCGGCGGTGGCCAGGCGGCATCCGTGCGCGATGGCCGTCGCCGCCAGGTGCGCGTCGGGTACCAGGTTGCCGCGGATGCCACGGTCGCCGTCCACCAGGCGGCCGAGGGCCTCCCAGGTCTGCTGACCGGGCATGATCCACCGGGCGCGCGCGGCCGCGCGCATCCGCGCCACGAAGGCCAGGGCCGCTGCCGCCGGCGCCGGGTCGGCGACGAACCGGGGGTTGGTCACGATCCGGACGAAGCCCGAGAGGACGACGTCGTGCAGCGCCAGCTCATCCTCCCCGTCGACGACCCGCGCGAGCCAGCCCGCGTACACCTCGTGCTCGTCGGCCTCCCGGCGGAAGGCGTAGACCAGCACGTTCACGTCGGTGAGGATCACGGCAGGTCGTCCAACGCCGCCCACACGGCCTCACGGTCGGCGAGGTCGACGAGCAGACGGCCGCCCGCCGTCCCGTAGCTCGGGAGAGGGCCCCGCGCCGAACTGGCAGGCGCTGTGTCGAGGAGCAGCCGCAGAGCTTCCTCGACCACGCTCGTCGTGGTCCGACCCGACGAGGTGGCCCTGGCCCGCACCTGCTCCATCAGACCATCCGGCAGGTTCATCGTCGTCCGCATGCATACGAGCATACGTCATCGAGCACCTGTATGCGCGTCACCCTCGCCGGAGCCCATGGTCAGATCGCCCCCCGGCTCAACCGCCTGCTGTCGGGGGAACGAAGTGCTTGATCACTGTGGGGTGAGCCTGGCGCGCAGGAAGCCGACCGTCGCGTCCCACGCCTCGCGGGCGGACTCCGGGTCGTAGGTCCCGAGCAGATTCTCGTCGTTGTGGAAGGCGTGGCCGGCCGGGTAGAACCGGAAGTCCGGCGCCTTGCCCGACTGCGACTCGATCGTGGCGGCAAGCTCGCGGGCCTTGTCGGCCGGGAAGAAGGCGTCGTCGGAGCCGAAGTGGCCCTGGACGTCGGCCGTCATGCGCGAGAAGTCGGGAGCGTCCCCGGCCCCGACGGTGTAGTACGGGACGGCGGCCCGCACCGTGTCGCCCCGCTGCGCGGCGAGGGCGAGCACGAAGTCCGCGCCCATGCAGAAGCCGACCGTGCCGACCGCGTCCCCGGTGACGGCGTCGTGGGCGAGCAGGTAGTCGACGGCCCCGCCGAGGTCGCGAGCGGCCTTGTCGGCCGGCAGGTCCTGCATCAGCTGGCCGGCCTCGTCCGCGTCGTGCGTCGTCCTGCCCCCGAACAGGTCCGGCGCCAGGGCGACGAAGCCCTCGGCCGCCAGCCGGTTGGTCACGTCGGCGATGTGGTCGGTCAGCCCCCACCACTCCTGGATCACCACGACCCCGGGGCCGCTGCCCGACTCGGGGACGGCGAGGTAGCCGTGCGCGGTGTCGCCGTTGCTGGGGAAAGTGACGTTCTGGAGCGGGTTGTCGGTCACGGCGGAGCCTCCTGGTGTGAGTCGTGGTCGCTGGAGGACACGCTAGGTGCGCCGGCAGCACAGCGCCAGACCGCCACAATCGGTGCATGGACGCACCCGAGACGCTCTCGTCGTTCCCCGTGCACCGGGCCGTGCCGACCCGCTGGAACGACAACGACCACTACGGACACGTCAACAACGTGGAGTTCTACGGCTTCGTCGACACCGCCGTGAACGGCTGGCTGATCGAGGCGAGCGGCACCGACGTGCGCGACCTGCCCGCGATCGGGCTCGTCGTCGAGACGTCGTGCCGGTACCTGCGGCCGGTCTCGTTTCCCGACGCGCTGACGGTCGCGCTGCGGGTCGACCGGCTGGGGACCACCAGCGTCCGGTACGCCCTGGGCGTCTTTCGGGACGACGACGGGCCGGACGCCGGACCGGTGGCGACCTGCACGTTCGTGCACGTCTACGTCGACCGGACGACCCGTCGTCCCACCCCCGTCCCCGACGTCCTGCGTGAGCTGATGGCGTCGGCGCGGCCGTGACCATCTCGGTGCGGCATGCGCACGCCGAGGACGCCGAGGGGATCGCCCGCCTGTACAGCGCGGGCATCGCCGAGCGAGGCGCGACGTTCGAGACCGAGCCGAGGACGGCGGACGACGTCCTGGCCCGGATGCGCTCGGCACGACCCGAGCACGTGACCCTCGTCGGCGTCGACGACAGTGGCAGCGTCGTCTCGGCGGCCTGGCTGTCGCCCTACTCGGCCCGACCGGTGTACAGCGGCATCGCGGAGTTCTCGGTCTACGTCGACACGACCGTCCGCGGACGAGGCGCCGGCACCGTCCTGCTCGCGGGTCTGCTCCAGGCGGCTCGGGACGCGGGCCTGCACAAGGTCACCAGCCGCGTGTTCGTCGAGAACCGCGCCAGTCGTTCCCTGTGTGCCGCACTGGGTTTCGCCGAGGTCGGCATCCACCGGCGGCACGCGCGCCTGGACGGCCGCTGGCGGGACGTCGTCCTGGTCGAGCGACTGCTCGCCGATCCGTGACCTCGGTCAGGGGATGGACGGCGGGCGCCCGGCGACGGCCTCGGCCACCACCCCGGCGGCCACGTCACGCAACTTGGTGTTCGCCCGCTGGGAGCCCTGGCGCAGCAGGTCGAACGCCCGCTCGGCGTCGACGCCGAGCGCACCGATCAGCACGCCCTTGGCCTGCTCGATCACGATCCTCGACTCCAGCGCGCCCTCGAGCTGCTCCGTGAGGGCGACGGCGTCGGCGTACCGCAACGAGTTCGCGATCGCCGACGACGCCTGGCCGGCCAGCAGGGCGACGAACGCCTCGTCGAGGTTTCCGAAGCCGTCCTCGTTGCGCGAGTAGAGGTTCAGGGCACCGAGCGGCTCCCCGCCCACGCCGAGCGGCGCGGCGAGGAACGACCGCACGCCGTCGGCGACGGCAGCCCGCGTGAAGTCCGGCCAGCGGTCCATCGCCCCGGCGACGTCGACCCTTCGCATCTCCTGTGCCGCCGCGGCCTCCAGGCACGGCCCCTCGCCGGACCGGTACTGGTCGGAGTCGATCGCCAGGGTGCGCTCGTCGGTGTGGGCGGCGGTCCGCGGCCGGTCTCCGGCGGTGATCGTGACGCCCGCCGCGTCGCAGCCGTCGATGACCGTGACGGCCACGTCGATGATGCGCTGCAGCGTGTCCTCGACGCCCCTGGCGTGCACGAGCACGCCGGCGAGCTCCGTCAGGACCAGCGTGACGTCGTCCGCGCTACGAGGCGGGTCGTCGGCCGGCACGGGTGCAGCCTGAGGCCGGCGGGCACGGACCGCAAGCCGGGTTGTTGCCGCCGGGCCGTGGGGTCGCTACCGTCCGAGGCGCCCGCTCCGGCGGGCAGCCCTTGCGACCTTCAGGGGTGGACCGTCCCGTGCCAGCGCGGTCGGACGGACCCCGGTCGCCCCCGAGGTGGACACCAGGTCCCCCCTGCCCGGCACGGCGGCGGGCACGGTCCTGCCCACCGTCTCGGGGTGGACAGGACCGCGCCCGCCGAGCGGCGCTTGCGCCCACCCCCCGGGTTTGCGGTACAAAGTCAGAGAACTTTGCAGGGCAAACCTTGAGGGACCGATGACGGAGAAGCCGATGACCCAGGACGACGACGCCCGCCCGCTCGCGGCGGCGGACCGGCTGGCGCTGATCGAGGAGCAGCACGCCAGGGTCGCCTCCGCACTCGACGTCGACGAGCGGCTGCTCTACTCCGTCTGGGGTCTCGCGTGGCTGATCGGCTTCGCGGGGCTCTACGCCACCGCGGGGTCGGATCCCCTGATCGACCTGCCGCACGAGGGTGCCGTCGGCGCGCTGCTCGCGCTGCTGGTGGCCGCCGCGGTGCTGACGGCGGTCCACATCGCCCGGGCGACCCGCGGCCTGAGGGGGGTCTCCAGCGTCACCGGCGCGATGTACGGATGGACGTGGATGCTCGCCTTCGCCGCGCTACCGGTCCTGATCGCGTCGGCCGAACGCCTCGGCGTCTCCGACGAGGCGCTCGACATGCTCTGGACGACGCTCCCCGGCCTGCTGGTCGGCGTCCTCTACATGGTGGGCGGGGCGCTGTGGCAGGACCGGTTCCAGTTCGGGCTCGGCGTCTGGATCCTGGCCAGCACCAGCCTCGGCTCACTCGCTGGGCTGCCCGGCGTCTACCTCGTCCTGTCGCTCGCCGGGGGCGGCGGCATGCTGGCCGCGGCCGCGTGGTTCGCCGTCCGCCGTCGCCGGGGTGCCGCCAGATGACGGCGCAGGTCGAGCTCGACCCGGTCATCCACGCCCAGGCCCGGCTGAAGGTCACCACCGCCCTGGCGACGCTCCCGTCGGGCGACCGGCTGTCGTTCCCGCGGCTGCAGCAGCTGCTGGAGATGACCGCGGGCAACCTCTCCACCCACCTGCGCAAGCTCGAGGACGCCGGCTACGTCGCCGTCACCAAGACCCACCAGGGCCGGACGCCGGCCACCTACGTCGAGCTGACGCCGTCCGGCCGGCGCGCGTTCGACGACTACGTCGCTGCCCTGAGGCAGCTGCTGACCACACTGCCCGAGGAGGCACCGTGACCGACCTGCTCGCCCGCGCCGTCGACGCGACGAGGGACTTCGACTCCACCCGCGCCCTGGACGGCGTCAGCCTCGACGTGCCCGCCGGGCAGATCGTCGGGCTGCTGGGGCCCAACGGCGCCGGCAAGACGACGCTGCTCAGCCTGCTGCTGGGACTGCGGCGCCCGACGTCCGGCCGTGTCGAGCTCTTCGGAGGCGACCCGCGCGACCCGGCCAGCCGTCGCAGCCTCGGCAGCACACCGCAGGAGACCGGGCTGCCCGCCACCCTGCGCGTGGGCGAGGTCGTCGACTTCGTGTCCCGGCACTACGCGGACCCGATGTCGCTCGGTGAGCTGCTCGACGGGTTCGGGCTCGACGGGTTGCAGCGCCGCCAGACCGGCAGCCTGTCCGGCGGCCAGAAACGCCGGCTCGCCGTCGCGCTCGCGTTCGTCGGGCGGCCGCGCCTGGTGATCCTCGACGAGCCGACGACGGGGCTGGACGTCGACGCGCGCCGCTCGCTGTGGGACGGCGTCCGCGCCTTCGGGGAGACCGGTGGCACCGTGCTCCTGACGAGCCACTACCTCGAGGAGGTCGAGGCGCTCGCCGACCGGGTCGTCGTCATCGACGACGGCAGGGTGGTCACGGACGACACCCTGGACGCCGTCCGCGCCTCGGTGGACCTGCGCCGCGTCAGCCTGCGCAGCCCGGCCGCGCCCGACCTGCCGGGGGTCGTCCGGCACTCCAGCGAGCACGGCGTCCACCACCTGTACACGCCGGACGCCGACGCCCTCGTCCGCGACCTGGTCGTCAGCGGCCTGGAGTTCAGCGGGCTCGAGGTCCGCGGGGCCTCGCTCGAGGAGGCGTTCCTGGCGCTGACCGGCGACCGGGCACAGACCGCACGAGAGAAGGCAGCCGCACGATGAACCTGGCCCTGACCCACACCCGCTTCCTGTTCCTGGAGACCGTCCGGGTCCCGATCGCGGTGATCGGCACGATGATGTTCCCGGCGCTCTCCCTGCTGTTCTTCGTGATCCCTCAGGGCGCCGTCGCCGACAACCCGGTGTTCGCGACGGCGGCCACCGCGCAGCTGTCCCTCTTCGCGGTGATCAGCGTGTGCCTGTTCACGTTCGGGGTCGGTGTCTCGGAGGACCGGTCCACGCCCTGGGACCCGTACGTGCGCACCCTGCCCGCCGGTGTCGCCCCGCGGATGGTCGGCCGGATGCTCAACGGGACCCTGTTCTCCCTGCTCGGAGTGCTCCCCGTCGTGCTCCTGGCGGCACTGCTGACGGCGGCGACCGTGAGCGTCACCGACCTGCTGGTCGGGGTGCTCGCCCTCGTCGCGGCGGGGCTGCCGTTCCTCGGCATCGGGCTGGCGATGGGCTACTCGTTGCCGGTGAAGGCCTCCGTGCCGGTCGCGCAGGTGGTGCTGTTCCCGATGGCGTTCGGCGGCGGGCTGTTCCTGCCGCCGCAGGTGTTCCCGGACTGGCTGAACAGCATCTCGGTGCTGCTGCCCTCGCGGGCCGGCCGCGACCTCGTGGTCGGCGTGGTCACCGGGACCGACGTGCCCGCCCGCGCCGTCGTCGTCCTGCTGATCTGGGCTGTCGCCACGGCGCTGCTGGCGGCGTGGGCGTACCGCCGCGACGAGGGTCGCCGCTTCCACTGACGGCAACCCCACTGATCGTCGGACCGTACTGGTTGTCATCGCGACCAGAACGGTCCGACGATCAGTGGGGTGGGGGAGGATGCGCGGGTGGTGGCGCACGAGGTGGACGTCGCGATCGTCGGTGCCGGCGGCGCGGGCCTCAGCCTGCTGCACCAGATCGCTCTGCGAGGCCCGGCGCGGCTGAGGGTCGCCCTGGTCGACCCGGTACGGCGGCTGCGGGACCGGCCCGACGACCGCACCTGGTGCTTCTGGGACGACGGCACGAGCGACGTCGACGAGGCGCTGGCCCGGTCGTGGTCGCGGGTGCGCGTGGTCGCCCCCGGCTCCCACCTCGAGCTGGACCTGGCCCCGATGCGCTACGCGATGCTGCGCAGCAGCGACTACTACGGGCTGGTCGCGCGCGAGACCGGCGCCCTCGACGTCGCGCACCTCGAGGCGAGCGCCACCTCGCTGGACGACGACGGCGAGCGGGTCGTCGTCCGCACCCCGGCCGGTGACGTCACGGCGCGGTGGGTCTTCGACTCGAGGCCCGCCCAGCCGCGGCGACCCGGCGTCACGACGCTGCTGCAGCACTTCCGCGGCGCCGTCGTCCGCACCGGGACCGATGCCTTCGATGCCGACCTGCCGACGTTGATGGACTTCACCACTCCGCAGCCGGCGCGCGGGCTCTCGTTCGGGTACTGCCTGCCGCTCGACGCGCGGACCGCGCTGGTCGAGTACACCGAGTTCTCCCCTGCGGTGCTGGACGACGAGGGCTACACCGCCGCTCTGTCGCACTACCTGGCGGCGGTGCTGGGGCCGGTGCCGCACGAGGTCACGCACGTCGAGCAGGGCGTGATCCCGATGACGGACGGCGTGTTCGCGCGACGGGCGGGCCCGCGCGCGTTCAGGCTCGGCACCGCGGGCGGCGCGACCCGCGCGTCGACCGGGTACACGTTCGCGGCGATGCAGCGGCAGGCGCGCTCAGTGGCGCTGGCGCTGCGCGGTGCCCGGGACCCGTTGCCCCCCAGGGCATACCCGCGCCGCCACGCCCTGATGGACGCGGCGATGCTGCGTGGCCTGGACGCCGGGCACCTGGACGGTCCGGCCTTCTTCGCCCGCCTCTTCGAGCGGAACCCGCCGCAGCGCGTGCTGGCGTTCCTCGACGGGTCCACGAGCCTCGCCGACGAGCTGGCGGTGATGCGGACGGCGCCACGGCGGGCCATGGTCCGCTCCGGCGCCGAGGTGCT
>DASROP010000143.1:0-33937 GCA_035646835.1 Actinomycetales bacterium | reverse complement strand
GGTGATGCTGGTGGGCGATACTGGGATCGAACCAGTGACCTCTTCCGTGTCAGGGAAGCGCGCTACCGCTGCGCCAATCGCCCCAGGTGCTCCGAGGTGGAGACGGGATTCGAACCCGTGTAGACGGCTTTGCAGGCCGTTGCCTCGCCTCTCGGCCACTCCACCGCGTTCCGAGCGGACGACGGGATTCGAACCCGCGACCCTCACCTTGGCAAGGTGATGCTCTACCAACTGAGCCACGTCCGCACGACTCCCGAGGTCAGACTGCGGACCTCAGGTGTGCGCGCCGACTCTAACCGAGCGGCTGTGCGCCGGTCCAACCAGGGGCTGGCACGATCGGGGGATGTTCGAGACGACAGGACCGGTGGTCTGGGTCGACGGAAAGGTGACGGGTCCGGACGCCGCCCGCGTGCCCGCGCTGGACCACGGCCTCATCGTCGGGGACGGCGTCTTCGAGACCTGCAAGGTCGCCGACGGCGTTCCGTTCGCCCTCACGCGACACCTGCGACGGCTGGACCGCTCGGCCCGCGGGCTGGGCCTGCCCGTACCCGACGACGCCGCCGTGCGGGACGCCGTCGGCGCCGTGCTGGGCGCGAAGCACCTGGCGCTCGGTCGCCTACGGATCACGTGGACTGGCGGTTCCGGGCCGTTGGGTTCGGGCCGCACCCCAGGCGGCGGCACCCTCGTCGTCGCCGCAGAGGAGACCTCGCCGTGGCCGGCCCGCGCGGGCGCCGTCCGCGTCCCGTGGACGCGCAACGAGCGATCCGCCACCGCGGGGATCAAGACGACGTCGTACGCCGACAACGTCGTCGCCCTGGCCTACGCCACCGAGCGCGGCGGGGCCGAGGCGCTGTTCGCCAACACGCGCGGCGAACTGTGCGAGGGCACCGGCTCGAACGTTCTCGTGGCGGACGGCGACCTGCTGGTCACGCCGCCGCTGTCGTCCGGGTGCCTGGCCGGGATCACGCGGGAACTGCTGCTGGAGTGGGCGGCCGCCGACGGCCTGCCGGTGGTCGAGCGCGACCTGCCGTTCGACGTCCTCGCCACCGCGGAGCAGGTCCTGCTGACGTCGTCCACCCGGGACGTGCAGGTTCTCGCGCACATGGACGGCCGGCCGCTCGTCGACGGCGGCCTGGCTACCGCGGCGGTGGAGCTGTTCGCCCGCCGCAGCGCGGCCGACCCGGACCCGATGTGACGACTAGACCAGGAGCGCGGCGATCGCGGCGTCGAGGTCGACGTGCGTGATCTCGTCCCCGGGCGGCACCAGGGCGACCGTGGCGTCGAGGAAGGTGCGCAGGTCGGTGGCGTCGGCTTCGAGCACAGCCCGGCCGTCCGGGGAGGACAGGGCGATCAGCACCAGGTCCTGGCCGCTGCGCCACGACGGCCACACGTGCACGTCGCCGTCGCCGCAGGGGTGCTCCAGTCCGGTCAGGAGCAGCTCGCGGGCGAACACCCACTCGACGCTGACGTCGTCCCCGTGGAACGCGACCGTGACGGCGAACGGGTCCGTGAGCGCGTACCGCAGGGCGACGGGCAGCGAGACCGCGTCGGCGTCCGGGACCACGAGGCGCAACTCGACGGCGGTGTCGACGTCGGGGTGGCCAGACAGGGACACGATGACCTCCGGTTCTCCGCAGCGGGTTGCCGCAACCGTGAAGTGCCCCCACCGTCGCGGAGCCAAACGCCCGGCGGGCCGTCTTGGCGAAGGCTTGACCAAAACCGCTGGGAGGTTCCGCCCAAGGCGGGACGATCCCGGCACGGTGGCGGGCGGCAGCCCGACTCGGGTGCTGCCACCAGGACGTCGGCGGCGCCTCCGACCTACCCTTACCTGGTGGACACGACGAGGGGGACCACCGACGCCTCGGCCGAGCCGGCCGAGGGTCACGATCACGGTGACGTGCCGGTGCTGCTGGACGCCAAGGACGACCGCTGGGAATGGCGCCGCAGGATCCGGGCAGATCCCCGCAAGCGCCGCATCTACCGCGGTGCTGTCGGTTTCCTGGGGCTCCTCCTCATCCTCCTCGCGGGAGCCACCGGCTGGTTGCCGGGTCCCGGAGGCATCCCACTGGCCCTGATCGGGCTCGCCGTGCTGGCCAGCGAGTTCGAGTGGGCGCAGCGCCTGCTCGAGTGGGCCAAGGACAGGGTCCGCGAGCTGGCCCACTGGACGGGGCGTCAGCCGGTGTGGGTCCGCGCTCTGGGGGGCGTCTTCACGGTGGCCTGCATCGCGGTCGCGGTCTGGTTCTCGCTGCGCCTGTTCGGCATCCCCGGCTTCGCTCCGGACGGCGTCACGAACTTCCTCACCGGCGTGCCCGGCCTGGGCTGAGTCGGCCCGACCGATCCGGTAGGGTCGCCGCAGCACGGCCCAGGGCGATTGGCTCAGTGGTAGAGCGCCTCGTTCACACCGAGGAGGTCACTGGTTCGAACCCAGTATCGCCCACCATGGAACCCACCGTCGGGCGCGTGCGCTCGCTGCAGCGCTTCCCGCTCAAGTCCGCCGCCGGTGAGCGGCTGGACGCCGTCGCCGTGACCCCGACGGGGCTGGCGTCAGACCGTCGCTGGGCGTTGCAAGGCCCGGACGGCGAGCCGGTCACCGCCCGGCAGGCGCCGTCGCTGCGCGAGAGCGCTGCCCGCGTGTCGGACGACGGGCTGCGCGTCGACGTCCCCGGCTCGCCCGACGGCCTGACGGGCGCGGACGCCGAGGGTGCGCTGTCGCTGCTCGCCGGCCGCGCGGTGCGCCTCGTCGAGTCCGACGGCCGCCACCACGACGTGGCCGCCGTGCACGTCGTCAGCCACGGGGCCGAGGCCGCCGAGGACGCGCCGGACGGCTGCGACCCCGACCCCCGGGCCAACCTCGTGCTCGACCTGGACGACGGTCCCGGCGGCGAGCGGGGATGGGTCGGTCGCACCCTCGCGGTCGGCGGCGCCCGGTTGCGGGTCACCCGCACCCCCAAGCACTGCCTCGGGGTGTACGCGGAGGTGCTGGCACCCGGCGACGTGACGGTCGGGGACGCCGTCCGGCTGGTGGGCTGAAACCGTTCGCGGGACCCCGGGGGTGCGTCGATAGCATCCCCGGGACCTGTCACCCATCCCTCAGGGAGCCTCCCGTGCCTGCCCAGCTGACCGTGTCCGTCGCCGGAAGCGAGCGATCGGTCGACGCGGGCACGACCGCGGGCGACCTGTTCGCGGACTCGCAGCGGGGCCCGGGCGCCGTCGTGGTGGCGCGCGTCAACGGCGAGCTGCGGGACCTGGCGCACGCGCTGTCGGACGGCGACGCCGTCGAGGGCGTGACGATCGAGTCGCCGGCCGGCCTCGACGTGCTGCGTCACTCGACCGCGCACGTGCTGGCCCAGGCGGTCCAGGAGCTGTTCGGAGACGCCCGGCTGGGCATCGGCCCCCCGATCAAGGACGGCTTCTACTACGACTTCGACGTCGCCGAGCCGTTCACCCCGGAGGACACCAAGCGGCTCGACAAGGTGATGCAGCGCATCATCAAGGAGGGGCAGGGCTTCTCCCGCCGCGTGGTCAGTGACGAACAGGCGGCGGTCGAGCTCGCCGACGAGCCGTACAAGCTCGAGCTGATCTCCCTCAAGGGCCCCGGGGTGGCCGAGGCCGCGGAGGGCGCCGACGCCGAGGTGGGCGCGGGCGAGCTGACCATCTACGACAACCTGCGGCGCGACGGCTCGGTGGCGTGGAAGGACCTCTGCCGCGGGCCGCACCTGCCGTCGACGAGGCTGATCGGCAACGGCTACCAGCTGCTCCGCACCGCCGCCGCCTACTGGCGGGGCAGCGAGGCCAACCCCCAGCTGCAACGCGTCTACGGCACCGCCTGGCCCACCAAGGACCACCTCAGGGCGCACCTCGAGCGGCTCGCGGAGGCCGAGCGCCGCGACCACCGGCGTCTCGGCGCCGAGCTCGACCTCTTCTCGTTCCCCGACGAGATCGGTTCGGGGCTCGCCGTCTTCCACCCGAAGGGTGGCGTCGTCCGCAAGGAGATGGAGGACTACTCGCGCCGCCGCCACTCCGAGTCGGGCTACGACTTCGTCTACAGCCCGCACATCACGAAGGCGGCGCTGTTCGAGACCTCGGGCCACCTGGACTGGTACGCCGACGGGATGTACCCGCCGATGCACCTCGACGCCGTGGTCGACGAAGACGGCGTCGTGACCAAGCCCGGCCAGGACTACTACCTCAAGCCGATGAACTGCCCGTTCCACATCCTGATCTACGCGGCGCGCGGGCGGTCCTACCGCGAGCTGCCGCAGCGGCTGTTCGAGTTCGGCTCCGTCTACCGGTACGAGAAGTCCGGTGTCGTGCACGGGCTGACCCGCGTGCGCGGCCTGACCATGGACGACGCGCACATCTTCTGCACCCGCGACCAGATGCGCGACGAGCTGGCATCGCTGCTGACGTTCGTCCTCGACCTGCTCTCCGACTACGGCCTGGACGACTTCTACCTGGAGCTGTCGACCAAGAACCCGGACAAGTTCGTGGGCTCGGACGACGTCTGGGAGGAGGCGACGGCGGTCCTGGCCGAGGTGGGCGAGGCGTCGGGCCTGGAGCTGGTGCCCGACCCCGGCGGGGCCGCCTTCTACGGGCCGAAGATCTCGGTGCAGGCCCGGGATGCGATCGGCCGCACCTGGCAGATGTCGACGATCCAGCTCGACTTCACTCTGCCGGAGCGGTTCGGCCTGGAGTACACCGCCGCCGACGGCTCCCGGCAGCGGCCGGTGATGATCCACCGCGCGCTGTTCGGCTCGATCGAGCGCTTCTTCGGGGTGCTGCTCGAGCACTACGCCGGGGCGTTCCCGCCGTGGCTCGCGCCGGTCCAGGTCGTCGGCGTCCCGGTGGCCGGCGAGTTCGCCGACTACCTGCACGGGGTCGCCGAGAAGCTGCGCGAGCACGGCGTCCGGGTCGAGGTCGACGACTCCGACGACCGGATGCAGAAGAAGATCCGCACCCACACCAAGGCGAAGGTCCCGTTCCAGCTGATCGCGGGCGCGGACGACGTGGCGGCCGGCGCGGTCAGCTTCCGGTTCCGCGACGGTCGGCAGGACAACGGTGTCCCCGTCGAGGAGGCCGTCGAGCGGATCGTGGACGCCATCCGCACCCGCACCCAGGTCTGACGCCTCCCGCCGTCCTCTGTGCGCCTTGAGCGGTCTCAACGCCGTCTGAGGCAGCGCAAGATGCACACAGGACGGGTTCAGGAAGGGGGACGGCGGAGGGAGCGGACGACGGCCGCGGCGTCGACGTCGCCGGGCACGTCCTCGGGCCGGGTCGCCCCGAGCGCGGACCGCGACGCCTGCAGGTACGCCGCCGCCACGCCCTCGAACAGGGCGGCGGGCAGCCCTGCCTCACGCTGGGTGGCGGCGACCTCGTGCATCTCGTCGACGAAGCGCCAGGCCTTGGACGACGCGACGGCGACGTCGCGCGGCCAGCGCGGGACGTCGTCCGGCCACGCCCGCGCGGTGTCGGCCAGGAAGGCGTCGGTGACCCCGTGCGCCTCGGCGGTGACCAGCGCGTGCATCACCAACGCCTTGGTGCCCTTGTACATCGACGCGGTGCACATCTTCAGCGCGGACGCCGTCCCCACCTCAGGCCCGAGCACCACGGCATCGATCCGGGGGTTCGTGAGCGCGAGGACGTCGGCGGCGCGGGCGCCGCTCAGGTAGACGCGCGTCGTGTCGCCGGCGCCCGGTGGGCCACCGGAGATGGAGGCGTCGACGAGGTCGCAGCCACCCTGCGCGAGGCATGATGCGACCTCGCGAACGGTGCCCGGTGACACCGCGTTGAGATCGACCACCAGCGGATGTGCCCGGCCGACGCGTGCCGCCTCGGCCAGGTCCGTCCCGACCGCGGTCGCCGCAGCAGGCGGGACGACGGACGCGACGACGTCGGCGACGGCGACAAGCTCGGCCAAGGTGTCGACCACGTCGACGCCGGCGCTCGCGGCCAGGGCCCGCGTCCGTTCGCTGCGCCCGGCCACGCAGACGACGACGCGGTGCCCGCCGTCGACCCAGCCCGCGGCCAGTGCGCTGCCCATCGAACCCACCCCGACCACACCGACGGTGCCCATCCGCCGCACGGTAGCGGGGCGCACCATGATGGGCGGCATGAACGACGAGCAGGTCGAGGAGGCCGGCACCCACGCGGGCGAGCCGGACGGCTTCGAGCGGTTGTGGACACCCCACCGGATGGTCTACCTCGCCGGCGAGGACAAGCCGACCGACGCGGGTCCCGGCCCGGGCTGCCCGTTCTGCCGGGTCCGGCCCGAGGGGCAGGGGGCGGACGACGACGAGCGCCTGCTCGTGGTCGCGCGCGGGACCGAGTGCTTCGCCGTGCTCAACCTCTACCCCTACAACCCGGGCCACCTGATGCTCTGCCCGTACCGGCACGTGGCCGCCTACCCGGACCTGACCGCGAGCGAGACGGCCGAGCTGGCGGCGATGACGCAGACCGGGATGCGGGTGCTCGCGGCGGTCTCGGCGCCGCACGGCTTCAACCTGGGGATGAACCAGGGCGGTGTGGCCGGCGCGGGGATCGCGGCGCACCTGCACCAGCATGTCGTCCCCCGCTGGGGCGGTGACTCCAACTTTCTCCCGATCGTGGGGCGCACCAAGGCGTTACCCCAGCTGCTCGGCGACACCCGTCAGCGGGTCGCGGACGCGTGGCCCGCCTCGTCGGCCGGCTGAGCGGCACGAGCGGCGCGGGGGGCACGGACCGCAGCGACCAGCTCGCCGGCACGCTCCACCGGGAGGAAGGCGACCAGGCACACCGCGAGCGCCATGAAGTGGATGCCGATCACGACGTAGGTCACCAGGTGGAAGGACACCCAGAAGCCGACCGCCAGCCAGATCCAGCGGCCCCGGAGCCACAGCATCGCCGGGGACGACAGCTCGGCAAGCAGCAGCACCCACTGACCGATCTTGAGGAAGTACGGGACGGCCGCCAGCTCGAGGGCGAGCTCGGACCCCCGGCGCGAGAAGGCCCACGAGAAGATCGCGCCGTTCGCCCAGCCTGGGCCTCCGTACCGGAACTTCGCCAGCGCCGCGAGGAAGTAGCTGGCGACCACGGCCATCTGCACGGCCCGCAACGCCCAGCCGACGCGCTCGTCGCCGTCCTCCGGCCGCCAGCGCCGCCACGACGCGCGGCCGACCGTGGGCAGCACCGCGAGCGCCGCGATCAGCGCGAACGAGTCGTGGTCGACCTTGCCGTAGGCGAAGTTGTTGGTCTGCCAGTCGAGGACGGCGAGGAAGCAGACCCAGCCCGCCAGCCGCGGGAAGCGGCCGGTGGCGGCCACCAGCGCGCTCGCGACCAGCACGACCTGCAGGACCTGCATGTAGGTCTGTCCGGCCGCGGGCAGCTGGGCCCAGTCGCGCAGCAGGGTTGGTGTGTACAGGGACGCCGGCACGTCGGCGTGCGCGAGGGGGTCGTTGGCGATCCGCTGGGTGTGCACGATCGCGAACAGGTAGACACACACGCGCAGCACCGCCAGGCGCGCGGGCGGCAGGGCGGGGGCCAGGAAGGCCCTCATCGGTCGAGCACCTGCGGGTCCTCCGGGTCGGGCACCACCCAGGCGGCCAAGAGCACGTCGTCGCGGGACGCCTCGTCGCCGTCGACGAGGGTGGACACGCGCTGCTTCATCCGCAGCTCGGTGTAACCCGGCTGGTCCGGCATCCGACGGGAGTGGGCGACCGCGATCGCCTGCAGCAGCGAGGGGTCGGCGATCACCCGGTCCAGCTGCCCCTCGAGCTCGGCCCGGCCGAGGCCGATCCCGTCCATGCCGAAGACCACGCGCTCCGTCGTCCCGGCCGTCGTGTCGCCCTCGACGTAGGTCGAGCGGATCTCGCCGTCCGGATCGACGCCGAAGGCGTACTGGGCCATCGGGGCGAGCGGCCACCACCGGTCGTGGCCGACGACGGTGCCCAGCACCACGCCGAGCCCGACGAGCAGGCTTGCTGCCGCCCGCCAGCGCCAGGCCGTCGCCGTCACGTCGTCTGGTTCTCCCGTGCCGCGCGCCATCGCCGCCAGCGCGAGACGGCGGTGTCGCGGTACTCCTCGAGGGGGAGGAAGGCCAGCATCATCACCAGGTGCGGGTAGAACGCGATGGTGATGGCCGCGTACGTCGCGACGTGGAACAGGTACCAGGCCAGCACCATCCGCCGTCGCCATCGTTCGGAGAGGAAGAAGATCACCGGCGACAGCAGCTCGGCCGAGAACAGCCCCCACTGGGCGGCGTGGAGCAGGAAGGGCACGTCCAGCATCCAGTCGGACACCCAGGTGCCACGCCGGACGACGGCGCGCGCCATCGTGGCCGAGTTCACCCACTCCCAGCCCCCGAAGCGGATCTTGGCGATGGAGGACAGGAAGTAGGTGGCGATGGCGGCGAGCTGCACGGCGCGCAGGGCGAACCCCGCGGCCTGGCTCTTGCGCTCGTCGCTGAGGTGGGCCAGCCCGACGGTCGGCAGCAGGAACAGCGCGATCACGAAGTCCGCGCGGTCGTGGTCGACCTTGCCGTAGGCGAACGCCACGTACTGGTACCAGGTCCAGCAGATTGCCGTCGCCCAGCCGAGCGCGCGTGGTGCCTTGCCGGTCATCGCCGCTAGGGCGAAGACGACGCTGCCCCACTTGAGCAGGCCCACCATCAGCAGGGTCGCCGCGGGCAGGCTGAGGATCTCGCCGATGACGAGCGGCTTGTACCAGACCGGGTCCGCGGCGCCGTGGAAGTACCCCGACGTGTGCAGCTTCAGGACGTCGATCACGACGAACGCGAAGACGGCGACCCGCAGCAGCGCGACCCGGGCCAGCGGCATCTCGGTGAACAGCCACGCGTTCAGCCGCTGCGGCGCCTTCGCGAAGTCCTTGATCGTCGCGGAGTTCCTTGATCGTCGCGGGGTGGGGGTCACTGGTCCACCAGCCGGCCGCCGCCGGAGGCCGTCCACTCGGCCACCACCCGCTCGCGGGTCTCGCCCGTCGGCGAGCGGTCCTCCAGCACGGTCGAGCGTCGCACCAGGCGGACGCCGGTCCACTCCTCGTCGGCCGGGTGCAGCCGCGCGTGCGCCTCGGCGAGCGTGCCGAGCATCGCGGGGTCGTCCTCGATCTCGAGCTGCCGGCCCTCGACCTCGGCGCGGTTCAGCCCGACGTTCTCGGGGTTGAGACCGGTGTTCACCCAGGTGGGGTCGCCCGCGACCTGCACCTGGATCGCGGACACCGTCACGGAGGCGTCCGGTGACGTGGAGGTGGAGAACATCCGCCACGGGCTGAACGGCCACCAGTGGTCGTTGCCCACCAGGCTCCCGCCGAGGAAGCCGGCCACCAGCGCCACGAGGAGCACGGCCCGCCAGGCCCGCGCACCGGTGCCGAGCCGGCCGGCGTCGTCCGCCGTCCCCGCCGCGGCCGTCGTGCGCGCCGGGCTGGACATGCTCGCTACCCTACGAGACCTCCGCGAGACGTGCGGCGACGTGGGTGGGCGCGGGCGAGTGGCGGGCGTACTCCCGCACGAACGAGCCGGTGCCGTGCCCCAGGCCCCGCAGGTCGGCGGCGTACCTGGTCAGCTCGAAGGCGGGGACCTCGGCGTCCACGCTGGTGCGTCCGGACCCGACCGGCTGGGTGCCGGTGACGCGCGCTCGCCGTCCGGACAGGTCCGCGAGGACCGCGCCGAGGAACTCGTCGTCCACGACGGTCGTGACGACGTCCAGCGGCTCGAGCAGCGTGATGCCCGCGGCGCGGGCGGCGTCCTCGAGCGCCAGGCCGGCCGCGGTCGCGAAGGCGGCTTCGGACGAGTCCACCGAGTGCGCCTTGCCGCCGAGCAGCCGCACCCTCACGTCGACGACCGGGTACCCCGCCGACAGCCCGCGGGCCAGGCGCGCCCGGGCGCCCTTCTCGACGGCCGGGATGTACTGGCGCGGGACGGCGCCGCCGGTGACGGCGTCGACGAACTCGAACCCGGACCCCTCCGGAAGCGGCTCGACCTCGAGGTCCACGACGGCGTACTGGCCGTGGCCACCGGACTGCTTGACATGGCGTCCGTGACCGGAGGCCGTGCCGGCGAACGTCTCCCGGACGGCGACGCGCACGGGGGACGTGACCACCTCGACGCCCGACCGCGTGGACAGGCGCTCCAGCAGCACGTCGCGGTGCGCCTCGCCCATGGTCCACAGCACGACCTGGTGCGTGTCGGGGTCGACCTCGAGCCGCACGGTGGGGTCCTCGGCCTGGAGCCGGGCCAGACCGTCGGCCATCCGGCTCTCCTCGCTCGTCGTGCGCGGTGCCACGGCGACCGGCAGCAGCGGGTCGGGCAGCACCCACGGCTCGAGCAGCGCGGGGTCCTCGGGGTCGGAGAGGGTGTCGCCGGTCTCCGCGTGCCTGAGCCGGGCGACCGCGACGACGTCGCCGGCGACGGCCCGGGGGACCGCGGTCCCGGTGGCCCCCTGCAGCCGCATCAGCGCGCCGACCCGCTCGTCGACGTCGTGGTCGGGGTGCCAGTCCTCGTGACCGGCCGGGCGCGCGACCAGGTGCCCGGACACGTGCACGGGGGAGTCGGGCGTCAGGGTGCCGGAGAACACCCGGACCAGCGAGACGCGGCCCACGTACGGGTCGGTCGTGGTCCGCACCACCTCGGCGACCAACGGGCCGGCGGCGTCGCACGAGAGCGCCTCGCGGGGCTCACCGGCAGGGGTGGTGACCGGAGGCAGGCGGTGCTCGGCCGGGGCGGGGAACCCACGGACCAGCAGCTCGACGACCTCGGCGACACCCAGCCCGCTGGTGGGGACGCACGGCAGGACCGGGTGGAAGGATCCGCGCGCCACGGCCGTCTCCAGGTCGTCCACCAGCGTGGCCTCATCGACGTCCTCACCGCCGAGGTACCGGTCGAGCAGCGTCTCGTCCTCGGACTCGGCGATGATCCCCTCGACCAGCGCCGCGCGGCGTGAGCTGGTGGCCTCGAGGTGCTGCGCCTCGGCGGGCCGCGCGCTGCGGGCCCCGTCGGCGTACTCGTGGAGGGTGCCGGTGAGGAGACCGATCAGCCCGGCCGGGCTGTCGTCGTCCGCGTGCACGGGAAGGTAGAGGGCCTGGCAGCCCTCGCCGAAGAGGCGCTGGCAGATCTCGACGACGGCCTCGAAGTCCCCGCGCGGCTGGTCGACGTGGGTGACGACGACGGCGCGTGGCATGCCCACCGCGGCGCACTCCTCCCACACCAGGCGGGTGGCCGCGGAGATGCCGTCCACGGCCGAGACGACGAAGAGCGCGGCGTCGGCGGCCCGCAGCCCGGCGCGCAGCTCACCGACGAAGTCGGGGTGCCCCGGGGTGTCGAGCAGGGTGATCCGCACCGGGTCGCCGGCTGTGCCCGCCGCGAGGTCGTCGTCCGCGACCACGGCGTCGGCCACGGCGAGACACACCGACCGCTTGAGGTGCTTCTCGATGTCCTCGTGGTCGGTGACCGTCGTCCCGTCGTCGACCCGGCCCTGGCGCGCGACCGCCCCGGTCCGGGCCAGCACCGCCTCGGCGAGGGTGGTCTTGCCGCCCCCCGGGTGCCCGACGAGGACGACGTTGCGCACGCTCTGCTTGCCGGGCATGGCCCCGAGCCTGGCGCGCCCCTGGCCGACGGCGCAAGGCTGGCGCGCGCTTCATCGCTACGCTCACCGCCGATGCTCAACCGCTACGCGCGCGCGTTCTTCACCAGGCTCTTCGGCCCCGTGGCCGCCGGTCTGCTGCGTCTGGGGGTGAGCCCGGACGCCGTCACGATCGTCGGCACCGCCGGTGTGGCGACCGCCGCCCTGGCGCTCTACCCCACCGGGCACCTGCTCGCGGGGACGCTGGTGATCACGGCCTTCGTGTTCTCCGACACCCTGGACGGGATCATGGCGCGGGCCTCGGGCCGGTCCGGGCCGTGGGGCGCGTACCTCGACTCGACGCTCGACCGGGTCGCCGACGCGGCCGTGTTCGGCGGCCTCGTGCTCTGGTTCACCGGCGGTGGCGACGACCGGCTCACGGGCGTGCTGGCGCTGGCCTGCCTGGTCCTGGGCAGCGTGGTGCCCTACGCCAAGGCCCGGGCCGAGGGCGTGGGGATGACGGCGGACGTCGGCATCGCCGAACGGGCGGACCGGCTCGTCGCGGTGCTGGTCGCCACCGGCCTGGTGGGGCTCGGGCTGCCGGTGGTGGTGCTGACCGTCGTGCTCGCGCTGCTCGCGGTGGCGAGCGCGGTCACCGTGGTGCAGCGGATGCTCGCCGTGCGGCGCCAGGCGCTGGCCCGGTCGTGACCCTCCGGTCTGCGCCGCTGCGTCATCGGCTGTCCGTGCTGGCCTACCTCGGGGGCTGGCGGGTGGTCCGGGTGCTGCCCGAGCGACTCGCCTACGCGCTGTTCGCCGCGGTGGCCGACGTGGCCTGGCGACGCAGCGGCCGCGGGGTTCGTCGGCTCGAGGCGAACCTGCGCCGGGTGCGGCCGGGTCTGGCGGACGCCGAGCTGAGGTCGCTGTCCCGGGCCGGGATGCGCTCGTACCTCCGGTACTGGTGCGACGCCTTCCGCCTGCCGACGTGGACGCCGGCCCGGGTCGTCGGGACCTGCCGCGCGGTGGGGGACGAGCCCGTGCGCGCGGCGCTGGCCGGCGGACGGGGCGTGGTGATGGCCCTGTCCCACCAGGGCAACTGGGACCACGCCGGGGCCTGGTCGGCTCTCGACCTGGCCCCCGTCACGACCGTCGCCGAGCGCCTGGAGCCGGCCGAGGTCTACGAGGCGTTCCTGGCGTTCCGCGAGCGGCTCGGGATGGAGATCCTGACGCTCGGCGGCGGCGACGTCTTCCGCACGCTGACCCGCCGGCTGCGCGACGGCGGCTTCGTCCCGCTGCTGGCCGACCGCGACCTGACCTCCAGCGGTGTCGAGGTCACGTTCTTCGGCGAGCCCGCGCGAATGGCGGCCGGCCCGGCCGCGCTCGCCGAGCTCACGGGGGCGGCCCTCGTACCGGTCAGCATCTGGTACGAGCGAAGCTCTGCCTCGCCGTCCGGCTGGGGCACGGTCGTGGAGTTCGGCGCCGAGGTGGCCGCCCCCGACCTGCCCGGGCGCCCGGCCCGGGTCGCGGCCATGACCCAGGCGTGCGCCGACGTCCTGGCGGCCGGCATCGACGCCCACCCCGAGGACTGGCACATGCTGCAGAAGGTCTTCGTCGCCGACCTCGGGCCGCGATCCGTGACGGGCCCGGTGGCGACACGATGAGGGTCGGGATCGTGTGCCCCTACTCGTTCGACGTGCCCGGTGGCGTGCAGTTCCACGTCCGGGACCTGGCCGAGCACCTGATCTCGGAGGGGCACGAGGTCTCGGTGCTCGCGCCGGCGGACGACGAGACCCCGGTGCCCGCGTACGTCGCGGCCGCGGGGCGCGCCGTCCCGGTGCCCTACAACGGCTCCGTGGCTCGGGTGACGTTCGGGCCGGTGAGCGCGACGAGGACGCGGCGGTGGCTGGCGGACGGCTCGTTCGACGTCCTGCACATCCACGAGCCGATCACGCCGAGCGTGGCGATCCTGGCGCTGTGGGCCGCGACCGGCCCGATCGTGGCGACCTTCCACACCGCGAACCTGCGGTCGCGGGCGATGCAGGCCGCCTACCCGCTGGTGCGCCCGTTGCTGGAGAAGCTCTCGGCGCGGATCGCGGTCAGCGAGGACGCCCGGCGCACCGTCGTGGAGCACCTCGGCGGCGACGCGGTGGTGATCCCGAACGGCGTGTACGTCGACCGCTTCGCGGCGGCGGCCCCTCGACCGGAGTGGCAGGGGACGGCGGAGGCACCCACCGTGGGCTTCCTGGGCCGGATCGACGAGCCCCGCAAGGGACTCCAGGTGCTGTGCCGCGCGCTGCCTCGGCTCCGGGCGGCGCACCCGGGGCTGCGTGTGCTGGTGGCCGGCCGCGGTGAGCGTGACGACGCGGTGGAGGCCCTGGGCGAGCACGCGGGGTCGGTGCAGTTCCTCGGGTCGGTCTCGGACGACGACAAGGCCGCCCTGCTGCGGTCGGTGGACGTGTACGTCGCACCCCAGACCGCGGGCGAGAGCTTCGGGATCGTGCTGGTCGAGGCGCTGAGCGCGGGCGCGCGGGTCGTCGCGAGCGACCTGGGGGCGTTCCGCCGCGTGCTGGACGGTGGCCGGCTCGGCGTGCTCTTCCCGACCGGGTCCGCCGACGCGCTCGCGGACGCCGTCCTCGGGGTGCTCGCCGACCCCGAGCGGGCCGACGCGATGGCCGCGGCCGGCCAGGCCGGCGTCCGGCGCTACGACTGGCCGACGGTGGCGGCGGACGTGATGGCGGTCTACGAGACCGTCGTGCCGTCGTCCCGCTTCGGTCGTGGCCGGACGCGGGTCGCCGAGGACCCGAGGACGCGCGGCCTGCTCGGCCGGTGGCGCGCGTGAGCGTGCTGGGGTGGGACGTGCCGTCGCTGTGGTTCGCGGTCGTGCTGGTACTGGTCGCGCTCAGCTGGTACCTGGCGGCCTCCGCGAGCCGGCTGGACCGGCTGCACCACCGCGTCGACGGTGCCCGGGGCGCGCTGGAGAACCAGCTGCTGCGCCGGGCCACCGCGGCGGGCGAGCTGGCGGCGTCCGGGCTGCTCGACCCGGCGACCTCCCTGCTGCTGGCCGGCGCCGCGGCCGAGGCGGTGGCGGCGGGCGAGGAGGCCGGTGACCGCCGGGTCGTCGCTCCGACGCTGCCGTGGCCCGGCCCGGAGAGCGAGGCCGAGCGGGAGATGGCGGAGAGCAACCTGTCGCGCTCGCTGCGGGCGGCCCTCGACGACCCGGCGCTCGTCGCGGCGCTGCGCTCCGACCCCCTCGGAGCCTCGCTCGTGTCGTCCCTGGACGCCTCCTGCCACCGCGTCGAGCTGGCCCGGCGGTTCCACAACGACGCGGTCAGCCAGGCGCGCCGGGTCCGTGGCAAGTGGGTGGCGCGCTGGGCCCGCCTGGCCGGGCGGGCCGGACCGCTGAGCACGTTCGAGATGGACGACGCACCTCCGGCGGCGATCCGCGGCTGACCCCGGTCGTACGATGGGGGCATGTCCAGCACGGAGAACCTGAGCAGCACGTCGTCCGAGGTCGGCACCGCACGCGTCAAGCGCGGGATGGCCGAGATGCTCAAGGGCGGCGTGATCATGGACGTCGTCACCGCCGACCAGGCCAAGATCGCCGAGGACGCCGGCGCCGTCGCCGTGATGGCCCTGGAGCGGGTGCCAGCCGACATCCGTTCGCAGGGCGGCGTGGCCCGGATGAGCGACCCGGACCTGATCGACGGCATCGTGTCGGCCGTCTCGATCCCGGTGATGGCCAAGGCGAGGATCGGGCACTTCGTCGAGGCGCAGGTGCTGCAGGCGCTCGGCGTCGACTACATCGACGAGTCCGAGGTGCTGACCCCGGCGGACTACGCCCACCACATCGACAAGTGGGCGTTCACCGTGCCGTTCGTCTGCGGCGCCACGAACCTGGGCGAGGCGCTGCGCCGGCTCACCGAGGGCGCGGCGATGATCCGCTCGAAGGGCGAGGCCGGCACCGGCGACGTCTCCAACGCCACCACGCACATGCGCACGCTGCGCGGCTCGATCGCGCGCCTGACCTCGATGAGCCCCGACGAGCTGTACGTCGCCGCCAAGGAGCTGCAGGCGCCGTACGAGCTGGTGGCCGAGGTCGCCCGCACGGGCAAGCTGCCCGTCGTCCTGTTCACCGCCGGCGGGATCGCGACCCCGGCCGACGCGGCGATGATGATGCAGCTCGGTGCCGAGGGCGTGTTCGTCGGCTCCGGCATCTTCAAGTCCGGGAACCCGGCCGAGCGGGCCGCCGCGATCGTCAAGGCCACGACGTTCTTCGACGACCCCGACGTCATCGCCAAGGTCTCGCGTGGGCTGGGCGAGGCGATGGTCGGGCTCAACGTCGACTCGATCCCCGAGCCCCACCGCCTGGCCGACCGCGGCTGGTAGCTCGCCCCCTGACTGCGTCCTCTGTGCACGTTGCGTTGTCTCAAGCGGCTTTGAGGGTGCGCAAAGTGCACAGAGGTCGCGTAGTCACCAGGCGCGGGATGGGCGCGGGCGGCGGAAGTCGGCGTCTTCGAGGTCATTCCGCGGCCGCAACCCGCTCAGCGCGCAGACCTCGCGGAGCACGGCCGGGCGCTGCGACCACACCGACGTGCGGTCGTAACGCAGCAGCGGCATCCCCCCGATCGCCGTCACCCTGTTCTCGCGGCGTCGATCCAGGCCCTGCTGGTCGTCGTCCTCGTGGTATCGGCCGTCGTACTCGGCCCCGACCGTCTGGCGACTTCCGAGCACCGTCAGGTCGGGTATCCCGAGCACGACGTCACGGTCATCGAGCAGCGGCACGTTGACGAGTGGCTCCGGCAGCCCGGCCAGGACCATCACCATCCGCAGCCGGGACTCGCCGGGCGAGCGCGCGGCAGCGTTGGCGAGGTTGAGCGCGACCCTGGTCTGCCGCACGGCCGGCCACCGGCGACGGTCTGCCGCGTAGACGCTCAGGGTGAGGAGGTCCAGCGCCCCGGCCCAGCCGAACGCGTCGGCGACGACCACCGCCTCGACCAGGCCGCGCTCGCGCATCAGGTCGAAGCACGTGCGCACCGGGGACAGCAGCCGTACCCCGCCCCGCTCGATGATGTCGTGGTCCAGGACCGAGATACCGGCGATGGGCCCCCGCCAGTCCGCGCTGCCCCGAAGCGTCAGGCGGCGACGGTTCACGGCGTTGTCCCGGCCGGATCCCGTCAGCGAGGTGGTCACCTCCCACGGCACCGGCCGGCCCGGCGCCGGCACCCAGGCTCCGTGCGCCCAGGCCGCCGTCCGACCGGCCACGACGTCCCCCGGCCGCAGCCGCAGCGAGAGGGCCTGGGCCCGGACATCGGCTCCGACCTCGACGTCGCGATGAACATAGACGCCGCGCAGCAACGGCACCCACACGGTCGAGCGGAGCTGTCCCTTGGTGAGCAGGTGCTTCTCGACCGCCTCCCTACCGAGGAACGGGGCGTGTCGGAGCTCATCGGGGACCATCGCTGCGGTCGGCATGTCGCGACTTCAGCGTGAGCGGCGCCGATGGTCGAGGGAGGCCGAAGCACCTGTGGACGGACCGGACACCACGCCGCCCTGTGGACGGGACGTGAAGCACAGCCGCGAGCGCTCGGCGTCCTCTGTGCATCTTGAGCGCCCTCATCGGCGTCCGAGACCACGCAACGCGCACAGAGAACGCATGCGGGTGGTTGGGGACGAGGTCAGGTGACCATCGAGCGGCTCGTGTAGCGCTGGTCGAGGTGCTCGTCGGCGTCGAGCAAGGCGCGCAGGTGCCGCGCCGCGGCGAGCGCGTCGGCGTGCGTGACGTAGAGCGGGGCGAAGCCCAGGCGGACGACGTCCGGCTCGCGGAAGTCGCCGACGACGCCGCGCGCGATCAGGGCCTGGACGACGGCGTACGCCTGCGGGTGCCGCAGCGCCACCTGCGAGCCGCGGCGGTCGTCGTCCCGCGGGGTGGCGATCTCGACCTCGGGCAGCAGCGCGTCGACGCAGTCGACGAAGAAGCTCGTCACCGACACCGACGCGGCCCGGACGTCGGCCATCTCCAGGCCGTCGTAGGCGTGCAGCGCGGACTCCAGCGCGAGCAACGAGATCAGCGGGGGCGTGCCGACCCGGGCGCGGTCGATGCCGGGTGCCGCCTGGTACTCACCGGTCATCGCGAACGGCCGGGCGTGGCCGTGCCAGCCCTGCAGCGGGTTCTCGAAATCGGGCTGGTGCCGGCTCGCGACGTAGGTGAAGGCCGGGGCGCCCGGGCCGCCGTTGAGGTACTTGTATCCGCAGCCCACCGCGAGGTCGGCCGCGTGCCGGTCGAGCTGGACGTCGACGGCGCCGGCCGAGTGGCACAGGTCCCAGAGCGACAGGGCGCCGGCGGCGTGCGCTGCCTCGGTGAGGGCGCGGGCGTCCCAGAGCTCGCCGGTGCGGTAGTCGACCTGCGAGAAGGAGACCAGCGCGACGTCGTCCGCCCTCTCCGCGACCGCGGTCGGCATGTCCGGGACCCTCGCGAGCACTACCTCGAGCCCGGCCAGCCGTGCGGCACCGTCGAGGACGTACAGGTCGGTCGGGAAGGAGTCGGGGTCGGCGACGACCACGCTGCGGCCCGGGCGCATCCGCGCCGCCGCCACGTAGCACTTGAACAGGTTCACCGACGTCGAGTCGCCGGCGATCACCTGGCCCGGGGCGGCACCCACGAGGGCGCCGATCCGGTCGCCGACGCGGCGCTGGGCACCCCACCAGTCGTGGTCGTTCCACGACGCGATCAGGTCGCGACCCCACTGCCGCCGGACGACGTCCGCCACGTCGTCCGCGACGTTGCGGGGGAGCGCGCCCAACGAGTTGCCGTCGAGGTAGATCAGGCCGTCCGGCAGGTCGAAGCGCTCGCGGACGCCGGCCAACGGGCTTCGGCTGTCGAGCTCGCCGGCCCTGGTGGTGAGCTCGTCGATGGTGGCCATGGCAGCACCCTGGCAGATCGGGTCCTACGCTCACGCGGGTGAGCCCCACGATCGGCGTCCTGGCCCTGCAGGGGGACGTCCGCGAGCACGTCCGCGCCCTCGAGAACGCCGGCGCCACCAGCCTGGCGGTCCGTCGTCCGGACGAGCTGGAGAAGGTCGAGGCGTTGGTCCTGCCCGGGGGCGAGTCGACGACGATCGACAAGCTGGCCAGGTTCTTCGGGCTGCGGGACCCGGTCAGGGCCCGCATCGCCGCCGGGATGCCGGTCTACGGCTCGTGCGCCGGGATGATCCTGCTCGCCGAGCGCCTGCTCGATGCCCCACCCGATCAGGAGACCTTCGGTGGCATCGACATCACCGTGCGGCGCAACGCCTTCGGCCGGCAGGTCGAGTCGTTCGAGGAGGACATCGAGTTCGCCCACCTGGACGGCGGCCCGGTGCGCGCCGCGTACATCCGGGCTCCCTGGGTGGAGGACGCCGGCAACGCGGTGGAGGTCCTCGCCCGCGTCGGCTCCGGGTCGGTCGAAGGTAGGATCGTCGCCGTCCGCCAGGGCAACCTGCTGGCGACCTCGTTCCACCCGGAGATCACCGGGGACTACCGGGTGCACCGGCTCTTCGTCGAGATCGTGCGCGCCGCCTGAGCTGAGAGGGAGAGCATGTCGGGGCACTCCAAGTGGGCGACCACGAAGCACAAGAAGGCCGCCGTCGACGCCAAGCGCAGCAAGCTCTTCGCCAAGCTGATCAAGAACATCGAGGTCGCGGCGCGCACCGGCGGCGGTGATCTCGCGGGGAACCCGACGCTCTACGACGCGGTCCAGAAGGCCAAGAAGTCGTCGGTGCCCAACGACAACATCGACCGTGCGGTCAAGCGCGGCTCGGGGGCCGAGGCCGGCGGCGCCGAGTACCAGTCGATCATGTATGAGGGCTATGGCCCCCACGGCGTCGCCCTGCTCGTCGAGTGCCTGACCGACAACCGCAACCGGGCGGCGTCCGACGTCCGCCTGGCCTTCACGCGCAACGGCGGGTCGCTCGCCGACCCGGGCAGCGTCGCGTACCTGTTCTCCCGCAAGGGCGTCGTGCTGGTGCCGGCCGACGGACTGGGAGAGGACGACGTCCTGACAGCGGTCCTGGACGCCGGCGCGGAGGAGGTCAACGACATCGGCGACGCCTTCGAGGTGATCAGCGAGGCCACCGACCTGGTCGCCGTCCGCACCGCCCTGCAGGACGCCGCCATCGACTACGACAGCGCCGAGGCCCAGATGGTCCCGGCGACGCAGATCGAGCTCGACGCCGAGGGCGCGCAGAAGATCTTCAAGCTGGTCGACGCGCTCGAGGACTCGGACGACGTCCAGAACGTCTTCGCCAACTTCGACGTCCCCGACGACGTGATGGCCACCCTCGACTGACTGAGCAGGAGCCGTTGCTCATCGAGGCCGTCGATGCTCACCGAGACCGGTGTCCGGACGGCGATTGCTGCGGTCTCGGTGAGTGATGCGGGGGCGGGTGAGCAGGTACGCGGGTGTCGCTGCGCCGGAAGGTCGGCGGCCGGTGCGACGCTGGGTCGATGCGCGTCCTCGGAGTGGACCCAGGCCTGACCCGGTGCGGTCTCGGCGTCGTCGACTCCCTCGCCGGACGTCGGGTGTCCCTGGTCCGGACGGGTGTCGTCACCACCCCCCCGACCGACGACCTCGCGCAGCGGCTGCTGACCGTCGCGGAAGCCCTCGACGACTGGATCCGCACGTACGCCCCGGACGTCGTGGCGGTCGAGCGGGTCTTCAGCCAGCACAACGTGCGCACCGTGATGGGGACCGCGCAGGTCTCCGGCATCGCCGTCCTGGCGGCCGCGAGGCACGGCCTGCCGGTCGCGCAGCACACGCCCAGCGAGGTCAAGGCCGCGGTCACCGGATCCGGACGCGCCGGCAAGGCGCAGGTGACGTCGATGGTGACCCGCATCCTCGGGCTCGATGTGGCGCCGAGGCCGGCGGACGCCGCGGACGCGCTGGCCCTCGCCGTCTGCCACCTCTGGCGCGGGGGCGGTTCGACGGTTGCCGGCGCCCCGACGGGGGCCCAGGCGATCTGGGCCGAGGCGGAACGCGCGGCGCGTCGCTGACGACGGTCGTCGCCGTCCGGGGCTACCGTACGTCGAACAGGTGTTCGCGAAGGAGGCTGGTGTGATCGCGTCGGTGCGGGGCCGGGTGGGTTCGGTGCGGCTGGACTCGGCGGTCGTCGAGGTCGGCGGTGTCGGGATGCTGGTGCAGGCGACGCCGAACACGCTGGCGGGTCTGCGGGTCGGTGAGCAGGCCGAGCTGGCCACCAGCCTCGTCGTCCGCGAGGACTCCCTGACGCTGTTCGGGTTCACCGACGCGGACGAGCGCGAGGTCTTCGAGGTCGTCCAGACGGTCAGCGGGGTGGGTCCACGCCTGGCGCTGGCGATGCTCGCCGTCCACACGCCGGACGGTCTGCGGCGGGCGGTGGCCACCGAGGACCTGGCGGCCCTGACCCGCGTTCCCGGCATCGGCCGCAAGGGGGCCCAGCGGATCGTGCTCGAGCTGACCGACCGCCTCGGCGAGACCCTCGGCTCCCCGTCGGCCGCGGCCGGCCCCCGGTCGAACGGCGGGCCGTCGTCCGAGGTCGTGGAGGCGCTCGTGGGGCTGGGCTGGAACACCAAGCAGGCCGCCGAGGCGGTCACCCAGGTCAGTGCGGACGGCGGCCCGGCCGTCGGCGCGGACGTCGCCGGCGTCCTGCGGGCCGCTCTCCAGCACCTGGGCAGGTCCTGATGACCCGACAGGCCGACGGGTCGGTGGAGGTCGAGGTGCCCGAGGCTGACGACGACCTCGAGCCGGACGGCGACCTGGGTACCCGGGTCGTCTCCAGCGGGGCCGACGAGACCGAACGGGCGGCAGAGACCGCCCTTCGCCCGAAGAGCCTGGCCGAGTTCGTCGGCCAGAAGGTGGTGCGGGGCCAGCTGTCCCTCCTGCTGGAGGCCGCGAGGTCCCGCGGGCGCGCACCCGACCACGTGCTGCTCTCCGGCCCACCCGGGCTCGGTAAGACGACGCTGGCGATGATCGTCGCCACCGAGCTGGGGGCGCCGCTGCGGGTGACCAGCGGACCGGCGATCCAGCACGCCGGCGACCTGGCCGCCGTGCTGTCGTCCCTCGATCCCGGTGAGGTGCTGTTCCTCGACGAGATCCACCGGATGGCCCGGCCCGCCGAGGAGATGCTCTACGTCGCGATGGAGGACTTCCGGGTCGACGTCGTGGTCGGCAAGGGGGCCGGCGCCACCGCGATCCCGCTGAACCTGCCTGCCTTCACCATCGTCGGCGCCACCACCCGGGCAGGGCTGCTTCCGGCGCCGCTGCGCGACCGGTTCGGCTTCACGGCGCGCCTGGACTTCTACTCTGCCGACGAGCTCGAGCTGGTGCTGCGCCGCTCCGCCGACCTGTTGGGCGTCGAGCTGGACCCCGCCGCGGCGGCCGAGATCGCCGGGCGGTCCCGGGGGACCCCCCGCGTCGCCAACCGCCTGCTCCGCCGGGTCCGCGACTTCGCCCAGGTGCACGGTGACGGGCGTCTGGACGCCGCGGCCGCCCTCGCTGCCCTGGAGCTGTACGAGGTGGACGAGCTCGGGCTGGACCGGCTCGACCGCGGCGTCCTCGAGGCGCTGTGCCGCCGGTTCGGCGGGGGGCCGGTCGGTCTCTCGACGCTGGCGATCGCCGTGGGGGAGGAGCCGGAGACGGTGGAGACCGTGGCCGAGCCGTTCCTCGTGCGGGAGGGCTTGATCGGGCGCACGCCGCGCGGCCGCGTGGCCACGGCCGACGGGTGGAAGCACCTGGGCCTGCGACCGCCCCGCAGCAGCGCCGCGGCGCAGCTGGGCCTCGATCTCGAGCTGGACGACGACGAGGCGCACGGCGAGCCGTAATTGTCCCGTCACGGGGGGCTCGCCTACACTCCCGGCGGGGTCGGGGAACCTGTGTGCGGGTACCACCCGTTCGTGCGCCGTACCGAGATGGCGACGATTCTCGACATGAATGAGGTGCCCGCGGGTGCCCGCGGAAGGACGTGACCGACGACCATGGGTGGTTTCGAGCTGCTGTTGCCCCTGCTCATCCTGTTGCCCCTGCTGCTGATCACGTTCCGTGGCCGCAAGCAGCAGAAGGCCTTCGCCGAGACGCAGTCCCGGATCGCCACCGGGCAGGACGTGATGACGAGCGCCGGGCTGTACGGCCACATCGTCGAGGTGGACGGCGAGGTCGTCATCCTCGAGGTGGCCAAGGGCGTGCGGCTGCGCTGGGCGAAGGCGGCGATCTCGCGGATCGTCGACGACCCGACCCAGGTCGGCTTCACGCCGGCGTCCGGCGGTGTCGACGTGACCAAGCACGATACCGACGCGAAGCGACGGGACGGCTGAGTTGACACGCACGAACCCTGGAGGCCGCCCGGCCCGCACCCTGTTGTGGTTCGGCGTCCTGGTCGCGGTGGTCTTCGGCACCCTGGCCTCCGGCGTCACGTGGTCGGACGCGACCCTGAAGCCGAAGCTCGGCCTCGACCTCGCGGGCGGGACGCAGATCGTGCTCACCCCGGTGATCGAGCCCGGGCAGGGCGAGGTCACCGACCAGGTCATCAACGACGCCATCGCGATCATCCGCCAGCGCGTCAACTCCACCGGTGTCTCCGAGGCGGAGATCACCAGCCAGGGCGGCAGCAACATCGTCGTCGAGCTGCCGGGCGACCCCGCCGAGCAGGCCGAGGCCCGGGAGCTGGTGGCCCAGGCGGCCCAGATGCGTTTCCGTCCCGTCATCGTGGAGGCCCCGGCGGCCGCCGCGCCGGTCCCCCCACCG
Source organism: Actinomycetales bacterium (assembly GCA_035646835.1). Classification (GTDB taxonomy): domain Bacteria; phylum Actinomycetota; class Actinomycetes; order Actinomycetales; family DASROP01; genus DASROP01. Next base: position 10,642 of record DASROP010000143.1, on the reverse strand, counting down.
ACGGACGCCGAGACCCCGGCCCCGACCGAGAGCGCACCGGCGCCCGGCGAGAGCGCCCCGGCCACCAGCGAGACCGTCGCCCCCGCCCCGACCGAGACGCCCGCCGGGCGGGCGATCCCCCAGGCGCTCGTGCAGCAGCCGACCACGCCGCCGGCCGAGACGCCGCCGGCCGAGACGCCGCCAGCGACGCCGGCACCCGAGCCCACCGACGCGAGCGACGTCAACAACATCACCCCCGAGCTGGCGGCCGAGTTCGAGGCCCTGGACTGCACCGACCCGGAGAACCTCGCGGGCGGGATCACCGACGACGTCAACGAGCCGCTGGTGACCTGCGGCCAGGACGGGGCGCGCAAGTACATCCTCGGCCCGGTCGAGGTCGAGGGTGTCGACATCGAGTCCGCCAGCTCCGGCCTGCGCACGAGCGCCCAGGGCTTCACCACCAACGAGTGGGTGGTGAACCTGGAGTTCGACGGCGAGGGCACGACCAAGTTCCGGGCCGTGACCGAGCGGCTCGTCAACCTGGAGCCCCCGCGGAACCAGTTCGCGATCGTGCTCGACAGCCTGGTCGTCTCCGCTCCTCGCACGAACCAGGTGATCACCGACGGCCGCGCGGAGATCTCCGGCTCGTTCACGCAGGAGAGCGCGACGCACCTGGCCAACCAGCTCAAGTTCGGGGCGCTGCCCATTTCCTTCGAGGTCCAGACCGAGGACCAGATCTCGGCGCTCCTGGGCGAGGAGCAGCTGCAGAACGGGCTGCTCGCGGGCGCGATCGGCCTGCTGCTGGTCGTCGTCTACTCGCTGCTGCAGTACCGCGCCCTCGGCCTCGTGACGGTGGCCAGCCTCCTCGTCCTGGCGGCGCTGACCTACGGGGTCATCGCGATCCTGTCCTGGTACCAGGGCTACCGCCTCAGCCTGGCGGGTGTCGCGGGCCTGATCGTCGCGATCGGCATCACCGCCGACTCGTTCATCGTGTTCTTCGAGCGGGTGCGTGACGAGGTTCGTGAGGGCCGCAGCCTCGTGGCAGCAGTGGAGACCGGTTGGAGGCGCGCCCGGCGCACCATCCTCGCCTCCGACACGATCAGCTTCCTCGCCGCGGTCACGCTCTACCTGCTCGCCGTCGGGGGCGTCCGGGGCTTCGCCTTCACTCTCGGCCTGACCACCGTGCTCGACCTCATCATCGTCTTGCTGTTCACGCACCCGCTGGTCGCCCTGATGGCCCGCACACGGTTCTTCGGCGGCGGGCACAAGCTCTCCGGATTCGACGCCGAGCACCTCGGTCGGACCGTCGCGTACGCCGGACGGGGGCGGGTCCGGACGCCGGCGGAGCGCGGCCGGGTGGGTGAGGCGGACGCCGGTCGTCAGACGATCGCCCAGCGCAAGGCCGCGGCGGCGCGCGACGCAGAGCCCGAGCAGCCGCCGGCCGAAGAGCCCACCGACGACGACGTCCGCGCCTCCGCGGCGAAGGAGTCCTGAGATGTTCAGCTTCGCCGAGTTCGGCAACGACCTCTACACCGGCAAGCGCTCGTACGACTTCGTCGGCCGGGGCAAGCTCTGGTTCTCGATCGGTGCCGCGATCTCCCTGGTGTCCGTGGTGCTGCTGTTCGTGCCGGGCCTGACGACCGGCATCGAGTTCCGCGGCGGGTCGGAGTTCCGGATCACCGGCCTGGAGCAGGCCGACGTCACCATCGCCGAGGACGTGGTGTCCGAGGCCGTCGCCACCGAGGAGGCCGCCCGGGCCACGGAGCTGGGTAACGACGGCGTGCGCGTGCAGACCGAGCGGCTGGATGTCGCCGAGACCGACGCGCTGGCCGACGGACTGGCCGAGGCCTACGACGTCGAGCGTCGCCAGGTGACGTCGTCCTTCGTGGGCCCGAGCTGGGGGCAGGACATCACCCGGCAGGCCGCGACGGCCCTGGTCGTGTTCCTCGTGCTGGTCTCGGTCGTCATCACGTTGTACTTCCGCAACTGGGAGATGGCGGTTGCCGCGCTGGTGGCGCTGCTGCACGACCTCGTGATCACGGCGGGCATCTACGCCGCGGTGGGATTCGAGGTCACGCCGGCCACCGTGATCGGGTTCCTGACGATCCTCGGGTACTCGCTCTACGACACCGTCGTGGTCTTCGACAAGGTGCGCGAGAACACCGCCTACGTGGCCAGCAGCACGCGGCACACCTACGGCGAGGCGGCGAACCTGGCCGTGAACCAGACGCTCGTGCGCTCGATCAACACCTCCGTGGTGGCCCTCCTGCCGGTCGGTGCGATCCTCTTCATCGGTGCCTTCCTGCTCGGGGCGGGAACCCTGAAGGACATCTCGCTGGCCCTGTTCATCGGCCTGATCGCCGGGACGTACTCGTCGATCTTCATCGCGACGCCGCTGCTGGTGGTGCTGCGCCGGCGTAGCGCCGTGATGCGCGGTCAGGCCGAGCGCGTGCACCAGCGCCGGGCGATGGAGGCCAACCGTGCGGCCGCTCCGGCCCCTGCCCCCGCCGGTGCGGGCGGTGGAACGGTGACGCTGGAGAAGGAACGTGACTCCGGTGCCGCGCCTGCCCCCGCCGTCCCACGGGGTCCGCGCAACCAGCCCAAGCGGGCGAAGCGCCGCAAGAGGCGCTGAGGAGTGGACGACCGGGAGCGGGTCCGCGAGCAGGTGCTCGCCCGCATCCGCGACGTCCCCGACTTCCCGAAGCCCGGTGTCGTCTTCAAGGACATCACCCCGCTGCTCGCCGACCACGCGGCGTTCTCGGCGTCCGTGCGGGCGCTGACGGCGATGGTTCCGGACGACGTCGACGTCGTCGCCGCCGTCGAGGCGCGAGGGTTCGTCTTCGGCGCGCCGGTCGCGCTGGCCCTCGGCGCGGGTCTCGTCCCGGTCCGCAAGGTCGGCAAGCTGCCCGGGACGACGACGCGCGCGAGCTACGAGCTGGAGTACGGCACCGCGGAGATCGAGGTGGTCGACGACGCCTTCAGCCCCGGCCAGCGGGTCGTGGTGCTGGACGACGTCCTGGCCACCGGCGGGACGGCGGCCGCCACCTGCGAGCTGGTCGAGCAGCTCGGCGCGGACGTCGTTGCGGTGCGCTTCCTGCTCGAGCTGTCGTTCCTGTCCGGCCGGGAGAAGCTGGTCGGTCGCGACGTCGACTCCCTCGCCATCCTGTAGCCCGGGAGGGATCTGCGGGTCGCCACGTAGACTCGTGGGGGAGAGTCGAGGAGGGTCGGGTGGCGGACGGCGTGAGGAGCGGCACCGACGCGGCGGAGCCTGCCGCGCCGGAGGAGAGCTCCGCGCCGCTCCCGGACGAGATCACGTCGATCCACGAGACCGGCCCGGTCGGTCTTCGTGCCCGCCTGGTACGGCTCGGTACCCGGTCGTCGACGTCCTCACCGGTGCTCGAGCCGCTGCTGCGGACTGTCCGCTCCAACCACCCCAAGGCCGACGTCTCCGTGCTGGAGCGCGCCTACCTGGTGGCCGAGCACGCGCATCGCGGCCAGCACCGCAAGAGCGGGGACGCCTACATCACCCACCCGGTGGCGGTCGCGACGATCCTCGCCGAGCTGGGGATGACCGCCCCGACCCTGGCGGCGGCGCTGCTGCACGACACCGTCGAGGACACGCCCTACACGCTCGACCGGCTGCGCAAGGACTTCGGCGACGAGATCGCGATGCTCGTGGACGGCGTCACCAAGCTCGACAAGGTGACCTACGGAGACGCCGCTCAGGCCGAGACCGTCCGCAAGATGGTCGTCGCGATGGCCCGCGACATCCGCGTCCTCGTGATCAAGCTGGCCGACCGCCTGCACAACGCGCGGACGTGGCGGTACGTCAGCGCCGCGTCCGCCGAGCGCAAGGCGCGGGAGACGCTGGAGATCTACGCCCCGCTGGCCCACCGCCTCGGGATGAACACGATCAAGTGGGAGCTCGAGGACCTCTCGTTCGCGACGCTCTACCCGGGTGTGTACGACGAGATCGTGAGGCTGGTCGCCGACCGCGCACCGGCGCGGGAGGAGTACGTCGGCGTCGTCCGGGACAACATCTCCAACGACCTCAAGTCGTCGAAGATCCGCGCCACCGTCACGGGGCGGCCCAAGCACTACTACTCCGTCTACCAGAAGATGATCGTGCGGGGCCGCGACTTCGCCGAGATCTACGACCTGGTCGGCGTCAGGGTCCTCGTCGAGACGGTGCGGGACTGCTACGCGGTCCTCGGTGCCCTGCACGCGCGGTGGAACCCGGTGCCGGGCAGGTTCAAGGACTACATCGCGATGCCCAAGTTCAACATGTACCAGTCGCTGCACACGACCGTGATCGGGCCCGAGGGCAAGCCGGTCGAGATCCAGATCCGCACGAACCTGATGCACCGCCGCGCCGAGCTGGGTGTCGCGGCCCACTGGAAGTACAAGGACGTGGCCGTCGGCCGCACCGCGGCGGGCGAGAGCGGTTCCGTCAACGACATGGCGTGGCTGCGGCAGCTGCTCGACTGGCAGCGCGAGACGGGCGACCCGGGAGAGTTCCTCGACTCCCTGCGGTTCGAGATCAACGCGCGCGAGGTGTACGTCTTCACCCCCAAGGGGGACGTCGTCGCGCTGCCGGCCGGGTCGACCCCGGTGGACTTCGCGTACGCCGTGCACACCGAGGTCGGGCACCGCACGATGGGCGCCCGCGTCAACCGCCGCCTCGTGTCGCTGGAGTCGACGCTCGACAACGGGGACGTCGTCGAGGTGTTCACGTCCAAGCTCGAGACCGCCGGGCCGAGCCGCGACTGGCTCATGTTCGTCAAGAGCCCCCGCGCCCGCAACAAGATCCGGCAGTGGTTCTCCAAGGAACGGCGCGAGGAGGCGATCGAGCAGGGCAAGGAGGCGATCGCCCGGGCGATGCGCAAGCAGCACCTGCCGTTGCAGCGCCTGATGTCGCACGAGTCGCTGGTCGCGTTGGCCGACGAGATGCGGCACGCGGACGTCTCCGCCCTCTACGCCGCCGTGGGGGAGGGGCACGTGTCGGCAGCCCATGTCGTCGAGCGCCTGGTGGCCTCCCTCGGCGGCGCCGACAGCACCGAGGAGGACCTGGCCGAGGCGACGATCCCGGCCACGCCGGGGGCACGTCGTCCCCGCACCGGCGACTCGGGCGTCGTCGTCCGCGGGGTCGACAACGTCTGGGTCAAGCTCGCCCGCTGCTGCACGCCGGTGCCGGGCGACCCGATCCTCGGCTTCGTCACCCGCGGCCGCGGCGTCTCGGTGCACCGCCAGGACTGCGGCAACGCGGCCGGGCTGATGGAGCAGTCCGACCGCATCGTCGAGGTGGAGTGGTCGGTCGGCTCGGGCAGCGTCTTCCTCGTCAACATCGCCGTCGAGGCGCTGGACCGGTCACGCCTGCTCTCGGACATCACCCGCGTCCTCTCCGACCACCACGTCAACATCCTCTCCGCGACCGTCGCCACGTCCCGCGACCGGGTCGCCGTCTCGAAGTTCGCCTTCGAGATGGGGGACCCGACGCACCTGGGGCACGTGCTCGACGCGGTCAAGCGTGTCGACGGCGTCTTCGACGTCTACCGGCTGACCGGACGCCGGGTCGACAGCTCGACGTCCTGACGCACCCGCTCGTCGCGGAGCCGGCGCAGCAACGTCCTGGCCGCGCGGTTGTTACGGAAGCGTCCGTTGCCCCGCAGCACCGCGAGGACATGACGCTCACGCACCGCGTGGTCGAGCAGCCAGCGCAGCGCCGCCAGCGACCGGTCGTCGTCCGCCTGGCGCGCGAGGTCGGCCGCCGTGCGGGCGGGCGTGGTGACGAGCAGGTCCGGCCAGCCGACGACGTCGGACGCGGCGACCGTCGTCCGGTGCTCCGCGAGTCCCTCGCGCACCGGCCGTGGTCCGGCGGAGTGGGGGATCAGCACCTCGACCGGGTCCGGCCGCACCGGGGCACCGTGCAGCCAGGCGGCCGTGGCGAGCCCGGCCACCGTGCCCGCGGGCACCACGAGCGCGAGTGCGGCGCGTCGTGCCTCGACGGAGCCCAGTGCGTCGGCCGGGAGGTAGACGCGGCCGCCCACGTTGACCAGCAAGCCCTCGGCCCGCATCGCCTCGAGCTCCTCGCGCGCGTGGCTCACGCCGGCGACCAGCGGGGCGATCGGTGGCGGCGGCAGCGGTTCGAGCAGCCACCGGACGGCGGAGGTCACGGAATCATCCTCCGGCACGCGGCGACGCCGCGTGTCTGGCCCTGTGGACGACCGTTCAGTGCGCGTGGTCGTCCGCGGCCTGGCGCACCTGCTTGAGCCAGGCGCGACGAGCCATCAGGGCCTGCTCGGCCTCGCGCTCGGCGCGTGCGTCACCCGCGGCCTTGGCGTCGGCCAGGTCGGACTCCAGCGCGGCGATCGACTCCTCGAGCTGCCCCAGCGCCCCCTCGGCCCGGGCCCGGGTCTCCGGGTTGGACCGCGTCCACCGTTCGTCGTCGACCGTGCGGACGGCCTCCTCGACGGCGCGCATCCGCTTGTCGATCCTGCCCATGTCGGCACGGGGCACCTTGCCGGCGGCGTCCCAGCGATCCTGGATGTCCCGGAGCCGGCCCTTGGCCGTTGCCAGGTCGGTCACCGGCACCAGCTTTTCGGCATCGGCCAGCAGCGCCTCCTTGACGGCGAGGTTGGCCTTGAACTCCTCGTCCTGTGCCGCGTTGTCCGCCGCGCGGGCACCGAAGAACTGGTCCTGGGCTGCACGGAACCGCTTCCACAGGGCGTCGTCGTCCCTGCGGCTCGCGCGTCCGGCGGCCTTCCAACGGTCCATCAGCGCCCGGTAGGCGGTGGACGTCGGACCCCAGTCCCTCGACGTCGCGAGCGCCTCGGCCTCCTTGACGATCTTCTCCTTGGCCAGCTTCACCTCGCCGTGACGCTGGTCGAGCTGGGCGAAGTGCTGGCGCCGCAGGCGATCGAAGGTGGTCCGGGCGTGCCCGAAGCGCTTCCAGAGGTCGTCCTCGGTGCCCTTGTCGATCCGCGGTCCCGAACGCTGTTGCTCCTTCCAGGCGTCGAACAGCTCGCGCAGCCGGTCACCGGAGCTCTTCCACTGGATCCGCTCGGGGTCGGTGTCGGCGATCCCCTCGGTCTCGGCGACGAGCTCGCCCCGCCGCTCTGCCGCCGCGACCTTCGCAGCCGCCCGTTCGGCGTCAGCCTCCTTGCGCCGCTGCCCGACCGCCTCGGTGAGCTCGTCGAGCCGGCGCGCCAGGGTGTCGAGGTCCCCCACCACCTGCGCCGTCGGCAGCGACTCGCGAAGGCGCGCCACGGTGCGACCGATCTCCGGCACGGGTGCGTCGGGGACGGACAGCCGCTGCGCCGCGAGCTCCGCCTGCGCGACGAGGTCCTCGTGCTTGCGGCCGAAGTAGGCCAGCGCCTCGTCGGGCGTGGCGTCGGGGTAGGAGCCGACCTCACGCTCACCGTCGTCGGTGCGCACGAAGACCGTCCCGTCGTCCGCGACCCGTCCGAAGGCGCGCGCCTCCTCCGAGGGGACACCCGAGTCGGGCGACGGCGTGGCGGACGCCGGTGGCACCACCGGCGGGTGCGGTACCGCCGGAGGGTGCGGCACGGCGGACGGCTTCGGGACCGGCCTCGGCTTGGGTGCAGGGGCAGGCGCCGGCTCGGGCTGCTCTGCCTGGTCGGGCTGCTCTGCCTGATCGGGCTGCTCGCTCACTGGATGGTCACCTCCTCGATCCCGATCGACCGCTGCGGCGCGGTGCCGTCCGCACCGACACCACCTTCAGAGATCAGCTGCACGATGTCGAGGCCCGACGTGATCCGGCCGAACACGGTGTACCCGCCGGCCTCGTCGCTCGGGATCGTCGAGTCCTCGTAGACGAGGAAGAACTGACTGCCCATGCTGTCGGCCTGGCCGCCCACGCGCGCCATCGCCAGGGTGCCGGCCGGGTAGACGTCGTCCTCGGGTGCGTTCTCGACCGGGCCGTAGGAGTAGCCCGGTCCGCCCTGGCCGGTTCCCGACGGGTCGCCGCACTGCAGCACGAAGATGCCCTCGGTGGTGAGGCGATGACACAGGCTCGAGTCGTAGAAGCCTTCGCGCGCCAGGAAGAGGAAGGACGAGACGGCCTGCGGCGCCTTGTCGCCGTACAGCTCCAGCTCGATCGGGCCGCACGAGGTCTCCATCGTGACGTTCCAAACACGCCCCTCGGCGCCGGCCGGGTCGGGAACCTCCTCGAACTGCTCGGGATCCCTCATCACGGCCTCGGACGCCGGGCAGGGGTTGTCGGCGTCCGAGCTGGCCGACTCCGAGGGGTCGGCCGACTCCGAGGGCGTCGCGGTCACGTCTGTGCCCAGTGCGGCGTCGGTGCCCTCGGGCCGGGTCAGCCACCAGGTGCCCACGGCGACCGCCACCACCGCGATGACGGCCGTGGCCACGAGAGCGAACCGACGGAGCCGCGCACGCCTGTCCGCCTTCTGCGTCCGTCGGTCCTGCCACGCGGAGTACCGCCTGCGTGCGTACTCACGTTCGCGCTTGCTGGGCGACACCCCGACTCCATTCGTGTGACAGCGCTGGCCGAACGCGCAGTCTATGCGGGACGGCACAGTCGATACGCTCGCCCGGTGCTGGTCAACGGATTCCCCGCCGCCGCCTTCGGTACCAACTGCTACGTGGTGGCTCCGGCCCCAGGGGAGGAGTGCGTCGTCGTCGATCCCGGCATCGGCGTCCTCGACGACCTCGCGGCGGTGCTGCGCACGCACCGCCTGAAACCGGCCGCGGTGCTGCTCACCCACGGGCACGTCGACCACGTCTACTCGGTCACGCCCGTGTGCGGCGCGCACGGTGTCCCGGCCCTCGTGCACGCGGACGACGGCTACCGGCTGAAGGACCCCCTCGCGCTGCTGGACCCGTCGCTCGTCGAGATGCTGGCGGCCCAGTTCGGCGAGGCGGCAACGTGGACGGAGCCGGACGACGTCCGGCCCGTCGCCGACGGCGAGCGCGTCTCGTTGGCCGGGCTCGACGTGCTCGTCACCCACGCCCCCGGGCACACCGAGGGCTCGGTGCTGTTCCACCTCGACGGCGTTCCGGACGGGACGCCCAGCACGGCCGGGGCCACCAAGACGGTGCTCTCGGGCGACGTCCTGTTCGCGGGCAGCATCGGCCGGACCGACCTCCCCGGCGGGGACCACGCCGCGATGCTGGAGTCGTTGCGCGACAAGGTGCTCACGCTCGCGAACGACACGCTGGTGCTGCCGGGCCACGGACCTGCGACGACGGTGGCGACCGAGCGAGCCTCCAACCCGTTCCTGCTCGAGGTGGCGCGCTGATGGCCCGCATCACCCCCCTGTCGGGCTTCCCCGAGTGGCTGCCCGCCGAGCGGATGGTCGAGCAGCAGGTCGTCGACGAGCTGCGGCGCACCTTCGAGCTGCACGGCTTCGCGCCGATCGAGACCCGAGCCGTCGAGACGGTCGAACGTCTGCTGACCAAGGGCGAGATCGACAAGGAGGTGTACGGCGTCCGCCGCCTGGCGGACAACGGAGCCGACGGCGCCGATCCCTCGCGCGAGCTCGCCCTGCACTTCGACCTCACCGTGCCGTTCGCGCGGTACGTGCTGGAGAACGCCGGCCGCCTGGTGTTTCCCTTTCGGCGCTACCAGATCCAGAAGGTGTGGCGCGGTGAGAGGCCGCAGGAGGGGCGGTACCGCGAGTTCCTCCAGGCAGATATCGACGTCGTCGACGCCGGGTCGCTGCCCTTCCACTACGAGATCGAGATGCCCCTGGTGCTCGGGGAGGCGTTCGCCGGGCTGCCGGTGCCGCCGATGACGGTGCAGGTCAACAACCGCAAGCTCGTGGAGGGGTACTACCTGGGGCTGGGGGTCGACGACCCCACCGAGGTGCTCCGCATCGTCGACAAGCTCGACAAGTTCGGACCGGATGCCGTCGCCGCGATGCTCGGCGAGCGGGCTGGGCTGACGGCGGCGCAGTCGCGTGCGTGCCTCGACCTGGCCTCGATCAGGTCGACGGACTCCTCTTTCGTCGACCGGGTGACGGCGCTCGGCGTGACCCACCCGCTGCTCGACGAGGGCGCCGACGAGCTGTCGCGTGTCGTCGACGCCTCGTCCTCGGCAGCACCGGGACTCGTCGTCGCCGACCTCAGCATCGCCCGGGGCCTCGACTACTACACGGGAACTGTGTACGAGGTCCGGATGCAGGGCTTCGAGGGCGCCGGCGCGGTCGCCGCGGGCGGCCGGTACGACTCGCTCGCCAGCGACGGCACGACCACCTACCCCGGCGTCGGGATCTCGTTCGGCATCTCCCGCACGCTCGGCCTGCTGTTCGGCCGCGGCCTGACGGCGACGCGCTCGGTGCCCACGTGCGTGCTCGTGGCCCTGGCCGACGAGGAGTCGCGACCGGCTGCCGTCGCCGTCGCCGCCTCGCTGCGCGGACGGGGGATCGCCACCGAGGTGGCGCCGCAGGCCGCCAAGTTCGGCAAGCAGATCCGGTTCGCCGACCGCCGCGGCATCCCCTTCGTGTGGTTCCCCGGCGAGGAGGGGGACGAGGTCAAGGACATCCGCTCCGGCGAGCAGGTGCCGGCCGACCCGGCGACGTGGTCCCCACCGGACGCCGACCGGTGGCCGGGGATCAAGGGGGTCCGATGACCGCGAGAACCGCTGCCCCGCATGGCAGCTGGCCCACGCCGATCACCTCCG
>DASROP010000142.1:0-3078 GCA_035646835.1 Actinomycetales bacterium | reverse complement strand
GTGCCGTGGCAGCTGCTGTGCGAGCGGTCGAGGGCGAGGCTGCGCTGGTTCTCCCTCACCGACGACGGCCACCTCGACCTGTCGGACCTCGACGACCTGATCACCCGGCACACGCGTGTGGTGTCGCTGACCCTGGTGTCGAACATGCTCGGCACGGTCAACCCGGTGGCCGAGATCGCGCGTCGCGCCCACGAGGTCGGGGCCCTGGTCGTCGTCGACGCGTCGCAGGCGGTACCGCACCGTCCTATTGATGTCGGTGCCGTCGGTGCTGATTTTGTAGCCTTCACCGGGCACAAGATGTGCGGCCCCACCGGCATCGGCGTGCTGTGGGGCCGTCACGACCTGCTCGCGGAGCTGCCGCCGTTCCTGGGTGGCGGGGAGATGATCGAGACCGTGACCATGTCCGGCTCGACGTTCGCGCCGCCGCCCCACCGTTTCGAGGCGGGCACCCCGCCGATCGCCGAGGCCGTCGGCCTCGGCGCCGCCGTCCGCTACCTCGAAGGCATCGGGATGGACGCCGTCGCCGACCACGAGCGGCACATCACCGCGTACGCACTCGACGCCCTCGCCACGGTGCCGGGCCTGCGGGTGGTCGGCCCGGGCGCGTCGGACCCCGATCGTGGGGGAGCGATCAGCTTCACCCTGGACGGCGTGCACCCGCACGACGTCTCGCAGGTCCTCGACTCGCGGGGCGTCGCCGTCCGCGCCGGGCACCACTGCGCCAAGCCCGCCCACCAGCGGTTCGGCGTCCAGTCGACCACGCGGGCATCGTCGTACCTGTACACGACCACCGCCGAGATCGACGCGCTGGTCGAGGGGCTCGAGCACGTGAGAGCGTTCTTCCGATGAGCATGGACGCGCTCTACCAGGAGATCATCCTCGACCACGCGCGCTCGCCCCACGGGGCCGGGCTGCGGACGCCGTTCGACGTCGAGGTGCACCACGTCAACCCGACCTGCGGCGACGACATCAGGCTCCGGGTCCGGCTCGACCGGCAGGACGCGGCGGGTCCGTGGACGGTGGCCGACGTCTCGTACGAGGCGCTGGGGTGCTCCATCAGCACCGCCGGGACGTCGGTGATGACCGACCTCGTGACCGGGCGGGAAGTTCGCGAGGCCCTGGCACGCTATGCCGACATGCGGCAGATGCTGCAGACTCGAGACAGCACCGAGCCCGACCCCGAGGTCCTGGGGGACGCGGTGGCCTTCGCCGGCGTGGCGAAGTTCCCGGCGCGGATCACGTGCGCGCTGCTGGGTTGGGCGGCCCTGGCTGACGCCGTCTCCCAGGCGGTCGACAGCCGCACGCACGCTGATCCCCATGCCCCCCGCGTTGATCAAGGACTCCATGCCCACCAGGAGGAGAGACGATGAGCGAGCAGAGCACCACCGAGGCGACCGCACCGTCGGCGCCGACCCCCGCGGACGCCGCGGACGTCGAGGAGGCCCTGCGTGACGTCGTCGACCCCGAGCTGGGCATCAACGTCGTCGACCTCGGCCTCATCTACGGCGTCACCGTCGACCAGCACAACCACGCGGTGATCGACATGACGCTGACCAGCGCGGCGTGCCCGCTGACCGACGTGATCGAGGACCAGGTGAACACCGCGCTCGACGGTCTCGTCGTCGGCAACCGGATCAACTGGGTGTGGATGCCGCCGTGGGGCCCTGACAAGATCACCGACGACGGCCGCGAGCAGCTGCGCGCGCTGGGCTTCAACGTCTGAGCAGTCACCGGCTGCTCGAGATCGCGCCCGAGCGGCTCGAGCGGTGGGTGGCCGGCTTCGGTGAGCGGCACGGCGAGGTCGAGGTCGTCGCGGACGAACGCTCCGTGCGGCTGACGGCGTCCGACGGCGCCGTCGCCGAGCTCGAGGTCCCCTGGCCACCCCTCCCCGTGATCAAGCACTTCGTTCCCCGGCTCGCGGCCCACGCCGCGGCCTCCCGCCTCGCGCTGCTCGTGCTGGTGCGCCGCGGTGGCTACGCGGCCGGGCTGGCCACGGACGGCGAGGTGCTGACCCACGCGGTCGGCACCCGGTACGTGCAAGGGCGGACGGCGGCAGGCGGCTGGTCGCAGCAACGCTTCGCCCGACGCCGCAGCGGTCAGGCGGCCGCCCTCGCCGGCTCGGCCGTCGATGCGGTGCTCAAGGTGTCGTCGTCCGCACGCCCCGACGTGGTCGTCGTCGGCGGGGACCGTGGCCTTGTCGACGAGGTGCTGGCCGACCCGCGGCTGTCCAAGGTCGCGGGGCTGCCGCGGTCGCCCCTGCTCGCCGTCCGCGACCCGCGCCTCGCCGTCCTTCGCGAGGTGGCCCAGCGCTCCCGCGCCGTCCGGGTCCGGCTCACCCAACCCCACGCGTGATCAAGCGCTTCGATCCCCCTGGTGCCTCAGGAGCCGAGCTGTGCGTAGCCGCGGCGGACGGCGTCCCCGAGGAGGGTCGGGTCCCACGGCCACTCGCCGTGCGCCAACGCCTCGTCGATGGGTACCCCCGACCGGAACAGGTCCGTGATCGTCGCGGCCACGGCGCCGACGTCGCGGCGCTGCTGCTGCACGAAGGCGAGGTCGACCGGCCGACCGTGGCCGGGCACGACGGTCGTGCCTGAGCTCACGACGCCGAGCAGCTGCTCGAGCGCGCCCGGCCAGTCGAGGGGGAAGCTGTCCGCGCCGAAGTTCGGCGGCGCCGACTCCTCGACCAGGTCGCCGGCGAACACCACGTCCGCGTCCGGTACACGGACCAGGATGTCGCCGTCCGTGTGCCCCCGACCGTGGTACGACAGCTCGACGTGCCGGTCACCGATGTCCAACGCGCGCGCGGCAGAGAATGTCGTGTCGGGGTGACGAAGCGGTGTCTCGATCACCGCACGGTTCAACGGGTCGCGGGGGTCCTCGGCGCGGCAGAGTCCCTTCACACGATCGGCCGCCGCGTCGATGCCCGCAGCAGCGTTATCGTGCGCGTGGATCTGCGCGTCGTCGAAGGCGATGTTGCCGAAGACGTGGTCGAAGTGCTGGTGCGTGTTGACCGCCCATCGCACCGGTCGAGGGTCGAGCCGCCGGACGTCGTCCCCGGAGCTGCCGCCCCTGCTCCGC
>DASROP010000141.1:0-2708 GCA_035646835.1 Actinomycetales bacterium | reverse complement strand
GGGCGTGGTGGTGCGTGGCGCTGTCATGCTCATGTCGCCTCCTCACGGGTCAGCATGGCACCGTCAGCCGACACAAACGCAACTCAATTGTGAGTATCTCGGACGAGGGGGAATGTCGCATGCAGCGGTCACGGCGTCTCGGTCTGTTCGTGGGCGAGCAGCGGTTCCCACACGCGGCGGGCGAGTGCGCCGAAACGCGTTGCCTCGTCGGGGAACCACGGTCCCTCGTCGCCGTGCGGCGCGTCGGCCAGCAGCTGATTCAGCGCCGCGCCCTCGCCCCAGACCGCGGTGTGGTGCTCGTCGGCGGCCTCGAAGGGCGACCAGGCCTTGGCCGCCGCGTCGAGTGCCTGCGCTGCGGCGTCCCCCGCGACGCACGACGCGGCATACGCGCACGACGCCCCCACGGCCATCGGCAGCGGCTCACACATCCCCCGGTCCCGCAGGTCGACCAGCTGGGCCAGCAGGTCTCGCCCCGTGCCGGCGTCCGGGCAGGTCAGCACCGACAGGCGAGCGGTCGGGCGTCTGCCGGGGCCGCGCCCGATCGTCACCGCCTCCCAGCTCGTGCCGGGTTCGGTCGCACCGAGAGCGAGCAGTTGCACCCACGCCCGCAGTCGGTGCTTCGGACCGAGCCGCGAGTAGGTGGCGCGCACCACCCGGTGGCCGTGCACGCCGGTCACGGTGCCGGCCAGCCCGCGGCCGCCGGACAGGCCGACCACCACGTCCACCGCCTGCGCCTGGCCGCCCCGCAGCGGCACAACGGCTGTCATCAGCTGCTCCACCCGCTCGGCCGCCTCCGCCACGACGACCCCGCCGAGCCCCTTCGGAGGGACGAGACCACGTCGGCGTTCCTCGTCGACGCTCGCGCCGGCGTCCGCACCCGCCAGCCGGGCGGTCAGCAGCCGCTCCCCCACGGCCCAGCCCTCCAGCGCATCGAGCTGCAGCGGCAGGCGGTCGCTGACGTCGTCGTCCTCCGACGACAGCACCACTCCGAGCCGGCGGCGGAGGAACTCCTTGACCGGGTGCTCCAGGAACCTCACGAGGTCGTCGAGCGCGACGACCTCGGCCGGCGGCTCGGCGGGCAGCGGGCCGGGCAGGAACGGCGCGTCCCCCTCGCGCTCCCCCCGCGCGGCGAGCGCGCCCGCCAGCGCGGTGGAGTCGAAGCTGAATGGCTCGGGCAGCGTGAAGTTGCGCTCGTCGAAGGGCTGCAGCGGGTGCCGGACGACGACTTGCGCGCGAGCGGGTCGGCCGTCGGCGGTGTGCGCGGTGCGGTCGAGCGCGTCGAGCAGCTCGCCGACGGGGACGGCGGGCGGCCGCACGGCTCCGGTGCGCTCGTCGGCGCCGGTGTGCAGCACGACGAGGTGGTCGCGGGCGGCGAGGACGGCGTCCAGGAACAGCTGGCGGTCCTCGCTGCGCCGGTCGCGCTCGCCGACGAGCGGGTCGCGCAGCAGCACGTCGTCACCGTCGGTGGAGGCTCCGCGGGGGAAGACGCCGTCGTCCATGCCGAGCAGGCAGACCACGCGGTGCGGCACCGAACGCATCGGCACCAGCGAGCACAGGGTCAGGTGGCCGGTGCGGAAGTTGGCACGGGTAGGGCGGCCCTCCAGCCGCCCGGCGAGCAGGGCGCGGACGTCGGGCAGCCGCAGGTCCGAGCGGTCGTGCCCCTCCCCCGTGGTGCGCACGTCGCCGAGCACGCGGCGTGCCTGCACCAGCTGCCAGCCGTCGGAGGGGCGGACGTCGGCGAGCAGGTCGAGCGCTCGGTCCAGGGCATCGACCCACGTGTCGATCGGCGCGGTGCCGTCAAGCGACTGCAGCACGTCGGTCAGGCGGGCCAGCAGCTCGGCGAGTCGGCCGGCGAGGTCGACGTCGGTGCTGCCGACATCATCGAGCGGCAGGGCGGAGCCGATCCATCGCTGGTCCTCCTCCTCCATCGCGACGCCGAGCAGGATGCGGTCGAGGGCGGCGTCCCAGGTGTTCTGGCCGACGGCTCCGAGACCGAACCGTGCGCGGCGGTCACGGTCCTCCCCCCAGCGGGCGCCCGCCGTGACGGCCCAGTCACGCAGCCGGTCGAGGTCGTCGTCATCGCAGGAGAAGCGGCGTCGGACGGGCTCGCTCGCGGCGAGGTCGAGCACCTCGGACGCCGTCACCCGCGAGTCGGCCAGCGAGAGCAGCTGAGCCAGCAGCGACAGCACCGGGTTCGTCTGGCGCAGCGACCGGTCGGCCAGGCGCACCCGCAGCCGGTGCCCGGGGTGGACGTCGTGGGTTGCTTCCTCGTCGTCCGGGGCTAGGCCGAACGTGGCCGAGATCAGGGGCGCGAAGACCTCGACGTCGGGGCACATCACCAGCACGTCGCGGGGCTCGAGGCTTTGGTCGTCGGCGAACAGGCCGACGAGGACCTCGCGGAGTACCTCGACCTGCCGCGCGCGGCCGTGGCACGCGTGCACCTGGACGCTGCGGTCCCGTTCGTCGAGCGTCGCCGGCTGCTGGGGTGGCTCGTCGTCGCGCAGCTGGGCCTGCAGGGCTCCGAGCAGGGTGGACGGCGGTCGCTCGCCCGGGTGGTGGACGTCGGTTGTGTCGATGGCGAGCCGGGTAAGCCGCAGCTGCAGTTCGGTTGCGTCACGCGCCATCGATGCGAGCAGGGGGTGGCGGGCGTTGCTGGGGTTCTCGGCGCGACGGGCGGTCTTTGAACCGGTCGTCGTGCGCTGCCACAG
>DASROP010000140.1:0-5598 GCA_035646835.1 Actinomycetales bacterium | reverse complement strand
GATCAACGTGGGGGGTGGGGTCAGGTGCGGGTGTTGGCTCCGTGGCACAGATCCACCCAGTGCGCCTGCGCCCGCCGGTGCCAGCGCTCGTGGCAGCGGTGGAACACCGCGGCGGCCTGCGGCCCGGGCCAGTCGTGGTCGAGCAGCTCCGCCGGCAGCGCCGGGTCAAGGAGCGGGAAGCGGCGCCAGGCCTGCACCAGCTCGACCTGGGCCACGAAGGCCTCGGTGTCGCCGTCCACCGGTCGGGCCGAGAAGCGGTCGACGAACTCGTCGTAGGCCGACTCGATCTCGTCGAGGCGCCACGAGGCCTCCACCACCGCACGGGGTTCGCCGATCCTGGCGGTGGCCCCGGTCCACGACATCGCGCTGCCCGTGATGCCGAGGTCGTCCACGATCGCGTGCACCTCGTCGACCTGCCCCGCGTCGGGGACGACCCACAGACCCGGGGCCGGGGAGCCGAGACCCGCCCACGTCAGCCGGGTGCGCAGCCGGTGCCGCAGCTGCCGCTGGGTCTCGGGCACGGTGACGGCGAGCACGAGCCAGCGACCGTCCCAACGACGTTGCTGGCGCATGAACGAGTAGATGCGTTCGGTGCCCTCTTCCAGCAGCTGTACGCCGGCCGGGGTGAGAGCCCATCGGGTCCGCCGCCCGACGCGGTCGGAGGCGAGGAAGCCCTCAGCCGCGGTCCGGGCCAGCGCCTGCCGGGCGGCCTTCTCCTCCACGCCCAGCACCCCGAGGGCGTCCACGACGGTGTGCGTCCACACCGGCTCTCGCCGCGGCAGCGCGAACTCGCCCAGGCAGGTCAGCAGCAGCGAGCGCGCGCTGGTCGAGCCCGCACCGCGGCGGCGGGACGGCGAGGACTGACTTCCCTGCTCCTCGGTGACCCCCTGAGCCATCGCCCCTCCTCCTCCACGCGGCCGGGCTCACTGTAGGGCCGGGCGTTGACTCGCTACAAACACTTGACGTGACGCAAGTGCCACGTAGACAATAGCGGATCGCCATCGACCCCGGGAGGACCGCGATGACCGCCATCGACGAGACCACGACGACCACCCGTGGCGCGACCGCCGCGCCGGTGGCCGAGACTCCCCGCGTCTCCTTCGACACCTCGCCCGACGTGTACCGCCACTGGCGCCTCGAGGTCGACGGCAACGTGGCGACGCTCACCCTCGCGGTGGACCCGGACGGCGGCCTCGTGCCTGGCTATGAGCTGAAGATGAACTCCTACGACCTCGGGGTCGACATCGAGCTCTACGACGCGACCCAGCGGCTGCGGTTCGAACACCCGGGCGTCAAGGCGGTGGTGGTCACGGGCGGACTGGACCGGATGTTCTGCTCCGGGGCCAACATCAAGATGCTGGCGCAGTCGACGCACGGCTGGAAGGTGAACTTCTGCAAGTTCACCAACGAGACTCGCAACGGCATCGAGGACGCCACAGCCAGCTCCGGCCAGACCTACATCGCCAAGATCAACGGCACCGCGGCCGGCGGCGGGTACGAGCTGGCGCTGGCGTGCGACGAGCTGGTCCTGGTGGACGACGGGTCGTCGGCCGTCTCGCTGCCGGAGGTTCCCCTGCTCGGCGTCCTGCCCGGCACCGGCGGGCTCACCCGCGTCGTCGACAAGCGCCACGTCCGCAAGGACCTCGCCGACGTGTTCGCCACGAAGAGCGACGGCGTCAAGGGGCCGACCGCTGCCGCATGGCGCCTGGTGGACGCCGCGGTCCCCCGCGGTCGCTTCGATGACGAGATCGCCGAGCGCGCGCGGGCCGCCGCCCAACGTTCGGGCCGGCCGGACGGCGCGACCGGCGTCCCCCTGACCCCCCTGGACCGCACCGACGACGGCGACCGCGTGACCTACCCCTACGTCGAGGCGCGCTTGGACCGCGAGGCCCGCCGCGTCGACATCACCGTCAGCGGGCCGCAGTCCCCGCCGCCCGACGGGGCCGCCGCGGTGCTCGCGCAAGGCGTCGACTACTGGCCGCTGGCTCTGGCCCGCGCCCTCGACGACCTCGTGCTGCGACTCCGCACCAACGAGCTCGCCCTCGGCACCTGGGTGTTCCGCACCTCGGGCGACGCCGCGGCCGTGCTCGCCTACGACGCACAGATGGCCGAGCTGTCGGGGGACTGGTTCGTCGACGAGGTGCGCCACTACCTGCGGCGCACGTTCAAGCGGCTCGACGTGACCAGCCGCAGCCTGATCGCGCTGATCGAGCCGGGCAGCTGCTACGCCGGCACTCTGCTGGAGCTGGCGCTGGCCTGCGACCGCCAGTACATGCTGGACGGCGTCCTCGAGGACGAGGAGCCGGACGCCGAGCCGGCGGCGGTCGTCGTGGGCGAGTGCAACCGCTCCGGCTACGAGATGGGCAACGGCCTGACCCGGCTGCAGTCCCGGTTCTACGGGCGGGACGACGACGTGCAGGCGGTCCTCGCCCGGGTCGGCGAGCCGCTGGTGGCCGAGGCAGCCCTCGACCTCGGACTGGTCACGATGGCGCCCGATGACATCGACTGGCCCGACGAGCTGCGGATCGCCCTCGAGGAGCGTGCCTCACTCTCGCCGGACGCCCTGACCGGGATGGAGGCCAACCACCGCTTCGTGGGTCCGGAGACGGTCGAGACCAAGATCTTCGGCCGGCTGACCGCCTGGCAGAACTGGATCTTCAACCGGCCCAACGCGGCCGGGCCGGAGGGCGCCCTGCGCCGGTTCGGCACCGGACAGCGCGCCGACTACGACGTCAAGCGGGTCTGAGCCGATGACCGAGCCCTACCGGAACGCGTCGGCGTACCTGGTCGACCGGCACGTCGACGGGGGCCTCGGCGACCGGGTCGCGGTCCGTCACGAGGGCCGCGACACCTCCTACGCCGAGCTCCTGGCGGCCACCGCCCGCGCCGGGGGCGCCTGGCAGTCCCTGGGCGTGCGCCGGGAGGAGCGGGTGATGCTCTGCATGCCCGACACGCCCCAGCTGCTCGCGGGCATCCTCGGTGCTTTCCGGATCGGGGCGGTCGCCGTGCCGGTCAGCACCATGTTCACCGGCCGCGAGCTCGGCGGGGTGCTGTCCGACTCCGGAGCGCGGGTGCTCGTCGTCGGCGGCGAGCTCGCGGACGTCGCGGTCGAGGCGCTGGCGCAGGCGCCGGAGGTGCGGCACCTCGTCGTGCTGGGCCACGGAACCGACGGCGCCGCGCACCCCGCAGTCCCGGGCGTCGACGTGACCAGCTGGGACGCGCTCGTGGAGACGGCGGCGGAGGCCGAGCTCGCCGACGCCAGCGAGGACGCGCAGGCCCTGTGGCTCTACACCTCGGGCACCACCGGACGGCCGAAGGCGGCGATGCACCGCCACGCCAACGTGCGGCACGTGTGCGAGACCTACGGCCGGAAGGTGCTCGGCATCCGCCCCGACGACCGGTGCCTGTCGGTGGCCAAGCTGTTCTTCGCGTACGGGCTCGGCAACGGGGCGCTGTTCCCGCTCTCGGTCGGGGCGACCACGATCCTCGAGCCGCGACGGTCGACCCCGCAGGTGGTCGCCGACCGGATCCGGGCCGACGCCCCCACCCTGCTCTTCGGCGTCCCGACGTTCTTCGCGGCCATGCTCTCGGCCGACCTGCCGTCGGACCTGCTCGCCGGCGTCCGGCTCGCCACGTCGGCGGGGGAGGCGCTGCCGGCACCGCTGATGCAGCGCTGGACCAGCCGTTTCGGGGTCGACATCCTCGACGGGCTCGGCTCCACCGAGGCGCTGCACATCTTTGTTTCCAACGCCCCCGGCGACATCGGGCCCGGGACCAGCGGACGCGCGGTCCCCGGCTACGAGATCGAGGTGCGCGCCGAGGACGGGACGCCGGCCCCTCCCGGGGTGCCCGGCTCACTCTTCGTCCGTGGTGAGTCGATCGCGCTCGGCTACTGGTGCCGGACGTCGACCACCAGGCAGGTCTTCCAGGGCGAGTGGCTCGCGACCGGCGATACGTACGTGCAGGGCGACGACGGCCGCTACACCTGCCTGGGCCGCTCCAACGACATGATCAAGGCCGGTGGCATGTGGGTGTCCCCGGGCGAGGTCGAGGCGCGACTCCTCGAGCACCACGACGTCGTCGAGGCGGCAGTGATCGGTGTCCCGGACGACGCCGGGCTCGACAAGCCCGTGGCGTACGTCGTGCTGCGCCCCGACGCGACGGCGACGCCGTCCGAGCTGGTCGAGCACTGCCGCGCCGGGATGGCCCACTTCAAGGCGCCGCGAGCGGTCGAGACGGTGGATGCGTTGCCACGCACCGCGACCGGCAAGCTGCAGCGCTTCCGTGTGCGCGAGCTGGCGGCGGACCGGACGGCGGTGTCGTCGTGAACGAACGCCTCGAGGTCGACGTCGTGCTGGTCGGCGCCGGGCCGGTCGGACTGTACGGCGCGTACTACGCCGGGGTCCGCGGCCTGCGGACCGCCCTCGTCGACTCACTGCCCGAGCCCGGCGGCCAGGTCAGCGCCATGTACCCGGAGAAGCCGATCTACGACATCGCGGGTTTCCCGAGCATCGTCGGGCGGCAGCTGGTCGACAACCTCGTCGTGCAGGCCGGCCAGTACTCCCCCACGTACCTGCTCGGCCAACAGGCCACCACGCTCGAGACGCTGCCGTCGGGGGACGGCGTGGACCGGCTCCGGCTGACGACGTCCTCGGGGTCGGTGCTCGACTGCGGGGCCGTCGTCGTCACCGGGGGGATCGGGACGTTCACCCCTCGACCCCTGCCGGCGGGGGAGGAGCTGCTCGGGCGGGGCCTCTCGTACTTCGTGCCGTCGTTGGCAGATCTCGCCGGTCACGACGTGGTCGTCGTCGGCGGGGGCGACAGCGCGTGCGACTGGGTCCTGGCCGCGAAGCCGATAGCCCGCTCGGTGACGCTCGTGCACCGGCGCAAGGCGTTCCGCGCCCATGCCGCCACCGTGGACGCCGTCCTGGCCAGCGGCGCGACGGTGATCACCGACGCGCAGGTGACACGGGTCGGTGGGGACGGTTGGGTGTCGGAGGTGGAGGTGACCGGCGGGGAGACCGCCACCGTGCTGCCCGCCCAGCGGGTCGTCGCGGCGCTGGGCTTCCTCGCGGACGTCGGTCCGTTGCGCGAATGGGGCCTGGAGCTGGAGGACAACCGCCGGGTGGTCGTCGGCCCGACGATGGCGACCAACCGGCCCGGGGTGTTCGCTGCCGGTGACATCACCTCCTACCCCGGCAAGGTCGCCCTGATCGCGGTCGGGTTCGGGGAGGTGGCCACCGCGGTGAACAACGCGGCCGTCCACCTCGACCCGGCGACGATGCTGTTCCCGGGCCACAGCACCGACATCGCCCCCGTGCCGACCGCCGTCGCCGGCTAGTCGAACCACCGATCGGAGGAGCGAAGTGCCCTACGTCATCGCCTCGCAGTGCATCGACATCAACGACCAGTCGTGCGTCGAGGAGTGTCCGGTCGACTGCATCTACATCGGGAGCCGCAAGCTCTACATCAACCCGAAGGAGTGCATCGACTGCGGCGCCTGCGAGCCCGTGTGCCCGGTGGAGGCGATCTCGCAGGACCGGCGCGTCCCGGACTCCGACGAGGCGTTCATCGCCGACAACCGGGACTTCTTCACAG
>DASROP010000139.1:0-2531 GCA_035646835.1 Actinomycetales bacterium | reverse complement strand
TGGAGGCGCGCACCGCCGTGGCGGTCGCCGAACCACCGCCGGTGGACCTCTTCGGGATCGACGTGCGCTGGGAGCGCATCGTGGCCGACCTCGCCGGGCTCGAGTGGTGCACCACGCCTCCAACGAGCCGGGCACCGGCGCCGGTGCGGGCGGCGTCGATGGAGCCGGCCGAGCTGCTGGACGAGCTGGCGGCCGGTGAGCAGACGATCGGGCGGATCCAGGCGCGGCAGGTCCAGCTGTTGGCTGCGCTGGCCCGCAAGCGGGAGTGCTACACGCAGGCAGCCGACGCGCAGAGCCCGAACGTGCCGGACTACTGGGCCGAGCAGGTCGCCGACGAGGTCGCCGCCCGGGTGTGCTGGACCAGGTGGCAGGCCAACCGGCGCACCGAGGAGGCCCGCCGGCTGATCGAGTGCCTGCCCCTGACCCTGGCCGCCCTCGAGGCGGGCCGGGTCGACTACCCGCGGGTGCGCGTCGTGGTCCGCGCCACCGAGCTGCTGACGCCCGCCGACGCCGCCGCGGTCGACGACGCCGTCGCCGACCGGCTGCCGGCGCTGACCACCAGCCAGCTGCGTGAGGTGCTGGCGACAGAGATCATCGCCGTCGACGCCGAGGCCGCCAAGCAACGGGAGCAGAAGGCCACCGCCGACCGCACCGTGTTCGTCGAGCCGCTGCCGGACTCCCAGGCCGAGCTGCACGTGATCGGGCCCGCCGCCGAGGTGCAGGGCATCGCCGAGCACCTGGACACCCTCGCCGGCCCCGACCAGGGCTCCGGCGGCGAGCCGCTCGGCGCCCGCACGTTCGACGCCCTGGTCGCCGCCGTCGCCGCCGCCGCCCAGAACGCACCCGACGAGCAGAACGCTTCTGCGCCCGGAGACCGTCGGCGCCGCGCCGCCCGCGCCCAGGTGCTGGTCGCCGTCAACCTGACCACCCTGATCGGCCTCGACGAACAGCCCGCCCACCTCGCCGGCTACGGGCCGATCCCCGCTCACGTGGCCCGGCAGATCGCCGCGCGCGGCGTCCTGCGCCGCATCCTGACCGACCCCGTCACCGGCATCGTCGCCAGCGTCGACGGCCACGTCCATCCCGACGGGTACCAACCCCCCGATGACACCGACCCACCCCCCGACGATGGCCCACCAGGTGACGATCCTGGGCCGCCCGACGATCCTGGACCGCCCGACGGCGTGACCCCCGACGCAGAGCAGTCGCACGCGGGCGCACCGTGCCCGGTCACGGCGTCCGGCGGCGGGCTGTACCGACCCCGCCTGGCACTGGCCCGTCTGATCCGGCTGCGCGACCAGACCTGCGCGGCCATCGGCTGCCGCCGCCGCGCCGAGAAGTGCGACCTCGATCACCTGATCAACCACCCCGACGGCCCCACCTGCGCCTGCAACCTGCACCCCCTCTGCCGACGCCACCACAACATGAAGACCCACACCGCCTGGCAGCCAGTCCGGCTCCGGGACGGATCCACCCTGTGGACGTCCCCGACCGGCCACTCCTACCTACGCCCCGCCCGCCCGTTCATCGACCCTCCGCGGGTGCGGCCACCCGGGCGGCGCGAGCGCGATGCGTCCCGGCCGGCCCGCACGCTGGCGCCGAGCTGGCCGGACGCGGGCGGCGAGGCCCAGCCGTGCGACGCGGAACCGCCCTTCTGACCCGCCGTTCACACGTCGATGGCGTAGGCGACGCCGCGCTTGTCGGGCGTGTAGCCCATCCGCTCGTAGACACCCAGCGCACCCGAGGCGTTCGCCGTGTCGACGCCGAGACCGGCGAACTCCATGCCATCACGGGCGAAAGCCCGCATGGTCTCGGCCAGCAACGCCGCCGCGACTCCCCTCCGACGCCATCCGGGACGTACACCGAGCAGGTCCGTCCAGCCCTGGGTGTAGCCCTGCGCGGCCCAGTCCTGGGGGTACGCACCCGACAGCGCATAGCCCGCCACCTCGTCCCCGGCGAGTGCGACGAAGCTCCACTCCGGCCGGAAATCGCGATGACCCGTCGACCAGAGCTGCCAGTCCTCCGCCGTGCGCGGCTCGCTCCCCCAGTGCCCGGCGAAAGACTCGTTGTGCGCCAGCCGCACCTGCTCGTCGAGGCCGGCTTCGAACGGCACCACCCGAAGGCCATCGTGCAGCGCCACGTCCACGACCGGCAGTGCGCCCGCCACCGTGAGGGGACGCACCATGTCCACGTACCAGCGGACCGGCTCGAAGCCGTTACGCCGGAAGAGGTCCGCGCGGTCGGTGAGTCGCTCGTCCGCATGCACCAGCACGCGGGCCGGAGCCGAGGCTTCGTCCGGGCGCACAGCACGTGCGGCCGCAATCTTCTCCAGCGCGACCTGCCGCTGCCACGAGAGCACCGCGGTCCCCGCTCCTCGTCGCCGCCACTGCGGGTGGACGCCTCCGAAGCAGTGCGCGCGGATCACCCGGATGTCGCCCGGCCGCGCAGAGACGAGGCCGAACGCGCGGGGCGCGCCGCTCGGGTCCACCCCCACGAGCGAGTCCCGCTCAGGGTGCTTCCACGAGCCCTTG
>DASROP010000138.1:0-19032 GCA_035646835.1 Actinomycetales bacterium | reverse complement strand
CGTCCAGCGCCTGTTCCTGCCGGCCGGGCAGGATGCGACCACCGGGACCCTCCGCGCGTCCGACGTGATGGCCCGGGTGCGAGCCGCCGAGGGCCAGAGCCCCCCGTAAGGCGTTGTGGCACAGGGGTTCTGGTCGTGGCCAGGCTGGAGTTCAGCTGCTGGTCAGGGCGGGTGAGCGGACCGGGCCGAGGATCCGCTCCAGCGCCTGCTCGACGTCCTCGCGCCACGACAGCGCCGTCTTGAGCTCGAGCCGCAGCCGCGGGTGCCGGTGGTGCGCCCGCACCGTCTTGAACCCGACCGACAGCAGGAAGTCCGCGGGCACCACGCACCCGGACGGCGGCGCGTAGCGGTCGTCGTCGTCCGGCTTGCCGCCGACGAGGCCGAACGCCTCGATCGCGCGCACCCCGCGGCGGGTCAGGTCCTTGGCCGCGGCCTGCACGAGCATCCGGCCCAGTCCCCCGCCGCGGAACTCGCCCAGCACCGTCCCGGTCATCAGCAGGACGGCGTCCGCGCTGACCGGCGACGTCGGGAAGGCGACCGACCGGGGCACGAAGGCCGGCGGGGCGTAGAGCAGGTACCCGGCGGGCACGTCGTCGACGTAGGCGATCCGCCCGACGCTGCCCCACTCCAGCAACGCCGCGCTCAACCAGGCCTCCTTCTCGAATGCGGTGTCACCGTCTGCGGCGGCGCGCTGGCCGGCCACCGGGTCGAGCTCCCAGAACACGCAGCGGCGGCAGCGCGGGGGCAGGTCCTCCAGGACGTCCAGCGTGAGGGGGGTGAGTCGGCGGGACATCCGCCCTCACACCCCGCCCGGACCGACCCAGGGGTCGTATCCGCCCGGTCGTCGAGGTCGCAGCAGCGCCGCCACGAACGCGGCCGCCGCACCGGCGAGAACGCCCGTGGCGACGAGGCGGACGACCTTCATGGGTGGCACTCCGATGACGTGTCCCGGGGGGGCCGGGCTCCTCATCGTAGAGCCGTCGGTCGGTCGCCGACCAGACCCCGCGTCGTGATCAAGCACGTCGATCCCTCGGGGGGATCGACGTGCTTGATCACGACGGGGTGAGGGGTGTTGCTGCCACACCCTCGGGGGTGAAAGGCGTTGTGGCACAATGGGTTTGGGCCACCGCCGGGTTCGGACTAGCTGGCGCGGAAGACGCCGTCCTCGCCGGGGGCCAGCACCTCGACGATGCGGTTCAGGTCCTCGACGGTGGCGAACTCGACCGTCAACCGGCCCTTGCGCTGGCCCAGGGAGATCTTCACACGCGTGTCGAAACGGTCCGACAGCCGACCGGCCAGGTCGTCCAGCGCGCCGTGCCGCTCACCCGCCCGCAGCGGACGGCGGGACGGCGTCGACTCCGCGGGCTGGTCACCGCCGAGCGCGACGACCTCCTCGGTGGCCCGGACCGACAGGCCTTCCGCCACCACGCGCTGCGCGAGCCGCTCCATCCCGGCCGGGTCCTCGAGGCTGAGCAGGGCCCGGGCGTGCCCGGCGGACAGGACACCGGCTGCCACCCGTCGCTGCACGAGGGGAGGCAGCTTGAGCAGCCGGAGCGTGTTCGAGATCTGCGGTCTGCTGCGTCCGATCCGCTGCGCGAGCTGATCGTGCGTGCAGCCGAAGTCCTCCAGCAGCTGCGCGTAGGCCGCGGCCTCCTCCAGGGGGTTCAGCTCGCTGCGGTGCAGGTTCTCCAGCAGCGCGTCGCGGAGCAGGTCGTCGTCCAGCGTGTCCCGGACGATCGCCGGGATGGTCGTCTGACCGGCCTCCCGGCTGGCCCGCCAGCGCCGCTCCCCCATCACCAGCTCGAAGCGCGGCTGGTCATCGGCCTCGGCGGCCGCCGGCGTCACCCGGCGGACGACGACCGGCTGGAGCACGCCGATCTCCCGGATCGAGTGGACCAGCTCGGCCAGCGCGTCCGCATCGAAGACCGTCCGCGGCTGCCGCGGGTTGGGCGAGATGAGGTCGAGGGGGATCTCGGCGAACTGGGCGCCGGGCACCGGGACGAGCTCGGTACCGTCGATGTTTCCCGTGAAACCATCGGGGTCGGCCGGCGCCGCGACGGAGTCGCGACCCGTGCCGTTGCCGCCGTTCCCACCGGGGGCCGACGGGAAGAACACGTCGACCGGGCGGTCACCCTTGATCGCCGTGGTCGTCGTCCCGCTGGGGATCAGGGCTCCGAGCCCACGTCCCAGCCCGCGTCGCTTCTCCGTCACGCCGTCTCCTCCGTCGTCGTCGTGGTACCGGCACCGCGTTCGGCGATCTCGCCCGCCGCCGCCAGGTAGGACAGCGCGCCACTGGAGCCGGGATCGTAGGTCATCACCGTCTGGCCGTGGCTCGGCGCCTCGGAGATCCGCACCGACCGCGGGACCGACGACCGCAGCACCACCTCGGGGAAGTGCTCCCGCACCTCCTCGGCCACCTGGGCGGCCAGCCGGGTGCGACCGTCGTACATCGTCAGCAGGATGGTCGAGACATGCAGCTCCGGGTTGAGGTGCGCCCGGATCAGCTCGATGTTCTTGAGCAGCTGGCTCAGCCCCTCCAGCGCGTAGTACTCGCACTGGATCGGGATCAGCACCTCACGGGCGCAGACGAACGCGTTCACCGTGAGGAGGCCGAGGCTCGGCGGGCAGTCGACCAGCACGTAGTCGATCCGGGGCTCCCCGGCGCGATCCCGGTCGGTGAGGTAGGTGTCGACGGCGGTCCGCAGCCGGGTCTCTCGGGCCACCATCGAGACCAGCTCGATCTCGGCGCCGGCCAGGTCGATCGTCGCCGGGGCGCACCAGAGGTTGGGCACGTCCGGGCACTCCTGGACGACCTCCGCCAGCGGGCGTCCGTCGACGAGGACGTCGTACACGCTCGGCACCTCGGCGTGGTGATCGATCCCGAGCGCGGTGGACGCGTTGCCCTGCGGGTCGTTGTCGAGCACCAGGACGCGCAGCCCGGCCTGGGCCAGGGCGGCCGCGATGTTGACGGTGGTCGTCGTCTTGCCGACCCCACCCTTCTGGTTGGCCACCGTCAGGACCCGCGTCTCGGCCGGCGCCGGGAGGCGTCGCCCGGTGAGGGCGATCCGGCGCCGCGCGTTGTCGGCGATCTCCTGGGCCAGCGGGGTCGAGTCGTCGACCAGCGGGATGGACTCCGCCACCGCCGTCCGTTCCGCGGCGTCCAGGTCGACGGCGGCGGGACCCGCGTCGCGGGTTTCACGTGGAACCACGGTGCGGATCTCCACCCCCGGCCAGCCGAGGTCGGTCGCCGTTCCGGTCGAGCCGGCGTCGGGCCAGCCCAACCCCCCGCGGTCGCCCTGATGTGCTGACATTGCTGCTGACATCACGTGTGCACGTCTCTCTTCTCTCCGGTCGACCCCGAGTCTCACTCACGCCACCGACGACACGCCCGCAGGCTCGCGCGCGTGTCGCGCCTCGGCTCAGCCGCCGGGCCGGCGTCCACCAGGGATCCGGACGACGGTGGTCGCCGCTTCGAGGACGCCGACGCCGCACGCGACCACCTCGGCCCCGGTGACCTTCCACCGGGCCAGGACCGGCGCGCTCGCGGTCAATTCGGCCTCGGCGGTCCGTCCCTTGATCGCGAGCACCTGCCCGCCGGGCGCGACCAGTGGCAGGGTCCACCCAAGCAGCCGTGGCAGCGGCGCGACGGCGCGGGCCGTGACGACCCCCGCGGTGAACCGCCCGGCGACCCCCTCGGCGCGGGCGC
Source organism: Actinomycetales bacterium (assembly GCA_035646835.1). Taxonomy (GTDB): domain Bacteria; phylum Actinomycetota; class Actinomycetes; order Actinomycetales; family DASROP01; genus DASROP01. The sequence goes on along the minus strand of DASROP010000138.1, from coordinate 15,326 downwards.
GCTGCACGGTGACGTCGAGCCCGAGGTCGGCCACCACCTCCCGCAGCCAGAGCACCCGGCGCTCCAACGGCTCGACCAGGACCACCTCGAGGTCCGGGCGGGCGATCGCGACGGCGAGGCCGGGCAGCCCCGCCCCGCTCCCGACGTCCAGCACCCGTGTCGACGGGGGCACGAGCTCGCCGAGGACGGCGCAGTTGAGGACATGCCGGGTCCACATCCGCGGCACCTCCCGCGGCCCGACCAGACCACGCTCGACCCCGGACGTGACCAGGTGGGCGACCAGGCGGTCGGCGAGCGGCAGCCGGTCACCGAAGACGGTGCCGGCCGCGACCGGACGGGCCTCCGGCGTCCGGTCCGGCGGCGGTGTCGGTTTCACGTGAAACCGACACCGCAGCCCGGACGTTTCACGTGGAACCAGAACGTCACGCGGGTCGTCAGGACGCGGGCTGGACGACGACCCGGCGGGAGGGCTCGACGCCCTCGGACTCGCTGGCCAGGCCGGCCGCGGCGATCACGTCGTGGACGACCTTGCGCTCGAAGGGCGTCATCGGGTCGAGCCGGATCGGCTCCCCGTCGCGCGTGACGTCGTCGACGGCGCGCCGGGCCACCTTCTCCAGTTCCGCCTTGCGTGCCGCGCGGAAGCCCGCGACGTCGAGCATCAGCCGTGACCGCTCCCCGGTGCGGGTCTGCACCGCCAGTCGGGTCAGCTCCTGCAGGGACTCCAGCACCGCGCCGTCGCGTCCGGCCAGCCGGCGCAGGGACACCGTCGAGGCGTCGTCGCCGACGACCGACACCGCGGCCCGGCCGTTCTCCACGTCGATGTCGATGTCGCCGTCCAGGTCGGCGATGTCGAGCAGCTCCTCGAGGTAGTCCGCGGCGACCTCGCCCTCCTCCTCCAGTCGCTTCGACAGCGGGGCCCGTGCTTCGCTCGACGGCTCGCTCGACGGCTCATCGGCGGGCTCTGCGGTCGGCGCGTCGGTGTCGGTGTCGGCGGTCGGCGGTGCCTCGGTGGAAGTCTCGTCGATCTGGTCGGACACGTCGGTCCTCCTGGCTGTGGGTGTGGTGGTGATCGGGTCGGCCGCGGGTGACCGGTGGTCCCCCGGGGCGGCCGGGTCAGGTGGTGGGGGTCTGCTGGGGTCGCCCCGGCTGGCGCTTGCCCTTGCGCTTGCCCTTCGCCCCGGCCCCGCCCGACGCCGGCTTGGCGGCCGGCTTCGCAGTAGCCTTGCCGGCCTTGCCGGGCGGTGCCGGCGCCGGCTTCTCCAGGTCGACGGGCGGGGACGAGCCCGCGGCCGGGAGCCCCTTGCGTTTGCGGTCCTTGCGCTTGGGCTGCACGCGCTGCCCGCCGGCGGGGGCGTCGTCGGCCGAGCCGTCGGTGCCGTCGGCGTCATCGTCGACCGGGAGCCCCTTGGCGCGGGCCTTGCGGGCCTTGCGCTCCAGCAGCGCCTTCTCGGCCGTCGAGCCCGGCGCCGGCATCCGGCGGATCGTGTAGAACTGCTGGCCCATCGACCACAGGTTCGTCGTCAGCCAGTAGAGCAGCACGCCGATCGGGAAGTTGACGCCCGAGACGGCGAAGATGACCGGCAGGGCGTACAGCAGGACCTTCTGCTGCCGGGCGAACGGGTTGTCCAGCGCCGCAGCCGGCATGTTCTTCGTCATCAGCTGCTTCTGCGTGGTGAACGTCGTCGCCGACATCAAGATGATCAGGACGACGGTGAGGATCTTGACGGCGATGTCGTCGCCGCTGTTGAGGAACGTCGACGACAGCCGGGCACCGAACAGCGTCGAGGCCTCGGCCTGGGCGGCGAGCTCCTGGGTCATCGCCCCGAGCGGCTCGCGGGTCCCGTCGGCGATCCGGGTCAGGTTGTTCAGCACCTGGAACAGGGCGAAGAAGATCGGTGACTGCAGCAGGATCGGCAGGCACGAGGCGAAGGGGTTGGTGCCCTCCCGCTTGTACAGCGCCATCGTCTCCTGCGTCAGCGCCTGGCGGGAGGCCTGGTCGGTCTTGCCCTTGTACTTTGCCTGGATCTTCTTCATCTCGGGCTGGATCAGCTGCAGCCCCCGGGATGCCTTGATCTGCTTGACGAACAGCGGGATCAGCAGGATCCGGATCACCACGACCAGGCCGACGATCGACAGCGCCCAGGTCCAGCCGCCGGTCGCGGACATGCCGATGGCGGTGAGCCACGTGTGGAACTGCACCATGATCCACGCGACGACGATCTCGATCGGCCTGAGGAACTCGAACATGGGTTCGGGAAGCTCTTCCTGGTCAGAGGGCGGACGCCGGCGTCGGCGTCCTGGGGTCAGCGTGCTCGGAATCGTCGGGGTGGGTTGCCGGAGCTCTCACCGGTGGTACGTGGTCGACGCCTCCGGAGTTCCACGGGTGGCAGCGCAGCAGGCGGCGAACCGTCAGCCAGGTCCCGCGGACGGCGCCGTGCCGGCGCAGGGCGATCACCGCGTACGACGAGCACGAGGGGTAGAACCGGCAGACCGGTCCCAGCAGCGGGGAGACCAGCAGCTGGTAGGCGCGGATCACGAGGACCAGCGTCTCTGCCGGCAGCCGCCACGCCCACCGGGTCGCCGTCACGGCGCCACCGTCGCGCCCAGCCGGGTGCCCGCACGGTCGAGAGCGCGGTCGAGAGCGCGGTCGAGCTGGTCGGCCAGCTCGGCGCCGGGGGCGTGGGCCGCGGGGGGCAGGGCCCGGACGACGAGCCGCGCGCCCACCGGGATCCGGTCCAGCCGGGCCGCGGCCAGGTGCCGCAGCCGACGCCTGACCCGGTTACGCACCACGGCACCGCCGACGGCACGGGACACGACGAACCCCACCGTCGGGGCGGAGGCGGCGGACGGGGCGACGGACGGGTCGCCAGGGACCGCCAGGTGGACGACGAGGCACGGCCGGCCGGCACGCACGCCGGTCCGCACGGCGGTGCTGAAGTCCGCGGACCGCCGCATCCGGTGCGGAGCGGGCAGCACCGGTCCCGCTCTCAGGCGGAGAGCTCGGCGCGGCCCTTGCGGCGGCGAGCGGCGAGGATGGCGCGTCCGGCGCGGGTGCGCATGCGCAGGCGGAAGCCGTGCGTCTTGGCGCGACGCCGGTTGTTCGGCTGGTAGGTCCGCTTGCTCACGACAACACTCCACACTTGACGCTCGAGGGCCGCGCACGCGGCGCGGGGAAGCCGGCGGCCACCAGGGCCACCGGGTCACAGGCCAGGCCACGGTACGTGGGTGGCGCGCCCCGGTCAAACGCGCCGTGAGGCCGCCGTCCGCGAGCAAACCCGCCAGGATGCCGCCGTCCGCCCTCGATGATGCCGCGACACGCCGGGGCCGGGAAAACTCGTCAGCACGGATTTCTCCGAGGTGCTTGTGGCCGGTGCCCGGCGGGGGCTAGCGTCCGCGCCGTTGGTCGCCCGGCACGTCACCGTGCCCGTTTCTCCGCGGCGAGGCCCGGTCGCCTACCCACAGCCTGTGGACAACCCTGTGGACCGTACGGTGGGATGGGCCCGGGACCGGGATCACGAGGGGGGCGGACGATCAGCAGTGGAGGGAACAAGCGGGCCGAAGCAGGGCGGCAGCGACGACCTGCCGCAGGTGTGGCGCCGCGCGACCAGCGCGCTGGCGGCCGACGAACGGGTCACCCCCCAGCAGATGGCGTTCGTGCGACTGGCCCAGCCGGTCGGCGTGATGGACGGCAACGCGCTGTTCGTCGTCCCCAACGACCTGACCAAGGACATGATCGACGTCCGGATGCGCGAGCCGATCACCGACGTCCTCACCGCCCACCTGGGCCACCCGGTCCGGCTCGCGGTCACCGTCGACACCGCGCTGGGCACCGCGCCGCCGGACGCCGGCTCGCTCGAGGACGACCTGGACGACATCGACGAGGAGGACCTGGCCGCGGACCGCGCCGTTGCGCCGACCCGGCGTCAGCGCGACGCGCAGCGCCGGGCCGAGCCGGCGCGGCTCAACCCCAAGTACACGTTCGACACGTTCGTGATCGGTGCCAGCAACCGGTTCGCGCACGCAGCCGCGGTCGCCGTGGCCGAGGCGCCGGCCAAGGCCTACAACCCGCTGTTCGTCTACGGCGACTCCGGGCTGGGCAAGACCCACCTGCTGCACGCGATCGGCGGCTACGCCCAGCACCTCTACCCCGGCGTCCGCGTGCGGTACGTGAACTCCGAGGAGTTCACCAACGACTTCATCAACTCGATCCGCGACGACAAGGCCGGTGCCTTCCAGCGCCGCTACCGGGACGTCGACGTGCTGCTCATCGACGACATCCAGTTCCTGCAGGGCAAGGTGCAGACGCAGGAGGAGTTCTTCCACACGTTCAACACGCTGCACAACTCCAACAAGCAGGTCGTGATCACGTCCGACCTGCCGCCGAAGCAGCTGGCCGGCTTCGAGGAGCGGATGCGCTCACGGTTCGAGTGGGGCCTGATCACCGACGTCCAGCCACCGGACCTGGAGACGCGGATCGCGATCCTCCGCAAGAAGGCCGTCGGTGAGAACCTGCAGGCCCCCGACGACGTGCTGGAGTTCATCGGCAGCAAGATCTCGACGAACATCCGCGAGCTGGAGGGGGCCCTGATCCGGGTCACCGCGTTCGCCAACCTCAACCGGCAGGCCGTCGACATGCCGCTGGCGGAGGTCGTGCTCAAGGACCTGATCACCGACGACGAGACCCGTGAGATCACCGTCGCCACGATCATGGCCCAGACGGCCGACTACTTCGGGCTGACGATGGAGGACCTGACCGGCTCCTCCCGCTCGCGGGTGCTGGTGACCGCGCGGCAGATCGCGATGTACCTCTGCCGGGAGCTGACCGACCTGTCGCTGCCGAAGATCGGCCAGGCCTTCGGGAACCGGGACCACACCACGGTGATGCACGCCAACCGCAAGGTGCGCGAGCTGATGACCGAGCGTCGCTCGATCTACAACCAGGTCACCGAGCTGACGAACCGCATCAAGCAGCAGCGCCGCAGCTGAGCGCCGCCGTCACGCTGTGCATGCCCGGATCCCGTGAAAACGGACAGACCATCGCGGACCGGACGCCGGAGGTCACGGTCGGTCATCTCGCACACAACCTGTGGACAACCCTGTGGATGCCCGCTCCCGCCGGGGGACACGTGGTGGACGACGAGCACCGCGAGCGCCCGGCGAGGTGGTTGTCCACCGGCCGTCCCCGGGACGTCGTCCGTCGTCCACCGCCCGTCCACAGGCCGGCCGGCGCCTGACCTGCCGATTCGCCCGTCGTCCCCAGAGTGCACAGCACCGATGACGATGACTGACTGTTCTTCCTCGGTGATGAACCCCCACCCCCATCCACACCGCGACCCGACCCGGTTCACGCCGCCGCACCGTCTGCCGTACTGTCTGCTCCCTCATACGTGGGAGCTGATCGGTCCGAGGGGGCCATTCGGGCGGTCCGGACGGGCCGGGAGAGGGTCGGTGGCCGGTGAAGTTCCGGGTTGAGCGCGACGTGCTCGCGGAGGCCGTCACCTGGACGGCGAGGTCCCTGCCGAGCCGACCTCCGGTGCCGGTGCTCGCCGGCCTGCTGATCGAGGCCGACGCCGCCGGGACGCTGGTGCTGTCCGGCTTCGACTACGAGGTCTCCGCCCGCGTCGAGGTGCCCGCGGACGTGTCCGAGCCCGGGCGCGTGCTGGTCTCCGGCCGCCTGCTCGCCGACATCTCCCGGAGCCTGCCGAACCAGACCGTCGAGGTCGTCCGCGACGGGACCAAGGTCGGCGTCACGTGCGGCGCCAGCCGGTTCTCGCTGCTGACGATGCCGGTCGAGGAGTACCCGGCCCTGCCGTCGATGCCGGACGTCGCCGGCACCATCGCCGGCGACGAGTTCTCGTCGGCCGTGGCCCAGGTCACGGTCGCGGCCAGCCGCGACGAGACGCTGCCGATCCTGACCGGCGTCCGGATGGAGATCGAGGACGAGCGCGTCACCCTGCTGGCGACCGACCGGTACCGCCTCGCCATGCGCGAGCTGCCGTGGCGGGCCGCCACTCCAGGCACCTCGGCGGTGGCCCTGGTGCGGGCCCGGACCCTGTCGGAGGTCGCGAAGGCCCTCGGCACCGGTGGCGAGGTCGCGCTGGCGCTGTCGACGGGCAACGCGCACAACGAGCTGATCGGGTTCGAGGCCGCCGGCCGCCGGACGACGTCCCTGCTGGTGGACGGCGACTACCCGAAGGTGCGCTCCCTGTTCCCGGCCGAGTCACAGGTGCACGCGGTGGTGGCCACCGCGCCGCTGAGCGAGGCGGTGCGGCGCGTGGCCCTGGTGGCCGAGCGCAACACCCCGGTGCGGCTGTCGTTCACCGACGGCCAGGTGACGCTGGAGGCGGGGCAGGGCGACGACGCCCAGGCGTCCGAGGCTCTGGAGGCCCGGCTGCACGGCGACGACATCTCGATCGCGTTCAACCCCGCGTTCCTGCTGGACGGGCTCGGGGCGCTCGAGACCGAGTTCGTCCGGCTGTCGTTCACCCAGGCCACCAAGCCGGCCGTGCTCACCGGGCAGGCCGCGCTGGAGTCCTCGGACGACGTCGGCTACCGCTACCTGCTGATGCCGGTGCGGATGGCCGGCTGACCGGTGGCACCCGTGCACGTCGGACTGGTCGGTCTGGGGAAGATGGGCGCCAACATGCGCGAGCGCCTGCGCCGCGCCGGGCTCGAGGTCACCGGCTACGACCGCAACCCCGAGGTCAGCGACAGCGACAGCCTCGCCGCGATGGTCTCGGCGCTGCCCGCCCCCCGCACGGTCTGGGTGATGGTTCCCTCCGGGGACGTGACCCGCGGCGTCATCGACGAGCTCGGGGAGCTGCTCGACGACGGCGACCTGGTGATCGAGGGCGGCAACTCACGCTTCACCGACGACGAGGTCCATGCCGCGGCCCTGGCCGAGCACGGCGTGGGCTACCTCGACTGCGGCGTCTCGGGCGGCGTCTGGGGGCTCGACAACGGCTACGGGCTGATGTGCGGCGGGGACGCCGAGCTGGTCGCGCGGGCGATGCCGGTGTTCGACGCCCTGCGCCCGGAGGGCCCGCGCGACGAGGGGTTCGTGCACGCCGGCGCGGTCGGCGCGGGGCACTACGCGAAGATGGTGCACAACGGCATCGAGTACGGGCTGATGCAGGCGTACGCCGAGGGCTTCGAGCTGCTCACCGCCAAGGACGTCGTCACCGACGTCCAGGGGTGCTTCAAGGCCTGGACGCGCGGCACCGTCGTCCGGTCGTGGCTGCTCGACCTGCTGGTGGCCGCCCTCGACGAGGACCCGGGGCTCGGTGACATCCGCGGGTACGTGCCCGACTCGGGCGAAGGCCGCTGGACCGTCGAGGAGGCCATCGCCAACGCGGTGCCGATGCCGGTGATCTCCGCGGCGCTGTTCGCCCGGTTCGCCTCCCGGCAGGACGACTCGCCGGCGATGAAGGCGGTGGCGGCGCTGCGGCACCAGTTCGGCGGCCACGGCGTCACGGCCGCCGGCCCGACGTCAGGGACGGACGAGGTGCAGCAGGAGACCGAGGCCCCGGCGGCCGGTCCGTCCTCAGGCAGCGGCGACGCGCGGTAGTGGCACGTTTCGCACGCGGGCAGATGGTGAGTGGCACGTTCTGCACGCGACACGCCGATGGAGCGTGCGGAAAGGTGCCACTGAACGAGGGTCGGCGTGCAGAACGTGCCACTCCTCGGAGTACCCACTAGTGCACGTCGCGCACCTCTCCCTGACCGACTTCCGCAGCTATCCCGCCGTCGAGCTGGGGCTCGAGCCGGGCGTGACGGCGTTCGTCGGGCCGAACGGGCAGGGCAAGACCAACCTCGTCGAGGCGATCGGCTACGTCGCCACGATGACCAGCCACCGGGTCGCCGCCGACGCGCCGCTGGTCCGCGCCGGGGCCGACCGTGCCGTCGTCCGGGCCTCGGTGGTGCGCGACGGCCGGCCCACGCTGGTCGAGATCGAGATCACGCCCGGCCGGGCGAACCGTGCGCGCCTCAACTCCTCGCCGCTGCCCCGCGCCCGGGACGTGCTGGGGTCGTTGCGGACCGTGCTGTTCGCGCCCGAGGACCTGGCCCTCGTCAAGGGCGACCCCGACGGGCGCCGACGCTTCCTCGACGACCTGCTGGTGCTGCTCGCGCCCCGGTACGCCGGCGTCCGGGCCGACCACGACAAGGTGCTCCGGCAGCGCAACACGCTGCTCAAGCGGCTCGGTCCCCGGGCGCACGCACCCCGCGACGACGAGGCGTCGACCCTCGACGTCTGGGACTCCCAGCTGGCGGCGCTCGGCGCGGAGCTGTTGGCCGCCCGGCTGTTCCTGGTGCGACGGCTCGCTCCGCACGTCGCCGCCGCGTACACGCAGGTGGCGACGGGGGCCGCCGAGAGCGGCGCGGCCGCGGTGCTGGGGTACCGCAGCTCGCTGGGCGACGACCTCGGGGCGCTGGTGGGGACGGATGCCAGCTTGCCCACCCGCGCCGAGCTCGCGTCGGCGATGCTGGAGGCGATGGGTTTATTGCGGCAGCGGGAGATCGAGCGCGGGCAGTCCCTGGTGGGACCGCATCGCGACGACCTCGTGCTGGACCTCGGGGCCCTGCCGGCGCGCGGGTACGCGAGCCACGGCGAGTCGTGGTCGCTCGCGCTGGCCCTGCGGCTCGGATCGTACGAGCTGCTGCGCACCGAGGGGTCCGGCGACGGCGAGCCCGTCCTCGTGCTCGACGACGTGTTCGCCGAGCTCGACTCCGGCCGCCGCGCGCGGCTGGCGGCGCTGGTCGGCGGCGCGGAGCAGGTGCTGCTGACGGCGGCCGTGCCCGAGGACGTGCCGGCCGAGCTGGCCGGCGTCCGGGTCGAGGTCCGCTCCGGGGAGGTCGCGCGTGCCTGACACGGACGACGGCGGGGCGGACGCCGTTCGCTCGGCCCTGGGTCGCGCGCGGGCGGCCGCGAAGGCGAAGGGCCTGCGGCCCGGACGGCGGCCGGTCGCGCCAGGTGCCTCGCGCCGTCGGGTGGCCGGCACGGCTCGCTCGGGTGCCGGCCCGGACGCGCGCGATCCGCAGCCGTTCGGCGCGAGCATCGCCCGCCTGGTCACCGAGCGAAGCTGGCAGACGCCGGTCGCGGTCGGGGGCGCGATCGGGCGCTGGGACCAGGTGGTCGGCGCCGACGTCGCCGCCCACTGCGCGCCGGAGTCCTTCGACGAGGCCGTGCTCGTCGTCCGCGCGGACTCCACGGCCTGGGCGACGCAGATGCGCCTGCTGGCACCGACCGTGCTGGCCCGTCTCGCGGAGGAGCTCGGGGCGGGCGTCGTCGAGCGCCTCGTTGTCCGCGGTCCGAGCGGGCCGTCGTGGAAGCGCGGTCCGCGGCGTGCGGCCGGCGGTCGCGGCCCTCGCGACACCTACGGCTGAGACCCCCTCCGCTCCCCCGACTTCTGCTGCGTGTCCCACGTCAAATGGGCCGTGCACAGGTGGGACACGCAGCAGAAGTCGGAGGGGGTCAAGGGAGTAGACTGACACCCAGTTCGACGGTCGCTCGAGGGGTCTCCCCGGCGGCCGTTGTCATGCCGGGCGCTGACGGTGCCCGGGACGTCAGACAGCAGGGAGCCCACCGCTCGTGGCCGACGAGAACCAGCAGGAACCAGACGGTGTCAAGGTCACCCAGGAGACCGAGCTCGACAGCACGACCGCCCCCGAGCAGGCGGCCTCCCTCGCCGACGTGGTCGAGGTCGAGTCGGACGGCGGGACGAGCTCGTACGACGCCAGCGCCATCACGGTGCTCGAGGGTCTGGACGCCGTCCGCAAGCGGCCCGGCATGTACATCGGGTCGACCGGGCCGCGCGGCCTGCACCACCTGGTCGCCGAGGTGGTCGACAACTCCGTCGACGAGGCGCTGGCCGGCCACTGCACCCAGATCTCCATCGACCTGCTGGCGGACGGCGGCGTCCGCGTGCAGGACGACGGCCGCGGGATCCCGGTCGACGTCGTCGAGAGCGAGGGCCGGCCGGCCGTCGAGGTCGTGCTCACGGTGCTGCACGCGGGCGGCAAGTTCGGCGGCACCGGCTACGCGGTGTCCGGCGGCCTGCACGGCGTCGGGGTCTCGGTCGTCAACGCCCTCTCCAGCCGGCTCGAGGTCGAGGTGCGCCGGCAGGGGCACGTGTGGCGCCAGACCTACCTGATGGGCGTCCCCCAGGCGTCGCTCGAGCGGGGCGAGACCACCGACGAGACCGGCACCACGGTGACGTTCTGGCCCAACGACGACATCTTCGAGACCACCGACTACGACTTCGAGACCCTCCGCACCCGCATCCAGCAGATGGCGTTCCTCAACAAGGGACTGACGCTCACCCTGAACGACCGCCGGCCCGAGCACGTGGTCGGCGAGGACGACGAGGTCGACGGCGAGGGCAGGCCCCGCACCGTCTCCTTCCGCTACGACGGCGGCCTGGTCGACTACGTCACCCACCTGAACGCGTCGAAGAAGGTGGAGCCGGTCCACCCCGACGTGCTCTCGTTCGAGGCCGAGGACGTCGACCGCCGGATCTCGGCCGAGATCGCGCTGCAGTGGACCTCGGCGTACTCCGAGAGCGTGCACACCTACGCCAACACGATCAACACGCACGAGGGCGGCACCCACGAGGAGGGCTTCCGGGCCGCGATGACCGGACTGGTCAACCGCTATGCGCGGGAGAAGGGCCTGCTCAAAGAGAAGGACGAGAACCTCACCGGCGACGACATCCGCGAGGGACTGACCGCCGTCATCTCGGTGAAGCTGGGCGAGCCGCAGTTCGAGGGCCAGACCAAGACGAAGCTCGGCAACACCGAGGCCAAGGCGTTCGTCCAGCGCGTCGTCAACGACCAGCTCGGCGACTGGCTGGAGCGCAACCCGAACGAGGCGAGGGACGTCATCCGCAAGTCCATCCAGGCGTCCGCGGCCCGGATGGCGGCCCGCAAGGCGCGTGAGGCGACCCGTCGCAAGGGCCTGCTCGAGTCCGGCGGCATGCCGGGCAAGCTGCGCGACTGCCAGAGCAACGACCCGTCGCGCTGCGAGGTCTACGTCGTGGAGGGCGACTCGGCCGGTGGCTCCGCCGTCCGCGGACGCAACCCCGAGACACAGGCGATCCTGCCGATCCGCGGCAAGATCCTCAACGTCGAGAAGGCCCGCATCGACAAGGCCCTCGGCAACAACGAGGTCCAGGCGCTGATCACCGCGTTCGGCACCGGCATCGGTGAGGACTTCGACCTGGAGAAGCTGCGCTACCACAAGATCGTGCTGATGGCCGACGCCGATGTCGACGGCCAGCACATCGCCACGTTGCTGCTGACGCTGCTGTTCCGGTACATGAAGCCCCTGATCGAGAACGGCCACGTGTACCTCGCCCAACCGCCGCTGTACCGCGTCAAGTGGTCGAACGCCCCGCACGACTACGTCTACTCCGACCGCGAGCGCGACGCGGTGATCAAGGCCGGCCAGGCCAACGGCCAGAGGATTCCCAAGGACAACGGGATCCAGCGCTACAAGGGCCTCGGCGAGATGGACTACACCGAGCTGTGGGACACGACGATGGACCCCGACCACCGCACGCTTCGCCAGGTCACCATCGACGACGCCGCGGCCGCCGACGAGATCTTCGCCATCCTGATGGGTGAGGACGTCGAGTCGCGCCGCGGCTTCATCCAACGCAACGCCAAGGACGTGCGGTTCCTGGACATCTAGAGGACATCTGGCCCTGTGAACGCATTCGCCTTGCACGCCAACGCATCGAGCCCGAAGGACTGATCAGTGACGGAGCAGCCGCCCGAGGCCCCGGAGTACGACCGGATCGAGCAGGTTGACCTGCAGCTGGAGATGCAGCGCTCCTACCTCGACTACGCGATGAGCGTGATCGTGGGCCGGGCGCTGCCCGACGTCCGCGACGGGCTCAAGCCGGTGCACCGGCGCGTGCTCTACGCGATGTACGACGGCGGGTACCGGCCGGACCGGGGGTTCTCCAAGTGCAGCCGTGTCGTCGGCGACGTGATGGGTCAGTACCACCCGCACGGTGACACCGCGATCTACGACGCCCTCGTGCGGCTGGTCCAGGACTGGAGCCTGCGCTACCCGCTGATCTCGGGGCAGGGCAACTTCGGGTCGCCGGGCAACGACCCCGCGGCCGCCCCGCGGTACACCGAGTGCAAGCTGGCGCCGCTGGCGATGGAGATGGTCCGGGACATCGACGAGGAGACCGTCGACTTCTTCCCGAACTACGACGGCCGGACGGCGGAGCCGCTGCCGCTGCCGAGCCGCTTCCCGAACCTGCTGGTCAACGGCTCGGCGGGCATCGCCGTCGGGATGGCGACGAACATCCCGCCCCACAACCTGCGTGAGGTCGCCGCGGGCGCCGCCTGGTTCCTCGACCACCCGGGCGCGGCGAAGGAGGAGCTGCTCGAGGCCCTGATGGCCAGGGTGACCGGCCCCGACTTCCCCACCGGCGCGCTGATCATGGGCCGGAGCGGCATCGAGGACGCCTACCGGACCGGCCGTGGCTCGATCACGATGCGGTCGGTGGTCGAGGTCGAGGAGATCCAGAACCGCACCTGCCTCGTCATCACCGAGCTGCCCTACCAGGTCAACCCCGACACCCTGGCCTCGTCGATCGCCGACCAGGTGCGCGACGGGCGGCTGGCGGGCATCGCCGACATCCGCGACGAGACGTCGGGCCGCACCGGCCAGCGCCTGGTGATCGTGCTCAAGCGCGACGCGATCGCGAAGGTGGTGCTGAACAACCTCTACAAGCACACCCAGCTGCAGACCACGTTCGGCGCCAACATGCTCGCCCTGGTCGATGGCGTCCCGCGAACGCTGAGCCTCGACTCCTTCATCCGGCACTGGGTCGACCACCAGATCGACGTCATCGTCCGGCGGACGCGGTACCGGTTGCGGGAGGCGGAGGCACGCGCCCACATCGTCCGCGCGCTGCTGAAGGCGCTCGACGCGCTGGACGAGGTGATCGCCCTGATCCGCGGCAGCGCCACCGTGGACGACGCGCGCGACGGCCTGATGCAGCTGCTCGACATCGACGAGCTGCAGGCGCGGGCGATCCTCGACATGCAGCTGCGCCGGCTCGCCGCCCTGGAGCGGCAGAAGCTGATCGACGAGAACGCCGCGCTCACCGAGCGGATCGCCGAGTTCGAGGCGATCCTCGCGTCGCCGGAGCGCCAGCGCGCCATCATCCGCGACGAGCTCGCCGAGATCGTCGAGAAGTACGGCGACGACCGCCGCACCCGGATCGTGCCCTTCGACGGCGACATGTCGATGGAGGACCTGATCCCCGAGGAGGACGTGGTCGTCACGATCACCCGTGGCGGGTACGCGAAGCGCACGCGGCAGGACATGTACCGGTCCCAGCGCCGGGGCGGCAAGGGGGTGCGCGGCGCGCAGCTGCGCCTGGACGACGTCGTGGACCACTTCTTCGTCACGTCGACCCACCACTGGCTGCTGTTCTTCACCAACCTCGGCCGCGTCTACCGAGCGAAGGCCTACGAGCTGCCCGAGGGCGGTCGCGACGCCAAGGGCCAGCACGTCGCCAACCTGCTGGCCTTCCAGCCCGGCGAGCAGATCGCCCAGGTGCTCGACCTGCGCGACTACGAGCAGTCGCCGTACCTGGTGCTCGCGACCCGGCGCGGGCTGGTCAAGAAGACGCGCCTCACCGAGTACGACTCCCCTCGCAGCGGTGGCCTGATCGCGGTCAACCTTCGCCGCACCGAGGGCGAGAACGGCGCGGACGGCGTCAGCGACGAGCTCGTCTCGGCCCGGCTGGCGGACGCCACCGACCACCTGCTCCTGGTCTCCCGCAAGGGTCAGTCGCTGCGGTTCGCCGCGACCGACGCGGCGCTGCGGCCGATGGGCCGGGCCACGTCCGGCGTCACCGGGATGAAGTTCCGGGACGGCGACGAGCTGCTGGCGATGGACGTCGTCAGCCCCGAGGGCGGCGGCGAGGTGTTCGTGGTGTTCGAGAACGGCATCGCCAAGCGGACACTGGTCGACGCCTACCGGGTGCAGGGCCGGGGCGGCCTGGGCATCAAGGTCGCCAAGGTCTCCGAACGTGGTGGCGACCTGGTCGGCGCGCTGATCGTCGGCCCGGACGACGAGGTGCTCGTCGTGATGGAGAAGGGCAAGATCGTCCGCTCGCGGGTCGGTGAGGTGCGGATGACCGGCCGTCACACCAGCGGCGTGAAGTTCGCGGACCCGGAGGACGGCGACTCGATCATCGCGGTGGCCAGGGGCGTCGAGCGTGCCGTTGAGGCGGAGGTCGGCGATGATGGCGTACCGTCGTCTGAGTCCGACACCGGAGGTGAGGCGTGAGCTCGTCCGAGCAGACGAAGGGCGCGCCCGGCGCGCCCTTCGCGGCCCGCACGGCCACGCGGCCGGCGTCCGAGCGTCCCCCCGGCGACGCGCCGCGCCCCGCGCCGACACGGACCGGTGCCGGGGCCACGGCTCCACGCCGTCCGTCGTCCGACCCCTCGTCCGGACCGCGGCCGGGTGCCGCGCGGCGGGTGCGCCTGACCGTCGCCCGGGTCGACCCGTGGTCGGTGATGAAGCTCTCGTTCCTGCTGTCGGTGGCGCTCGGCATCGCGCTCGTGGTCGCGGCCGGGGTGCTGTGGACGATCCTCGACGGGATGGGTGTCTACGCCGACATCAACCGGGTGACCAGCGAGATCCTGGCGCAGCCGTTCGACATCCTCGACTACGTGGGCTTCGGCAAGGTGCTGTCGCTCGCGACGGTGATCGCCGTGGTCGACGTCGTGCTGATCACGGCCCTGGCGACCCTGGGCGCCTTCCTCTACAACATGGCGTCCTCGCTCGTCGGCGGCCTGCACATCACCCTCTCCGACGACTGACCCTCCCCGTGATCACGCACCTCGTTCCCGTTTCTGCGGACCAGCCGCGCTGAGGTACCCTCGACGTCGCCCGCGGATGCGGGCTCCGGGCCTATAGCTCAGTCGGTTAGAGCGCTTCCCTGATAAGGAAGAGGTCAGAGGTTCAAGTCCTCTTAGGCCCACGTGAAGAAGCTCCTCGTACTCGTCGCTGCGGCGGCCGGGCTGGTGGCCTGGCGCAAGGTCCAGGCCGACAAGGCCGAGCAGGACCTCTGGGCCGAGGCCACCGACACGGTGCGCTGAGCCGCTCTTCTCGCACTCCCCCGGGGGCGTGGCGCAATTGGTAGCGCACCTGCTTTGCAAGCAGGGGGTTAGGGGTTCGAGTCCCCTCGCCTCCACCCCAGGTCAGGGCCCCTTTCGCTTCGGCGGAGGGGGCTCTTTCTGGCGCTGTACAGCAGCGCGTACAGCAGCGAGTCGGCGGGATACCCCCTGCTGGG
>DASROP010000137.1:0-2660 GCA_035646835.1 Actinomycetales bacterium | reverse complement strand
CCCGGCTGCCCCGTCGAGACGCCCGGGCCCCGTTGGTGCGATTGTCGTCGCTATGCGACGACAATCGCACCAACGGGTGGGGTCAGGGTGTGTCGAGGCCCGGGTCCGGCCCGGGCCCCGCCCTGTTCCCATGGCCCTGTTCCCATGGCCCTGTTCCCGTGGCCCTGTTCTCATCTTGTGCTGTCTCGTGGACAGATCGAACAGGTGTTCGGTATCGTGGCCTGATGGTGCTCCCCGTGTCTGCCGTTCCGGCAGCTCGTGCGTCCCGGCTGCCCCGTCGAGACGCCCGGGCCCGAGCCGCGCTCGGTGACGCGGCGCGGGCGGGCCGGCCACTCGTCCTCGCTCGTGATCGAGTGCTGGCCGTCTCCGGTCCGGTGGGAGAGCTCTTGCCGGGCGCGGGGATCGTTCGGGGTTCGGTCGTCGTCGTCGACGGTGCGCCCGGCTGCGGCGTCACGTCACTCACCTTCGAGCTGGCCGCGGCGGCGACCCGGCTGGGGGAGTGGGCCGTTGTGGTAGATCCGCAGGGCACGCTCGGCGGGCTGGCCGCAGGTGAGGTGGGTGTCGCACTCGAGCGGTTCGCGCTCGTCCGTGACGTGCCGGTAGCCCGCTGGGCGACGGTCGTCGCCGCCCTGCTCGACGGGTTGAGCGTGGTGATCGCCGCGGTGCCGCGATCGGTGCGCGCCGGTGACGCCCACCGGCTGGTGGCCCGGGCCCGCGAACGAGACGCAGTGCTGGTCGCGGTGGGGCCCTGGCCGGCGCAAGCCGCGCTGCGGCTCCGAGCCGAGGCGGTGACATGGTCGGCGCCCGACCACGGGCCGGGACTTCTCGGCGAACGGACGGCTCGCGTCACGGTGACCGGGCGAGGTGTCGCCCCCCAGGCCCCGGCCGAAGTGCTCGCGCGCGTGGGATGACCGTGGCGGTGCGCTCGAACGAGCTGCGTTCGTGCACCGTGTGGTGCCCCAACTGGCCGGTCGTCGCGTGGCGTCACACCCGTGAGGACCTCGACGACGTTCCGGTCGTCGTGCTCGATCACGGGATCGTGCGCGCCGCGTCGCGCGAGGCGCGCGCCGAACAGGTGACGGTCGGCCTGCGTCGACGCGAAGCCGAAGCCCGTTGCCCCGATGCCGTCGTGGTCGAGCTCGACGCGCGCGCCGAAGCCGTGACCTTCGAGCTGGTCGCCCGGGCGGTCGAGTCGTTCACGCCGCGCGTCGAGCTCGAAGTGCCGGGCCGACTCACGTTCCCGACGCGAGGCCCGTCGCGCTACTTCGGCGGTGACGAAGCGCTGTCGGAACGGATCCGCGCCGCGGTGCGATCGGACGGCGTGACCGACGTACGGGTGGGCATCGCCGACGGTCGGTTCACGGCCCGTCTCGCGGCGCGGGTCGACGCCGTCGTGGCGCCGGGGGCATCGGCGGAGTTCCTCGCGTCACGACCGATCGACACCCTCGGCCTCCCCGACCTCACCGGCCTCCTCACCCGGCTCGGTCTCCGCACGCTCGGCGCGTTCGCCGAGCTGGCCGAACCGGTGGTGCTGGCCCGGTTCGGTGAGCCGGGCGCTCGGGCGCACCGATGGGCCTGCGGGCTCGACGACCGGCCCGTCGCGCTCATGGCCCCACCCCCGGACCTCATCGAGACGGCCGAGCTCGACCCACCGGCGGAGCGGGTCGACGTCGCCGCGTTCGCGGGCAAGGGCTTGGCCGATCGGCTCCTCGCCCGGCTCGCCGATCGGGGGCTGGCGTGCTCGCGGGTGGTGGTCGAGGCCGAGACCGAACACGGTGAGCACCTGTCCCGCTGCTGGCGTCACGAGGGTGTGCTCACCGCCACGGCGCTGGCCGAACGGATTCGCTGGCAGCTCGATGGCTGGTTGACGAGCGAGGGCGGCTTGTCGGGCGGGTTGAGGTTGCTCCGGCTCGTACCCGACGAGGTCGTGGCCGCCACCGGCCGCCAGCTCGGGTTCTGGGGTGGTGATCAAGCCGCCGCGGATCGAGCCGACCGGGCGCTGGCGCGAGTGCAGGGGATGCTCGGTTTCGATGCTGTCCTCACCGCGGTGCCCCAGGGAGGCCGCACCCCGGGGGAGCGGGCGCGCTGGGTGCCGTGGAGCAAGCCGCGCGAGCCGGAGCACCCGGTGGGGGAGGCCGCGTGGCCGGGAGTGTTGCCCGGACCGGCGCCGGCGCGGGTGTTTCGCCGGCCACTCCCGGCCGAGCTGGTCGACGCCGACGGCGTCCCGGTCGTGGTGAGCGCGCGCGGGGAGGTCGAGTCGGCTCCGGTGACGTTGCGGTGTGACGCGCTGGCCGGTGGGGGTGGCTCCATCGACGCCGTGGCCGGACCGTGGCCGCACGCCGTGCGCTGGTGGGACCCTGCCACCCGCATGCGGGGCGTGTGGTGGCAGGTGATCGTCGGCGGTGTCGCCTGCCTGGTCGTCGTCGAACGCGGCCGCGCCACCGTCACCGCTCTCTACGACTGACCCCGTGCCTGCTGACTCCACCCTCCACCCCCGTTCCGGTCAGGTCTGGCGTTGGTAAGCACCAGGAACCCTGACCGGAACGGGGGTGGAGGGTGGAGTCAGCAGGCACGGGGTCAGTCGTAGAGAGCGGTGACGGTGGCGCGGCCGCGTTCGACGACGACCAGGCAGGCGACACCGCCGACGATCACCTGCCACC
>DASROP010000136.1:0-14971 GCA_035646835.1 Actinomycetales bacterium | reverse complement strand
CGGCATGGTCCAGCGCGTCGGCGGTCTCACCGAGACCACCCTGCGCCACGGCCACCCCCTCGGCCAGCAGCAGGTCTTGCGCCTTCCAGATGTCGAGGTTCAGCACCCGCCCGAACTCGCGGAGCGTCAGCCGTCCCTGGCGATACGCCTCGACCGCGTCACGCTTCGACAACTCCCGCAGGGCGAGGTCGACCAGCTGCCGCAGTGCCGTCGACCGGTCCTCCAGGCGATCCCTGGCGAAGGCGTCGATGCGTTCCAGCAGCTCACGGTCCAGGGTCGCGTTGATCCTCACGGTCTCGCTCATGTCAGCTCCTCGAGATAGTCCTGAGCCAGCTCATCGCCGAGGCGACCGGCGGTCGTCAGCGTCTGGATGGCACGTCTCCCTGCCTCGGCCGACATCCCGGTGGTTCGCACCGCCCAGACGACCAGGTCGGCGGTCCGCAACCAGGCGACTCCGAGACTGCGGGCCCGCCGGCCCAGCGCCAGGTCGTTGGTGACGAGTGCGCCGACGTCGCGCGCGGCGTGCAGCACTGCCGCGTCCGCGCTGTCTGGCTCAGCGGCGGTGCCGACGACCTCGAGGCGTTCGAGCACCGACTCGATCGCCGCGGCATCCGCGTGCCCGCCGGCCAGACCGGCCCGGACGCACTCGTCGTGGACGACAGCGGGCACGACAGGCTCGAGATCGACCTGTCCGAGTAGCGGCAGCAGCCCTGACCGGGCCAGGGAGATCCAGGTGGAGGAGTCCACCACGGCGCGCATCTGCGCATTCTAACCCACGGAGTGTGCCAGCGGTGGCGCGTGCTCACTCGGAGCCGCTCCCGGGGCCGATCTGTGGCGTGGAAACCGGCTTCGGGTGAGCAACCGAACCGAACGTGCGTTGCGTCTGGCTACGCGGCGAACAGCAGCAGCAGGCCGGCGCACGTGTAGGCGATCATCAGCGCCAGCAGCGGCAGCTGCCCCGCGAGCGCCCGTCGGTGCGGGAACAGCCGGACGGCGCGGTCGTGCGCGAGCACCACGCCCAGCACGTGTCCGACGACGATCGCGACGACCTGCACGGTGGCCACGGTGGTGGGGGCGATCAGGGTCGCGTCGGGGGCACGCCCGGCCAGGAACCCACCGTCGCCGAAGGGGTTCGCGAGGCGGATGAACGCGTTCTGGCCTTCCAGCACCAGCAGCGAGTAGTAGTGCGCCACCACGTACCCGAGCGCGATCGGCACGATCGAGTGGGCGAAGGCGGTGGGCATCCCGGCCGCCGACCCGCCCGACAGCCGCCCGGCCGCAGACGTCGCCGCGACGAACAGCAGCGCCACGAGGCCGAGCACGGCGAGCAGGCCGAGCGTGTCGAGCAGCACCCTCGGGGCGTCGGCGGTCTGGACGACGGACACGTAGCGCGGGTGCTCGCGCACCGAGTCGTACGCGGTGCCCCCGAGCATCACGACGACCACGGCCACCAGCCCGCGCTCCGGCCGCACCTGGTCGAGACCGGCGAGCGGCGACCTCAGCACCAGGGTCCCGTCGTCGCGGCGGCCGAGCGGGCTCAGCCGGCCGAACATCGACGACCACGCCTCGAAGGCGTCGCCGCGGGCGAACCACGTGCTGCCGTAGAGGAACCCCGCGAGCATCTGGACGCCGGCGTACAGCGCGATCGCCGTGCCCAGCGTGCCGACCTCGGTGTTGTCGGGAGCGACGAGCTCGAGCCAGAGGAAGGCGGTCAGGGCGGCGGCTGCGGGCCACCAGCCCCACGCCGGCAGCGCGCGGAGCCCCTCGTCCGGGTGGAGCCGCGCGGCGCGGCAGACGGCGAGGTGCAGCGACCGCAACGGGTTCAGGCGTCGCCACGTGCCGGGGCCGAAGACCAGCGACAGCGGCACCAGCCCCACCCACAGCAAGACGTAGACGACGAACGGTGTGGCGTTGCGGGCGTCCGCGGGGCCGAGGAGCAGCGCGGTCAACGTCCACAGCGCGAACACCGCACCCACCAGCGCGACGGCGACGCGCAGCGCTCGCGAGTCGAGGACCGACGCGACCGGCGCGGGCAGGGCCCGGCCGGCCCTGACGCCGTCCAGCCGGGGTGTGCGCCACAGCATCCCCAGCAGCACGAACGAGAGCACCAGCACGACCACCGCGCCGACGACCGCGAAGAGGAAGGGCAGCGGCAGGTCGGCGCGGGATCCGATGCCGTGGACGAGTCTCACGAGGGCGGGTTCAGCGGACCGCGACCTGCAGCAGCAGCAGATCGGGGTCGTGCAGCTCCACCTCGTACACGCCGGGCTCGTTGCCGGTCAGCTCGATCGTCACCGGCACGCCGGGCGTCACCGGCTCGGCGATCTCCCCGAAGCCGTGCACGTGGACCTCGCTGCCGGCGTCCGCCGTGATCACCAGCGACAGGGTCTCGCCCACGGCCAGGTCGACCTGGGTGGGCTCGGGGCTGACCTCGTTGCCCGTCACCGTGATCGCGAGCGTGCGGATGGCCGGCGTCGTCGCGGTCTCCGACGGCGGCGGCGAGGCGGGAGCGGACGTCGTCGGCGTGCCCGGGGCCAGGGACGTCGGCGTCCCGGTCGGCGCCTCCGTCTGCGCGCAGCCCGCGAGCACGGTGACGGCCAGGACGGCCGCTCCGGCGGCGCGCGCGGTGATCATGGCCCCGAGTCTACGGAGCGTGCCACGATGACGGTCCGTGCCCCCTGCCGCGAGAAGGCCGCCGTGTCCGACCGCCTGACCCCGCTCGACGTCTCCTTCCTGTACCTGGAGGAGACGACGACGGTGATGCACGTCGGCTCGGTGATGGTCTTCGACGCCCCTGAGGGAGGCTTCGACTACGACCAGCTGGTGCGGCACATCTCCGCGCGCATCGCCTTCGTGCCGCGGTACCGCCAGCGCGTGCGGCAGGTCCCCGGCAGGCTCGCGAACCCCGTCTGGGTGGACGCCGAGCGCTTCGACATCACCTACCACGTGCGCCGCTCCGCGCTGCCGAGGCCGGGGAGCCTCGAGCAGCTGCGCGAGCTGGTGGCGCGAGTCCAGCCCCGGCCGCTGGACCGGTCTCGTCCGCTGTGGGAGGTGTACCTCGTCGAGGGCCTGGACGGGCCGGACGCGGGCGGCTTCGCCATCATCACCAAGACCCACCAGGCCCTGGTCGACGGCGTGAACGCGGTCGACCTGGCCCAGGTGGTGCTCGACGACAGCCCGAACCCGGCCACCGCACCGTCCGACACCTGGCGCCCCCGCAGCGAGCCCTCGCTGGTGGAGCTGGTGACCGCAGCGGTGATGGACACCGTGCGGACCCCCACGCAGGTCGTCGACACCCTGCGCTCCGGTCTGGGAGACCTGCGCGCGACGGCGGACAAGGTCACCGACACCGTCGGCGGCCTGCTGTTCGCGGCCCGGACGGCGACGCGGCCGGCGCCGGAGAGCCCGCTGAACGTGCCCATCGGCGGGCACCGGCGGTTCGGGATGGTCGCGACGGACCTCGCCGACTACCGGGCCATCCGTGCCTACCACGCCAAGGGCGGACGCCGCGGCCTGACGAAGAAGGCGACGAAGCCGACGGCCAAGGCGGACCACCGGATCACCATCAACGACGTCGTGCTGGCGACGATCGCCGGCGCCCTGCGCGAGTGGCTGCTGACCCGGGGTTCGTCCGTGCGACCGACGACGCTGGTCCGCGCGCTGGTGCCGGTCAGCGTCACGGTCGAGGACGAGGCGGAGGCGGGCACTCTCGGCACGTCCGTGGTGGCCCAGCTGGTCGACCTGCCGGTGGGCGAGCCCAGCCCGGTGCTGCGCCTCCAGCAGGTCGCCTACCAGATGCGCGCCCACGCCGAGACCGGCCGCGCGGTCGGCGCCGACCGGATCGCCGGGATCGGCGGCTTCGCCCCACCCACGCTGCACTCGCTCGGAGCCCGGGTCGCCAGCGGCCTGTCGCGACGGGTCTTCAACCTCGTGATCACCAACGTCCCGGGGCCGCAGCAGCCCCTGTACGTCGCCGGTGCGCGGATGCTGTCGTCGTACCCCGTGGTGCCGCTGGCCAAGGGACAGGCGCTCGCGATCGGGCTGACCTCCTACGACGGCGGTGTCTACTACGGGCTCAACGCCGACCGGGACGCGATGAAGGACCTGGACGTCCTCGGCGGCTGCATCGCGGACTCCCTCGCAGAGCTGGCCGAGAGCGTCCGGTGAGCTGGGGCCTGGTCCTCGGCGGAGGGGGAGTGCTCGGCGCGGCCTGGATGGTCGGTGCCCTGACCGCCCTGGAGGAGGTGCACGGCCTCGACGCCCGTGACGCGGACGTCGTCCTGGGGACGTCGGCGGGCTCGCTGCTCGTCGCGCTGCTCGGCGCCGGCGTCAGCGTGACCGAGCTGCGGGCGCACCAGCTGGGGGAGCCGGCCTCCACCGGCCCGCTCTCCCGGTTGGACTGGGACTACGAGACCGCCACCGGCGGCTCGACGCCACCGCGGCCGCGGCCGCGGCTCGGCCCGGGCTCGACGCGGCTGGTGCGCCAGGGCCGGGCGGTGCTGCGCCACCTGCCGCCGACCGCCGTCCTCGCCGCCCTGGCCCCCGAGGGTCGCGGCTCGCTGGGCACGGTGGGCGCGCTGGTCCGCGACGTCCAGACCGCGGTCGGTGCGGACCCCGAGGGGTGGTCCCCGAACCCCGGCGTCCGTGCCGTCGCGATGGACTACGACAGCGGACGGCGGGTCGTGTTCGGCGCCGAGGGCGCTCCCGAGGTCGCGCTGGCCGACGCGGTGATGGCCTCGTGCGCGATCCCCGGCTGGTACACGCCGATGGTGCTGCACGACGTGCGCTACGTCGACGGAGGTGCCTGCTCGGCCACCAACGTGGACGTCCTCGCGGGGGTCGACGTCACGGGCGGGCGTCGGCTCGACGAGGTGTTCGTGCTGGCGCCGCTCGTGTCGTTCGCGATGGACCACCCCAGCGACGTCCTGACGCGGATGGAGCGGGCCTGGCGCGCTCGGGTCACCCGCCGCTGTCTGCGTGAGGTGGCCAAGCTGCACGCGGTCGGGACCGAGGCGACCGTGCTGGGCCCGGGGCCCGCCGACCTGGAGGCGATCGGGCCCAACCTGATGGCCCTCGGCCGGCGGCACACGGTGCTGGCGACAGCGCTGGAGACGTCCCGGGAGGCCCTGGCCGACCCGGAGGCGCTCGCCGACCTGCCCTCCCGCTCGCCGGTGGTGCCCTGATGCGCGTCTACCTGCCCGCCACGATGACGCTGCTCGCGCGGTGGCACGCGACCGGGACGCTGCCGGCCACCACGGCCCACGCGGTGACGCCGACCTTGCGCGAGTGGTACACGAGCGGCGACGCCGAGGAGCTGGAGTACGCCGCGCTGCTGGAGGCGGCGGACGCGAGCCTCCACCTGCTGGCCGCGGACCCGGGCACGGTCCGCCGCCGGGTCGTGCTGGCGGCCGAGGTGCCGGACACCGCGGTCCGGCCAACTCCCGGCGCCCGCTCGGCCGTTGCGGTCCCGGACGTCCAGATGGGCTCCGTGGTCAGCGTCCACGTCGACGACGTGGACGCCGAGCCGGACCTGGCCGCCGCCGTCGCCGTCCTGCCCGCGGCCCTGGCCGGGGACGACGACGCGCAGTTCACCGTCGACGGTGCGGGCGCGCACGACCTGCTCTGGTACGACGCCACCGAGATCGCCGCCCTCCTCCCGTGATCAAGCACTTCGATCCCGGGGTCGGGGATCGAAGTGCTTGATCACGGGGAGTGGTGGTGGAGGAAGGCGTCGACCGCCGCGTGATAGGCCGCACCCGCGTCCCGGCGGACGCAGTGACCGGCCCCGGCGACGCGGACGACGTCCGCGCCGTGCTGCCGCGCCGTGATCTCGCTGCTGGGATCGACGAGCACGTCGTGCTCGCCGGTGACCACCAGCAGGGGGACGGCGGCGCGGCTGACCCGGCCGACCAGATCGGGCCACGGGGTCGACGGCACGACGTCGCCGGTCGCGAGCAGGGCGTCGTCGCACTGCTCGTCCGCCTCCGCCCACGGCGCCAGCTCGGACGCCGGCCACCTCGGGTGCTCGATCCGGCACCGCTCGATCCGGGTCCGCCGCGGCGTCGCCAGGTCGTCTGCGTGACTCTCGAGGTACTGCCGCGCACGGTCGTCGTCCCGCTGACGGGGCGGCAGCGTGAACGGCGGGTCCTCGGCGACGACGGCCCAGATGCCTTCCGGCGCAACGGCCGCAGTGGCGACCGCGACACCGGCTCCCATCGAGTGCCCGACCAGCGCCACCGGGGCGAGACCGGCCACCAGGTGCACCACGTCGTCCGCCATCACGTCGCCGGGGTGGGAGGCCAGGTCCTCGGCCTCCCAGCGCGGCGAGTGCCCGTGCCCTCGCGCGTCGACGGTCACGACGGTCCAGCCGGACGACGTCCAGCGCTGCACCGCGTCGGCCCACGACGCCCCGTTGTCGGTGAGCCCGTGCAGCAGCACCAGGGTCCCTCGGGGACCGCCGTCCGGTGAGTGCGTGACCGTGGTCAACGGTTCGCGTGGCATGCGCTCGATGATGCCGCACCCTCGGCCCGTGGCACGATGACGGTCGTGGACGCCGTGACCCGAGTACCCGCCCCCGTCAACGAGCCCGTCAACGACTACGCACCCGGCAGCCCCGAGCGCGGGGCGCTCGAGGTGCGCCTCGCCGAGCTCTGGGGGGCCAGGACCGACCTGCCGCACTGGATCGACGGCCAGCGCGTCGCCGGCAGCGGACGGAAGACGAGCGTCGTGGCCCCGTTCGAGCACGCCCACGTGCTCGGAGCGTTCCGCGGCGCCACCGGCAAGGACGCCCGGGCCGCGGTGGACGCCGCCACGGCCGCCGCGCCGGCCTGGCGTGCGCTGAGGTACGACGACCGCGCGGCCGTGTTCCTGCGCGCCGCCGAGCTGCTGAGCGGGCCGTGGCGCCAGACCCTCAACGCGGCGACGATGCTGGGCCAGGCCAAGACCGCGATCCAGGCGGAGATCGACGCGGCCTGCGAGCTGATCGACTTCTGGCGCTTCAACGTGCACTTCGGCCGCGAGATCCTCGCCGAGCAGCCGATGGCCAACAGCAAGGGCGTCTGGAACCGCACCGACCACCGGCCGCTCGAGGGCTTCGTGTACGCGATCACCCCGTTCAACTTCACCGCTATCGGGGGCAACCTGCCGACCGCCCCGGCCCTGATGGGGAACACGGTGGTGTGGAAGCCCTCGCCGGCACAGGCGCTGGCCGCCCACTTCACGATGGAGCTGCTGACGGCGGCGGGCCTGCCTGCCGGCGTCATCAACCTGGTGCACGGTGACGGAATCGCCGTCTCCGACGTGGCGCTCGCCGACCGCGACCTCGCCGGCATCCACTTCACCGGTTCGGCGCCGACGTTCAAGCACCTGTGGCGTCAGGTGGCGGCCAACCTCGACTCGTACCGCTCGTACCCGCGGGTCGTCGGCGAGACCGGCGGCAAGGACTTCATCCTGGCCCACCCGAGCGCCGACCCGGAGATCCTCGCGACCGCGATGGTGCGCGGCGCGTTCGAGTACCAGGGCCAGAAGTGCTCCGCCGCGTCGCGCGCGTACGTGCCCAGCAGCCTCTGGAGGCAGATCAAGGACCAGGTCGTCTCCACGACCGAGTCGTTGACGATGGGCCCGACCACGGACTTCTCCAACTTCATGTCCGCCGTGATCGACGACCGGGCGTTCGCGAAGCACAAGGCCGCGATCGACCGCGCGCACGCGTCGCCGACGTCCACGGTCGTCGCCGGCGGCACGTACGACGACAGCGTCGGGTACTTCGTGCGCCCGACCGTGGTCGAGGTCACCGACCCCGACGACGAGGTCTTCTCCACCGAGTACTTCGGACCGATCCTCGCCGTCCACGTGTACGCAGACCGCCAGTACGAGCGGGTCGTGCGGCAGATGGAGAGCGTGTCGGAGTACGCGCTGACCGGTGCAGTGATCGCGACCGACCGGACGGCGATCGCCCGGGCCGGTGAGGCACTGCGGTTCGCGGCCGGCAACTTCTACGTCAACGACAAGCCGACGGGCGCGGTCGTCGGGCAGCAGCCGTTCGGCGGGGCACGCGGCTCGGGCACCAACGACAAGGCCGGGGCGGCGCAGAACCTGTTGCGGTGGACGTCGACGCGGTCGATCAAGGAGACGTTCGTGCCCCCCACCGACTACCGCTACCCGCACATGGGTTGATCGCTCAGCGCGAGCCGAGCCACTCGGTGCCGACCTGTTCCTCCTTGCGGATCGCGGCCTGGAGCGCGGGTTCGGCGGCCCTCTCGAGCTTACCGCCGATGATCGGCACCGACGCCTTCAGGTCGCCGTGGATCGTCTCGACCGTGCTGCGGGCGTCCCCGGCGAGGGCCAGGGCGCCCTTCAGCCTCAGCGGTGCACCCGCGATCTCGACCGTGATGGTGCCGGCGCGCGTGCCGTCGGCGGACGGCGCCTTCCAGGAGTCCACCTGGCGGATGTCGACGGTGTCGCCGACGAAGGTGCGGGCGACGTCGGGGAAGGCATCCGTGGGCATCGTGCGGACCGTCGACACCGTGAACGCGCCGGAGGCGTCACCGTCGACCTCGACGGTGTGGCGCAGGGCGCCGGTTGCGGCGCACTTGCGGTCGGAGAACTCGGCGTCCGCGAGCATGGTGCCGACGTCGGCGGGGCTCGCCGTGTAGTGGATCTCGGCCTCGAAGCGCACGGCGCGCAGACTACTGGGGCGGTGCCTGTGAGGCCGAGGTCGCGGTGGTGACCGCTGCCAGTGCACGCTGGCCGGCCAGGGTCAGCGTCTGGACCGGTTCGTCGACGCGGCGGGCCAGCCGCACCGAGGCGTCCTCCGCCTCCTCGACCGCACGGCGTACCAGGCGCTGGGCCTCCGGGATCCGGTCGTGGTAGCTCGCGGCCTCCTCGACCGAGTACGAGCCCCACGGGAGGACGACGGTGCCGCCCGGCTCGAGGCGCAGCCGGTGCCGGTGGCAGAACTCCTCGGCCTCGGCCGCGCGCGCCTGGGCCTGCTGCAGGTCGACGACGTAGGCCTGCAGCGCGTGCCCGCACGCGGCCAGGGCTCCGGCGGAGTCGTCCAGTGCGTGCAGCTGGCTCGCGAACGCGATCCGGAAGCCCTCGGCGGCCAGCCCGTCCCAGTCCGCCAGCTGCGCCTCGACGCGGGTCAGCGTGTCCAGGCGCTCGCGCAGGGCTTCGCTCTGGCGGGCGATCTCGCCGGCGAGCGAGGAGACGGAGGCCGGGTCGCCGGGGATCAGTCCGGTCATCCCGGCCCCCCGTCGAGTCGGTCGAGTCGGTCGATCACGCGCGCGACCTCGTCCTCGGTGGCCTGGTACCGGCGTGCGGCGAGCACGAGCAGCGCGGAGGACTCCTCGAAGGCCGTGGCGAGGGCGTCGAGTGCCTCCATCGCTGCGTGCTGGACCCCGACGACGGCATCCGGCGCCGGCGGCGTCCCCGGGTCGGGCGCGTGCATCGACGTGCGGGCGGCGAGCTGGCGGACGTCGGCGGCCACGGGCAGCAGGTGGGAGGCCACCGACTCCATCGCGACCAGGTCGACGTTCGACCGACTTTGCTCACCCACCCCGAGACGGTAGCCGAGCCGTCGTCCACAGGGCGTTCACCTGGCGGCAGCCTGTGGACAACTCAGTCCAACGGGTGGCGCCAGCGCAGCCCCGGGAACCGGGCGAAGCCGCGGTCGGTGGTGACCCACTCGCTGCCGCTCTCGATCGCCAGCGCCGCCTGGTAGGCGTCGGGGACGCCGTTGCCGCGGAGCTCGAGCGAGGTGCACAGGTCGAGGAAGATCCGAAGGTGCCGGGGCCCCGGCCGCAGCAACCGGCAGTGCGGGCGCTCGATGATCTCCTTGACGAACGTGACCGCATCCGCCGTCGCCGTCGGCGTCTTGAAGGCCCCCGGGTGGGTCATCACGCGAATGAATCCTGAGAGCACCAACTCGCTCATGGCGAAGGTCGACGGGCCCCTGACCTGGTCGTCCAACCAGTCGCGGTACGCCGCATGCCTCGGGGAGTCGCGGCGGGTGGCGTAGACCAGGACGTTGACGTCCGGAAGCAGCACGTCAGTCCTTACCGCCGAACACGGAGCGGTAGAACGCGTCCTCGTCCTCGTACATCAGGTCGCGCAGGGCCTGGGGGTCGGAAAGGTCGACGCCTGGGGCGGGCCCGTCACCGGCAAAGGTCGGCAGCGGGACGTGCTCGTACTCCGCCGGCTTCTCGTCGAGCGCGCGGCGCAGCGCGTCCTCGACGACGCTCGTCAGCGTGCGTCCCTCGGCCGCCGCCTTCGCCTTGACGGCGCGCGCCAGGTCGTCGTCCAGGTTCAGTGTCGTCCGCACGCAGAAAAGCATACGCGGCAGGCAGAGATCTGCCTACCGCTACGGTGGCCCGATGACCGACGAGACACCCGACGACCGGCACTTCGGCGAGCAGGGCGGGCGGCTGACCTACGGGTCCTACCTGCGGCTCGACCAGCTGCTGTCCGCCCAGGTGCTGGAGAGCGACCCGCCCGCGCACGACGAGATGCTGTTCATCACCATCCACCAGGTCTACGAGCTGTGGTTCGCGCAGCTGCTGCACGACCTCACCGCAGTGCGGACGGCGATGTTCGACGGCCGGCTGTGGTGGGCGCGGCACCTGCTGAAGCGGGCCGACGCGATAGAGCGGGTGCTGATCGAGCAGCTCGAGGTGCTGGAGACGATGACCCCGCAGGACTTCCTCGAGTTCCGCGAGCGGCTGGCCCCGGCCAGCGGCTTCCAGTCGGTGCAGTTCCGCGAGCTGGAGTTCCTCTCGGGCCACAAGGACCCCGCCTTCATGCAGCGTTTCCGCGGCATCACGGACGAGGAGCGCGTGCGCCTGGAGCAGAGACTGGCCGAACCGACCCTGTGGGACGCGTTCTGCCACGTGCTCGCCGAGGCGGGGCTGGACGTCGACGACGACGAGGCAGTCACCGCGTCCCTGGTCGCGGTGGCCCTCGACCGCACCACCTACGGCGAGGTGTGGGAGCTCGCCGAGAGCCTGCTCGACCACGACGAGCGAGCCGCCCAGTGGCGGGCACGGCACGTGCAGATGGTCGAGCGGCAGATCGGCACCAAGTCCGGGACGGGCGGCTCCTCCGGTGCTCCGTACCTGCGCAGCCGGCTGCCCCTGCGGTACTACCCGCTGTTGTGGGAGATGCGTGGACGGCTCTGAGCCCGTCGCTCCCACCGGTGAGCAGCTCGAGATCGCCGCGGCGGGCTACGTCGCCGTGGTCACCGAGGTCGGCGCCGGCCTGAGGACGCTGACCCACGCAGGTCGCGACCTCGTCGCCGGGTTCGCCGCGGACCGGGTGCGACCGGTCTACCGCGGTGCACTGCTGGCGCCGTGGCCGAACCGGGTCGCCGACGGCCGCTACTCCTTCGGCGGGGGCGAGCACCAGCTCGCGCTCAACGAGGTGCCGCGGCGCAACGCCATCCACGGCCTGGTGGACGCCGTCGCGTGGCGGCTGGTCGGGCGTGACCCGGACGCCTTGGTGCTGGCACACCGGATCTGGCCCAACGCCGGCTACCCGTTCTGCCTCGACCTGGAGGTGCGCTACGGCGTGGACGGGGCCGGCCTGACCACCGAGCTCACCTGCCGCAACGCCGGCAGCGACCCGGCGCCCTACGGCTGCGCCCCGCACACCTACCTCGTCGCCGGCGACGGCACCGTCGACGAGTGGCACCTGGACCTGCCCGCGACACAGCGGCTCGAGGTCGATCCCGAGAGGTTGCTGCCTGCCGACGACCCCGTGCTGCAGCCGTCGGCGCCGCCGACGTCCCTGCGTGGCGTCGAGCTGGACGACGCGTTCACCGGCCTGGTGCCGGACGAAGAGGGCCGGGCCGTGGTCCGGCTGACCGCGGACGACGGGCGCGGCGTCGAGATGAGCTGGGACTCGACGGTCCTGCCCTGGGTCCAGGTGCACACCGCGGACCGGCCCGAGCCCGACCTGAACCGCGCGGGGCTGGCGGTCGAGCCGATGACCTGCCCGCCGGACGCGTTCCGCAGCGGCACCGACCTCGTCGTACTCGCGCCGGGTGAGGCCCATCGCGCGACCTGGACGGTCGCGGCGCTCGCCCGGGGATAGGCTCGGCCGAGGCACGCAGCGACGCGTGCCGCAGGACCTGAGGCTGGGGTGAGCTGCGCGATGACGACGACGTTCTCCGACTCCCGGGCACAGGTCCTCACCCGTGCCGCCGAGGCCGGCGAGAAGCACGGTTGCCGCGACGCCGACCTGGCCGCCTACCTCAAGCGCTACTACCGGCACGTCGCCGACGAGGACCTCGCGCAGCGCGACCCGGTCGACCTGGCCGGTGCCGCACTGTCGCACCGCCAGCTCGCGGCGAACCGGGGCGGGGCCCAGGCCAACGTCAGGGTGTTCACGCCCACCGTCGACGAGCACGGGTGGCAGACCGGGCACACCGTCGTCGAGATCGTCACCGAGGACATGCCCTTCCTCGTCGACTCGGTCACCGCCGAGCTCAACCGGGTGAACCGGTCGATCCACCTGGTGATCCACCCGACCGTCGTCGTCCGTCGCACCATCGAGGGCGATCTGCTGGAGGTCCTCGACGTCTCGGCGGCCACCGTCTCCACCGGTGCCAAGGACCCGTCGTGGCCGGACGACGCGACCGTCGAGTCCTGGATGCACCTGGAGGTCGACCGGGAGACCGAGGCCGACGACATCGCCCAGATCACGGCCGACGTCACCAGGGTGCTGGACGACGTCCGCTCGAGCGTCGAGGACTGGCCCAAGATGCGCGAGACGGCCCGCGCCGTCGCGGGCGAGCTCGCCGAGGCTCCGCCGTCCGGGCTCGAGGACGAGGCGGCGGAGGCGGAGCGGCTGCTGCGGTGGCTGGCAGAGAACAACTTCACGTTCCTCGGCTACCGGGAGTACGCCCTGGTCGGCGACCAGGGCTCCGCGCGGCTGGAGTCCACGACCGGCACCGGGCTGGGCATCCTTCGTTACGACCAGAAGCGGTCGGACTCCTTCGACCGCCTGACGGCGGCGGTGCGGGCCAAGGCGCGTGAGCGGCGCGTGCTCATCCTCACCAAGGCCAACTCCCGGGCCACCGTGCACCGGCCGGCGTACCTCGACTACGTCGGTGTCAAGAAGTTCGACGAGGCCGGCAACGTGGTGGGGGAGAGGCGGTTCCTCGGCCTGCTGACGTCGGCCGCCTACACCGAGAGCGTGCGCCGGGTTCCCGTGATCGACCGCAAGGTCAACGAGGTGCTCGAGCGGACCGGCTTCGCCCCCGACAGCCACTCGGGCAAGGACCTGCTCACCATCCTCGAGACGTACCCGCGTGACGAGCTGTTGCAGACCAGCGTCGACGACCTGCACCACACCGCGCTCGCGGTGCTCCACCTTCAGGAACGCCGTCGGACCAAGCTGTTCCTCCGCAAGGACGAGTACGGGCGGTTCATGTCGTGCCTCGTCTTCCTGCCCCGCGACCGGTACACGACGCCCGTGCGACTGCGGATGCAGGAGATCCTGACCGAGGCCTTCGGAGCGGAGTCCGTCGACTACACCACCCGCGTCAGCGAGTCGGTGCTGGCGAGACTGCACTTCGTCGTCCGGGTCCCCGCGGGCACGGAGGTCGGGGACGTCGACGTCGAGCAGCTGCAGCGCCGCCTCGTCGAGGCGACCCGCACCTGGGACGAGGACCTCGCCGACGCCCTGCGCGCGGACGTGGGGGAGGAGGAGGCCACGCGCATCCAGCACGGCTGGGCCGGGGCGTTCCCCGAGGCGTACAAGGAGGACTTCCCGGCCCGCGTCGCGGTCGGTGACCTGCGGCGCATCGAGGGGCTCACGCCGTCGGACGGCGACGCCGGTGCGATGGCGATGAACCTGTACGAGCCCGTGGGTGCCGCGCCGGACGAGCGGCGGTTCAAGCTGTTCCGGCACGAGCCGCTGTCGCTGACGGCGGTCCTGCCCTTCTTCAGGAACATGGGCGTCGAGGTCGTCGACGAGCGGCCGTACGAGCTGGACCGGCCGGACGGCTCGATCGCCTACATCTACGACTTCGGGCTGCGGTACTCCGTCTCGATCGGACCGGAGTCCGCGCGCGAGCTGTTCACCGACGCCTTCGCGGCGGCATGGGACGAGCAGACCGAGAGCGACGGGCTGGACCGGCTGGTGCTGGCGGCGGGCCTGACCTGGCGCGAGGTGGTGATGCTGCGCGCCTACACGAAGTACATCCGCCAGACCGGCTCGACCTTCAGCCAGGACTACATCGAGCACACGATGATCGACAACGTGACCATCACCCGGGGCCTGGTCCGCCTGTTCGAGGCGCGCTTCGACCCGGACCTCGGTGCCCGGGGCGGGCACCGCGCCGAGTCGAGCGGCCGGCTGGAGACGGTCGACGCGCTGGTCGAGGACATCACCTCACAGCTGGAGGATGTCGACAGCCTGGACGCCGACCGGATCCTGCGCGCACTGCTCGGCATGATCACCGCGACGCTGCGGACGAACTTCTTCCAGCACGACTCCGCGGGGAAGCCGCACTCCTACGTGGCTCTGAAGATGGACCCGCGCCGCGTTCCCGACCTACCCGATCCCCTTCCGGCGTACGAGATCTGGGTGTACTCACCCCGCGTCGAGGGTGTGCACCTGCGCTTCGGCGACGTGGCGCGGGGAGGCCTGCGGTGGAGCGACCGACGCGAGGACTTCCGCACCGAGATCCTCGGGCTCGTCAAGGCGCAGATGGTGAAGAACGCGGTGATCGTGCCGACCGGAGCCAAGGGCGGCTTCGTGGCCAAGCGACTGCCCGACCCCTCCGACCGCGAGGCGTGGCTGGCGGAGGGGGTCGCCAGCTACACGACGTTCATCTCCGCGCTCCTCGACGTCACCGACAACTTCGTGCGGACGGCGGACGGCGGGCGCGAGGTCGTCCCGCCCGAGCGCGTCGTGCGCCATGACGGTGACGACACCTACCTCGTGGTCGCTGCCGACAAGGGCACCGCGA
>DASROP010000135.1:0-12671 GCA_035646835.1 Actinomycetales bacterium | reverse complement strand
CTGGCCCAGTCGCGGTACGACCTGGCGGCCGCCCGCAGTGCTGCCGACCGGGCCGAACGCGGGCTCCGGCAGGCCGAGCGGGCGGCACGCATGGCAACCCGCGCCCTGCAGGCGGCCGACGGGTCGGCGCCGACGTCCTAGGGTGTCGACCATGCCTGACCACGACGCCTTCGCCGACGTGCAGGCGGCGAACGAGGAGTACGCGACAGGCTTCGCGCTGCCCGAGCTGGAGGCCACCGCAGCGAAGGGCCTGGCCGTGCTCACGTGCATGGACTCGCGCATCGACCCGCTGCGGATGCTCGGCCTCGTTCCCGGCGACGCGAAGATCCTGCGCAACGCCGGTGCGCGCGTCACCGACGACGTGCTCCGCACGCTCGTGCTCGCGTCTCACCTGCTCGGCGTTAACCGGGTGATGGTGGTCGCCCACAGCAGCTGCCGGATGGCGGGCGGCAGCGAGGACGACATCCACGCCGCGATCCGGGCTGCGGGAGGGCCGGACACCCGCAGCATCTCGTTCCTGACGACGGACGACCAGGAGAGCGCCGTGCGCTCGGACGTGCAACGGGTCCGGTCGTGGCCCTACCTCGGCAGCGTCACCGTCGGCGGGTTCTACTACGACCTGGACACCGGCCGGCTCAGGCGCGTCACGTGAGCGCACGGTTCTCGGAGCTCGCCTGGTGCGAGACCCCGATGGGGGAGATCAGCCTGCGGCGCAGACTGGAGCCGTCTCTGAAGGTCGACGTGTACGAGGTCAAGCTCGACGACGAGTTCCTGATGTCGAGCCTGTTCACGGTGGCCGAGGTCGAGCTCGCGCGCCTCGGCCTGTCCGAGCGGCCGGGCACCGACCTCGACGTCCTGGTCGGGGGACTCGGGCTCGGCTACACCGCGCGAGCCGTGCTGGATGACCCGCGCGTGCGCTCACTGACCGTGGTGGAGGCGCTCGGCGAGGTGATCGAGTGGCACGAGCGCGAGCTGCTCCCGGGCGCCGCTGCCCTGACATCGGACCCGCGGACCCGGCTGGTGCACGACGACTTCTTCGCGATGGTGGCGGCAGCCGCCGAACGACCGTCGCCCGGACGGCGGTACGACGCCGTCCTGCTCGACATCGACCACACGCCGCGGCACGTCCTGCACCCGAGCCATGCCGCGTTCTACACGCCCGACGGGCTGCGACGCCTCACCCGCCTCCTCCAACCCGGAGGCGTCTTCGCCATGTGGTCGGACGGCGCGCCCGACGCCGACTTCCGCACCGTCCTGGCGGAGGTCTTCGACAGAGCGGAGGCGCACGTGGTCACCTTCCCCAACTTCTACACCGGCGCGGAGTCGGCGAGCACCGTCTACGTCGCGAGGTGAGACAGGGCGCTCCTGACGAGGCCCGTGGGTGACAGCACCCCGCGGACGACGGACAGCGCGTCGGCCCGCTCGGCGTCCGTGCCCCGATGGACGTCGACCACCGCTAGAACCACGTCCAGTGCTGCGCCGTCATCCCACCGGCCAGGGCGCGGTCGTCCGACACCCAGGGCACCAGGGACAGTCGCCGACCGTCGCGCTCGCTCCACGGCTGCCCGGAGCGGCTGGGCATCGGCTCGGCGACGCCCAGCACCCCGTGCGCCGCGAGATGGGCCGCCACGAGCAGCCCCGCCGACGTCCCTCCCCCGCTGATCTTGACGGCGTACCGGTCCCCGCCCCGACCGACGCCACGCCACAGCTCCGCCGCCTCGTCCGCCCCGTGCCCCACCCGGTCGACGGAGGCGAGCTCGACGCCGAAGTCCTCGCGGACCCAGGCACGCAACCGGTCATCGGGGCCGTCGTCCACGACGCCACGATGCCACCCGGCGCGGGCGGCTACCCGGCGAGACGCTCCAGGACGAGCTCGCGCACGCGGCCGGCGTCCGCCTGCCCTCGCATCGCCTTCATCACCGCACCGATCAGCGCACCGGACGCGGCGACCTTGCCGTCGCGCACCTTCTGCGCCACCTCGGGATTCGCGGCGATCGCGGCATCGACGGCCTCGGTCAGGGCGGCATCGTCCGAGACGACCTCCAGGCCGCGATCGCTCGCGACCTGGGACGGCGTGCCCTCACCGGCGACGACGCCCTCGAGCACCTGCCGGGCCATCGCAGAGTTGAGCCGGCCCTGCGCCACCAGGTCGGCGAGCTCGGCGACGTGCGCGGGCGTGACGCCGAGACCCATCAGGTCGACTCCGGTGACGTTGGCCTGGCGCGCCAGGTCACCCATCCACCACGTCCGCGCCGCAGCGGGGGAAGCACCCAGCGCGACGGTCGCCTCGACCGCCTCGACGGCGCCGGCGTTGACGACGTCCCGCATCTCCAGGTCCGTCAGCCCCCAGGCGGTCTGCAGCCGTGCCCGGCGTTGTGCGGGCGGCTCGGGCAACGTGGCCCTGAGCTCCTCGACCCGGGCCGGCTCGCTGACGATCGGCACCAGGTCGGGCTCGGGGAAGTAGCGGTAGTCCATGGCCTCCTCCTTGGACCGGCCCGAAGTCGTCACGCCGGTGTCCTCGTGCCAGTGCCGGGTCTCCTGCACCACGCGCTGCCCGGCGTCCAGCCGCGCCGCCTGGCGACCCATCTCGTGCCGCACGGCGCGCTCCACCGACCGCAGCGAGTTGACGTTCTTCGTCTCGCTGCGCGTCCCCAGCGCGACCGCCTGCTGCTCCGCGGACGTGGGGTCGTCCCCGACGCGCCGGCGGAGCGACAGGTTCACGTCGCAACGCAGCGACCCCTGCTCCATCCGGACGTCGGAGACGTCCAGCGCGCGGAGCAGGTCACGGAGAGCCGCGACATACGCCCGCGCCACCTCCGGTGCGCGCCCCCCGGCGCCCTCGATGGGCTTGGTGACGATCTCGATCAGGGGGATCCCCGCCCGGTTGTAGTCGACGAGCGAGTACTCGGCACCGTGAATGCGCCCGGTGGACCCGCCGACGTGCAGCGACTTGCCGGTGTCCTCCTCCATGTGGGCACGCTCGATCTGCACCCGAAAGGACAGCGGAGACTGCGTCTCCGACGCGGGCACCTCGACGTCGAGGAAGCCGTCGTGGGCGATCGGCTCGTCGTACTGCGACGTCTGGAAGTTCTTCGGCATGTCCGGGTAGAAGTAGTTCTTCCGCGCGAACCTGCACCGCGGCGCGATCGTGCACCCCAGGGCCAGGCCGATCCGGACGGCGGCGTCCACGGCCTTGGCGTTCAGGGCCGGCAGCGCGCCGGGCAGCCCCAGGCAGACCGGGCAGACCTGGCTGTTCGGCGCCGCCCCGAACTCGGTCGGGCAGCCGCAGAACATCTTGCTCGCCGTCGACAGCTCGACGTGCACCTCGAGCCCGAGGACCGGGTCGTAGCGCGAGACGACGTCATCGAACGGCACGAGCTCGTCTGCGGTCGCGGTGGTCACGCGGGCACCTCCAGCTCCTGGGCACGGTCGAGAATCGGCCCGCCCCACCGGTCGGCCAGCAGCGCCTCGAGGGCCCCGCCGACCCGGTAGAGCAGGGCGTCGGCCTGCGCCGGAGCCAGCACCTGGAACCCGGCCGGGAGTCCGTCCTCCTCGGCGAGCCCGCTCGGCAGCGAGAGCCCCGGCACCCCGGCCAGGTTGGCGGGGATGGTGGCGATGTCGTTGAGGTACATGGCCATCGGGTCGTCGAGCTTCTCGCCCAGGCGGAACGCGGTCGTCGGAGCCGTGGGCGAGACCAGCACATCGGCCTGCCCGAACGCGGCGGCGAAGTCCTGCTGCACGAGCGTCCGCACCTTCTGCGCGCTGCCGTAGTAGGCGTCGTAGTAGCCCGACGACAACGCGTAGGTGCCGAGGATGATGCGTCGCTTGACCTCGTCGCCGAAGCCGGCCGCCCGGGTCGCCGCCATCACCCGCTCGGCGGTGACGTCGCCGTCCTGCGGGGTCACGCGCAGCCCGAACCGCATCGCGTCGAACTTCGCCAGGTTGCTGCTCGCCTCGCTCGGCAGGATCAGGTAGTACGCGGCCAGGGCGTACCGGAAGTGCGGGCACGAGACCTCGACGATCTCGGCGCCGGCCTTCGCCAGGAGCTCGACCGCGTCGTCGAAGCGGGCCTCGACGCCGGGCTGGTAGCCCTCGCCCCCGAGCTCACGGACGATGCCGACCTTGAGGCCGGACACGTCGCGGTTGCGGGCGGCGACGACGAGGTCGCCGACGGGTGTGTCCAGGCTGGTCGAGTCCATCGGGTCGTACCCACCGATGGCCTCGTGCAGCATCGCCGCGTCGAGCAACGTGCGCGCGCACGGCCCCGCCTGGTCGAGGCTGGAGGCAAGCGCCACCAGTCCGTACCGCGAGACTCCGCCGTACGTCGGCTTGACGCCGACCGTGCCGGTGACGGCGGCGGGCTGGCGGATCGAGCCACCGGTGTCGGTCCCGACCGCCAGGGGCGCCTCGAAGGCGGCGACCGCGGCGGACGACCCGCCGCCCGAGCCGCCGGGGATGCGGTCGGTGTCCCACGGGTTGCGCGTCGGGCCGAACGCCGAGAACTCCGTGGACGACCCCATCGCGAACTCGTCCATGTTCGTCTTGCCCAGGATCACGCAGCCGGCTTCGCGCAGGCGCCTCACGACGGTCGCGTCGTACGGCGGCACCCAGCCCTCGAGGATCTTCGACCCGCACGTCGTCGGCAACCCCGCCGTGGCCATCACGTCCTTGACGGCCACCGGGACGCCGGCCAGCGGGCCGAGCGGCTCGCCGTCCGCACGCCGCTCGTCGACGCGACGGGCGGCGGCCAGCGCGCCGTCGGCGTCCACGTGCAGGAAGGCGTGGATCGCACCGTCGACGGCCTCGATCCGCTCCAGGTGGGCGCGCGTCACGTCCTCGGCGCTGACGTCGCCGGCGACCATCGCGGCGGCGAGGTCAGCGGCGGTGCTGCGGACGAGGTCCGAGCGGCGGCTCATACCCGTGTTCATTCCATGTCCAGGATGCGCGGGACCCGGAACCGGTCCTGCTCCGCGGCGGGGGCGCCGGCGAGAGCCTGCTGGGACGTCAGCCCGGGGCGCACCTCGTCGACGCGGAAGACGTTCGTCAGCGGCATCGGGTGCGAGGTGGCCGGGACGTCGGGGCCGGCCACCTCCTGGACCGTGGCCACGGCGTCGAGGATGCCGCCCAGCTGGCCGGTCAGGCGCTCGCGCTCGGCGTCGTCGAGATCGATGCGGGCGAGCCGGGCCAGGTAGGCCACGTCGTCGGAGGAGATGTCTGACACGGGCGCCGAGTCTAGGCCGTCGTGCCGGCGCCCCGGACGGCGCTCAGCCGCTACGCGGCTGTGCCGGGACCGCGGCCTCGGCGCGCTCGCGGTGTGCCGAGGTGGCGTGGGTCTCCAGCCAGGTGGTGGTCGTGGCCGCGCTCATCGGCCGCGCGAAGTACCAGCCCTGTGCGGTGTCGCAGCCCAGCGCAGCCAGCGCACGTGCGACCTCGCCGCTCTCGACGCCCTCGGCGACCACTCCCAGCCCGAGGGAGTGGGCGAGCCCCGCGATCGCACGGACGATCGTGGCGTCGGCGTCGGAGTCCGCGACCCGGCTGATGAAGGACCGGTCCAGCTTGATCTCGGTGACGGGGAGCGCCCGCAGCAGCATCAACGAGGAGTAGCCCGTGCCGAAGTCGTCGAGCGACAGCTGGACGCCGAGCGCGTCCACCGCCGCCATCGTCGTGGCGACCCGGTCGAGGTCGCCGGCCAGGAGCCGTTCGGTGACCTCGAGCGTCAGCAACGAGGCGGGGATGCCGAATCGCACCAGTCTCGCAGCGAGCGTGTCGGCGAACTCGACGTCGAGGAGGTCGCGCAGGGACACGTTCACCGCCACGGGCACGCGCAGCCCCCGGCCGAGCCAGTCGGCGCACTGGGACAGGGCCATCTCCAGCACCTCGCCGGTCAGTCGGGGCATCAGGCCCGACTGCTCCGCGATCGGGATGAAGTCGTCTGGCAGCACGGTGACGCCGTCTGGGTGATGCCAGCGCACCAGCGCCTCGACGCCTGGCGTGCGACCTCCGCTGAGGGCCACCTTCGGCTGGAACTGCAGCACCAGCTCGCCGTTGTCGAGCGCCCGGCGCAGGGCGCCGAGCATGCCGACCCTGGTCAGCGAGCTGGCGTCGGCCTCCGGGTCGTACACGGCGACACCCGAGCTCTCGCGCTTCGCCGAGTACATGGCCACGTCGGCTCGCGAGAACAGCGTCTCGAAGTCACGGCCGTGCTGGGGCACGAGCGCGATGCCGATGCTGCCGTCCAGGTCGACCGGCTGCCCGTCGAGGTCGAACGGCTCGCCGAGCGCGGACGCGACCCGCTCCGCGATCATCACGGCGGCACCGGGACCCGCCAGGTCGCGGACGACGAAGGCGAACTCGTCGCCACCCAGGCGCGACACGACGTCGGCGCCGCGCAGGGTCCGTTGCAGCCGGGCTCCGACCTCGACCAGGGCGCGGTCACCAGCAGGGTGCCCGAGGACGTCGTTGACCTCCTTGAACCGGTCGAGGTCGAGCAGGAACAGACCCGTGGTGCTCCCGGGCCTGGCCTCCGTGATCGCCTGCTCGGTCAGCTCGATGAAGCGCTTGCGGTTGGCGAGCCCCGTGAGGTCGTCGTGGGTCGCCGCGCGCTCGCTCTCCCGCGACGTGGCGATGGTGAGGTGGATCGCGGCCACGGGCAGCACGGCCAGGATGGTCAGCGGCGGGGTGTTGAGCATGATCACGGCCACCAGCGGGGCGAGCAGCAGCTGGGATCCGTTGACGGCCAGCTCGAACGACATGGTGTCGTTGAGCTCCTTTCGCACCCCGGCGCCGTTGAGGGCGCAGACCACGCCGGTCACGAGCATCTCGTTGGTGAGGAAGAAGGCGCCGGCAGCGAGCAGCACGATGCCGAGGTCGGAAAAGCTGGTCGGCGCCCAGAGGGCGTCGAGACGGGGCTCGACGCCGAGGTTGACCAGCACGGTGTGTGCCGCGAGAAGGCTCAGCGTGTACTGGCCGGCGTTGAACATCCAGCGGAAGGCGCGCTTGCGCGCGACGAGGCCGCTGACGACGGCGGCGCCGGCGTACAGCACGATCGCGGGCAGGACGCCGGCGAAGACCAAGACGGCGAACGCGAACGTCGTCGACCAGGCCACGCCGAGCGGGTCCTTGGACCGGGCGCCGATGATCGGTGAGAGCTCGCCGAGCACGACGAGCACCACGGCGACACCGAGCGACAGCAGGGCACCGTTGGACAGACCCGTGACCGACGGCAGCGCCCCTGGCTGGACGAGCAGCCAGACGACGACGCTGGCGGCGACCACCGGTGACAGGACGACCTGCACCCAGAAGAGGACGGGGCGCGCAGGGTCGGGCGTGTCGCGGGCGCGGTCGGTGTCTCCCGCCTCCACGGGTGCGTCTGTGGTGACCATCCGACCTCCGAGCCCGTCCGGCCGACCCGGCCGCTCTGAGGTGTGTCGGACCGTTCTGCGGCGATCTTGAGGTGATGCGGTCCGTGGAGGATCCGGTCCCTGTCAGGCACCGGATCTCTCACGAACTGCCTCAGGCACGTGCCACGGGGCACCCGGGACCGCAGGGACGGGCGGCGCCGTCCCAGCCTCGCGACCGCAGCGCCCGCACCACCTGCTCCGCCGTCCGGCACGGCTGCACCACGTGCGCCCATCGGTACCGCAGGGTGAGGTCCCGCTCGCTGATGCCCACCTCGTTGTCACGCCAGGTGTCGGAGTCGGTGCGGCCGTCCGGATGGGCGAGCTTGCCGTCGAGCTCGACCCGCACCCGTCGACCCCGGTACACGGCGTCAGCGCGGATCCACAGACGCTCGACACGCTGCCGCACCTGCAGCACGGCGCGCGGCAGGTCGTGCCGCCGCTCGACATCACGGTGGTAACGGTGCTCCATCGGCGACTCGACGCCCTCCGACACCTCGGCCAGCAGGTCGACAAGCAGCCGCCGCTGACGCACGTAGCCTCGGCTGCTGACATCGCCACGCATGTCGCGCACCGAGCAGCCCGCGCGGATCGCGTCGCACAGCACGGCGACGACGGCGTCGTCGGTCCGGGCCCGCTCAGCCAGCGCCAGGGCCGTCGCCACCCGCGTCAGTCGCGGCGGCGTCCCGTGCATCACTCGTTCCGGCCGGAGGTCGCGCCGGACCCGCAGGCCCCGCTGGTGGGCGACCTGCCGGTCGGCGGGCACGCTGACGTCGATGGTGCGCGGGGGACGGCGGGTGATGTCGTGCAGGTACGCCGACGCGTCCGGACCCAGCGCGGCACCGGCCCCTGCGTAGAGCAGGGCACCGTGGGCACGCGTCATCCAGGGCACCGGGCCGGTGAACGTCACGTAGACGCCGGGCCAGAGTCGCTGCCACCTCCGGGTCGTGACCCGCGACCGCAGCCAGGAGGCCGTGCCCCCGCACGCAAGGACCTGCGCCCGGCTGATCGCCCGGCACTGTCGGGCGGCGACGCGGTCGATGGCGCGGGAGTCCGGAGGCATCCCGCCACACTGCGCACCCCGACCCGGCACCGACAGGCACGCTCACGGACCTGTGGACGACGGGACGTCGGCGGGCGCTGTGGACGGGACGTCATGCAGTCCGTGGAGGATCCGGGCCCTGTCAGGCACCGGATCTCTCACAGACCGGCGCGGCCGCGGTCCAGCAGCTGGCGGAACCCCGCCTCGTCGAGCACCGGGACGCCGAGCTCGACGGCCTTGTCGTACTTCGTCCCCGGGGCCTCGCCGGCCACGACGTAGTCCGTCTTCTTCGAGACGCTGCCCGACGCCTTGCCGCCGCGGGTCAGGATCGCCTCCTTCGCCTCGTCGCGGCTGAAGCCGTCGAGGCTGCCGGTGACGACCACCGTCAGGCCCTCCAGCGTGCGCTCGACCGAGGTGTCCCGCTCCTCGCTCATCCGGACGCCGGCCCGCGCCCAGTTGTCGACGATGCCGCGGTGCCAGTCCACCGCGAACCACTCGGGGACGGCGGCGGCGATCCGCGGGCCTACGCCCTCGACCGCGGCGAGCCGATCGGAGTCCGCCTCCCTGATCTCGGGAATCGAGCCGAAGTGCTGCGCCAGGGCACGGGAGGCGG
The DNA here is from genome assembly GCA_035646835.1 of Actinomycetales bacterium. Classification (GTDB taxonomy): domain Bacteria; phylum Actinomycetota; class Actinomycetes; order Actinomycetales; family DASROP01; genus DASROP01. The sequence goes on along the minus strand of DASROP010000135.1, from coordinate 3,619 downwards.
TGGGCCCCACGTGCCGGATGGACAGCGCGACGATCACCCGCCACAGCTCGACCTGCTTGGCCACCTCGAGGTTCGCCAGCAGCTTGGCGCCGTTCTCCGACAGCACCCGGCCCTGCCGCGACTTGTCGGTGGGATCGATCCTGGTGAAGAGGTCGATGCCGGAGAGGCGCTCCGCCGTCAGGTCGAAGACGTCGCCCTCGTTCTTGATCGCCCCCGCGTCGAGCAGGGCGGTGGACGCCTCCCACCCCAACGCCTCGATGTCGAACGCCGCCCGGCTGGCCAGGTAGAACACGCGCTCGGCCACCTGCGAGGGGCACGCGCGGGAGTTGGGGCACCGGATATCGACGTCCTCCTCGCGCTGCGGCGCGAGCTTCGTGCCGCACGACGGGCAGTGCGTGGGCATCACGAACTCGCGGGCGTCGTCGGGCCGCAGGTCGATCACCGGGCCGAGCACCTCGGGGATGACGTCACCGGCCTTCCGGACGACGACGGTGTCGCCGATCAGCACTCCCTTGCGACGCACCTCGCTGGCGTTGTGCAGCGTCGCCATCTGCACCGTGGACCCGGCGACGAGCACCGGCTCCATCACCGCGAACGGCGTGACGCGGCCGGTACGGCCCACGTTCACGTCGATGTCGAGGAGCTTGGTGGTGACCTCCTCCGGCGGGTACTTGTACGCGATCGCCCAACGCGGCGCGCGGCTGGTCGACCCCAGCCGGCGCTGCACGGACACCTCGTCGACCTTGACGACGACGCCGTCGATCTCGTGCTCGACCGAGTGCCGGTGCTCACCGAAGTGCGCGATGAACTCGTGAACCTGAGCGACGTCGTCCAGGACCCTGAAGTGCTCGCTGACCGGCAGACCCCAACCGCGGAGCAGCTCGTACGCCTGCGACTGCCGCCTCAGCTCCATCCCGCTGTGCGCCCCGATGCCGTGGACGATCAGGTGCAGCGGGCGCGACGCCGACACGCGTGGGTCCTTCTGCCGCAACGACCCGGCCGCGGAGTTTCGCGGGTTGGCGAACGGCGGCTTGCCGGCCTCGACCAGCGACGCGTTGAGGTCGGCGAACCCCTCGAGCGGGAAGAAGACCTCGCCGCGCACCTCGACGCGCTCGGGCACGGGAGCGTCCGCCGTCTCCCGGAGCTGCTGCGGGACGTCGGCGATGGTGCGGACGTTGAGGGTGACGTCCTCGCCGGTGCGCCCGTCGCCGCGGGTCGCTCCCCGCACCAGCCGGCCGTTCTCGTAGAGCAGGTTCACCGCGACGCCGTCGATCTTCAGCTCGCACAGGTAGTGCAGGTCGACGCCGCCTGAGTCGCGGACCACCCGCTGGTTCCACGCGTCCAGCTCTTCGGGCGCAAACGCGTTGTCGAGGCTCAGCATCCGCTCCAGGTGGTCGACCGGCGTGAAGTCGGTCGAGTAGGCGAAGCCGACCCGCTGCGTCGGGGAGTCCGGCGTCCGCAAGCCGGGATGCTCCTCCTCCAGCGCCTGGATCTGCCGCATCAGGGCGTCGTACTCGCCGTCGCTCACCGTCGGCGAGTCGCGCACGTGGTAGGCGAACTGGTGCTCGCCGATCACCGCCGCCAGCTCGGCCCACTCGTGGCGCGCCTCGTCGGGAATCTCCACCTGGTCCTCGCTCACGGCAACATCCTGCCGGAGTCGTGCGACGCCCTCCCCGGAGGTGGTCGTGGTTGTCGGCGGCTACCGGCCCTCAGCCGCTCGACATCTCGGCGAGCGCGTCGGCGGCCTCGCGCACGCGGGTCAGCGTCGCGCGCGCGGCGTCGGGTGACGCGACCGCCAGTCCGCAGGCGGGGGTGAGGACGACCGACGCCAGGTCCGCCGCGGGCAGCCCGACCCGCCGCCACGGGACGGCGACGGCGTCGGCGACCTGCTGAGCCGACGGCAGCGCACCGGACGTCGGAACCGCCCCGGCCCAGAGCCGGGTCCCCGCCTCCACGGCGACCGCGACGCTCTCCCATCCACGGGACCCGAGCGTGGAAACGTCGAGCCCGACACCGGCAGCCCCGGTCCCTCGCAGCAGTGCCAGGGGCGCGTCGGCGGCGCAGCAGTGCACCAGCGTGTCGACCGCGCCCGCGTCGACGGCCGACGCCAGCACCCGACGCAGCCCGTCCTCCACCTCCTGCGCCTCGACGGCGGGCAGCCGGCCCCAGCCGCTCGTCGTCGGCAGCCCACCGGCGAGCACGGACGGCAGTGACGGCTCGTCGAGCTGCACCACGACCTCGGCGCCGGGCACCAGGCGCCGGACGTCGGCCACGTGCTGCGCAAGCCCCTCGGCGAGCGACTCGACCAGGTCACGCCGCGCGCCGGCGTCCACCACCGACCGTTCGCCACGCGTGAGCTGCACGGCCGCGGCGAGGGTCCACGGCCCGGCGACGGCGACCTTGAGCCGGCCGGTCCACGAGTCCGCCGCCTCGGCCAGGGCGTCGGTGTCGGTGGTCAGCATCGAGCGGGCCCGAGCCAGGTCCCGGCCCACGTGGTCGACCAGGCGCCAGCCCGAGGGCTGCAGGTCGACCGGCATGTCCACCAGAAGTGCCGCGCCCCGGCCGACCAGGTCGGCGCCCGGCCCCCGGCCGGGCAGCTCGACGAGGTGCGGGACGCCGTCCGGTCGGCCGAGCTCTCCGATCACCGTGCGGGCGGCCTCCAGCGGCTGGGTCCCCGGCCAGGACCCGACCGCGCTGTACCTCACGCCCGGGACACCGCGGGCGATCGCGACGCCACCGTCGCCGAGCCCACCACCCGGGTGCCGTCGTAGAGGACGACGGTCTGACCCGGTGCCACCGCCCGCAGTCCGTCGGGGACGCGCACGACGAGGTGCGGATCGACCTGCTCCACCACGCAGCCGACGCCGCGACCGTGCGCCTGCACCTGCGCGACCAGCTCGTCGCCGACCGACGCGGCCGGACCGCACCACGTCGGCTTCTCGCCGGCGACCACGTCCGTCACCAGATCCTCCGCCGAACCGACCGTGACGGTGTTGTCGGACGTCGACACGTCCAGCACGTAGCGAGCGCTCCCGTCGGGCGACGGGCGCTCGAGCCGTAGGCCCCTGCGCTGGCCCACCGTGAATCCGGCCGCGCCGTGGTGGGTGCCGAGGACCTCGCCGTCCGTGCCCTTGATCGCGCCGGGACGCGAGGGGATCCGGGCACCGAGCCACGTGCGGGTGTCGCCGTCCGGCACGAAGCAGATGTCGTGGGAGTCCGGCTTGGCGGCGAGCCGCATCCCGCGCGCCTCGGCCTCCGCGCGCACCGCGGCCTTGTCGGGTGCGTCGCCCAGCGGGAAGACCGCGCGCGACAGCCGATCCGGAGTCAGCACCGCCAGCACGTACGACTGGTCCTTGGTGTCGTCCAGGGCCCGGTGCAGCTGCGGCGTCCCGTCGTCGCCCGGCAGCACCCGTGCGTAATGGCCCGTGGCCAGGGCGTCGAACCCGAGGGCGATCGCCTTGTCCAGCAACGCGGAGAACTTGATCTTCTCGTTGCAGCGCACGCAGGGGTTCGGCGTCCGGCCGGCCGCGTACTCGGCCACGAAGTCGTCGATCACCGCCTCGGAGAACTGGTCGGCCAGGTCCCAGACGTAGAACGGGATGCCCAGGATGTCGGCGGC
>DASROP010000134.1:0-25175 GCA_035646835.1 Actinomycetales bacterium | reverse complement strand
GAGCTGTTCGAGCGCAAGGCCCTGTTCCAGATGAAGTTCTATGCGCTGGTGCTCTGGCGGACCCGTGGCGTGGTGCCGCGCGTGCTGCGCCTGGTGTACCTGGGCAACGGCGAGGTGCTGCAGTACAGCCCGGACGTCGCCGAGCTCGAGGCCACCGAGCGCAAGGTGCAGGCCCTCTGGGTCGCCATCAGCCGCGCGGCCGAGACCGGCGAGTGGCGGCCGTCGACGTCGCGGCTCTGCGACTGGTGCAGCTACAAGGCGCTGTGCCCCGCGTGGGGCGGCACCCCTCCGCCCCTGCCGCCGGACGCCGTCGCGCGCGCGTCGGGCACCGAAGCGGGCCGGGTCGTGACACCCGGGCTGGACGAGGACGCCTGACGGATCGTCCACCGCGGGACGGCGGATCGTGTCCGCCTGGCGGTGGACGCGGAGGGGGTAGCCCCACCTCGATCATGGGTGCGGCCAGGATGCCGGCGGGCGGCCCGGCCGCCCGAGGATGGCCGTCGTCCGCGGTGAGTGATCGAGAGGGAGACGATGGACGCAGTGAAGCAACAGCCGAAGCGCGCCGCGACCGGTGAGGCCGATGGGCCCGCGCAGGTCGGTCCGGTCGCGGAGGCCGTGGACCTGGTGAAGGTCTACGGCCGCGACGAGGCGCAGGTCCGCGCGCTCGACGGCGTGACCATCTCGTTCGAGCGCGGCGAGATGACCGCGATCATGGGCCCGTCGGGGTCCGGCAAGTCCACCCTGATGCACTGCCTGGCGGCGCTGGACACCCCGAGCTCCGGGAGGGTGGTCGTCGACGGCGTCGCGGTCGCCGGCCTGCGCGACCGCGAGCTGACGCGGCTCCGCCGTGAGCGGATCGGCTTCGTCTTCCAGGCGTTCAACCTCATCCCAACCCTGACGGCCGCGGAGAACATCACGCTGCCGCTCGACATCGCCGGCCGGTCCGTCGACCGCGACTGGTTCGACACGGTCGTCGACACCGTCGGGCTGCGTGACCGGCTCGGCCACCGACCGAACCAGCTCTCCGGCGGCCAGCAGCAGCGCGTCGCGTGCGCCCGTGCCCTGATGAGCCGACCGGCGGTGGTCTTCGCCGACGAGCCCACCGGCAACCTCGACTCGGTGGCCAGCGCGGAGGTGCTCGGCCTCCTGCGGCGCTGGGTCGACGAGTTCGCCCAGACCGTGGTGATGGTGACGCACGAGCCCAGTGCCGCCGCCTACGCCGACCGCGTGGTCTTCCTGGCCGACGGCGCCGTCGTGGGCGACCTGCATGACCCGAGCGCGGACTCCGTGCTCGAGGAGATGAAGCGTCTCGACCCAGCCCTGGCCAGGTCCTGATGCTGCGCGTCACGGTCGCGGGCATCCGCGGCCACGTGCTCCGTTTCGTCCTCACGGTGCTCTCGGTGACGCTCGGCGTGGCCTTCGTCGCCGGCACATTCGTGCTGACCGACAGCCTGGACCGCACGTTCACCGGCATCTTCAGCCAGGCCAACGCGGGCACCGACGTGTACGTGCGCGGTGCGGAGGGAGCCTCCGGTCTGGACGGGACGGCGCTGCGCGGCCAGCTGCCGATCGCGCTTGCCGACGACCTCGCGGAGGTCGAGGGCGTGGAGGTCGCATACCCCGACCTGTTCGGCACCGGGGTGCTGGTCGGCGATGACGGGACCGCCGTCCGGCGTGGCGGGGCGCCGACGCTGGCGGTCGCGTGGCTGGACGACGACCCGGTCCTCGAGGTCCTCGACGGACGGGAGCCCTCCGGCCGGGACGAGGTCGCCGTCGAGGAGGCGACGCTGTCGGCCGCGGGCCTCGAGGTCGGCGACTCGACGTCCTTGGTCGTCGGCGGCGAGGTGCTGCCGGTCACGATCACGGCCGAGGTGCGGTTCGGTGCCCTGGCCGGCGCCACGCTGGTGCTGCTCGGCGAACAGGCCGCCACCGAGCTCTTCGCGCCGCAGGGCGAGGTCTCCGCGTTCGTCGTCCGTGGTGACGGGACCCGCTCGCAGGCCGAGCTCGCCGCTGCGATCGAGGGCATCTTGCCGCCGGGCGCCGAAGCGGTGACCGGCGAGGCCAAGACGGCGGAGGACACCGAGGCGATCGGCGAGGCGCTGGGCTTCATCAGCACGTTCCTGCTGGTGTTCGCCGCCATCAGCCTGGTCGTCGGCGCCTTCATCATCGTCAACACGTTCTCGATGCTGGTGGCCCAGCGTACGCGGGAGATGGCCCTGCTGAGAGCGGTCGGCGCCGGAGCGGGACAGGTCGTGCGGATGGTGCTGGCCGAGGCTGCGGTCGTCGGCCTGGTCGGCGGCGCGCTCGGGCTCGCCGTCGGCATCGGCCTGGCCTGGTTGCTGGGTCTGATGCTGACGACCTTCGGTGGGCTGGAGGTCTCCGGCGGGCTGCCGGTGCTGCCACGGACCGTCGTGGTCAGCCTGACGATCGGTCTCCTGGTGACGATGGCCGCGGCCGTCGTCCCTGCGGTGCGGGCTGCTCGCATCGCGCCCGTGGCAGCGATGCGGGACGACGTCGCGCTGCCCGAGCGGAGCCTGCGACTGCGCGGTGCGGTCGGTGGGCTGATGCTCGTCGCCTCGGGCGTCGGGCTCCCCGTTGCCCTGGCGGCCGACGGCACCGCCAGTGGGCTCGGGGTCGGCGCCTCGGCGCTGGGGCTGTTCCTCGGTACGGCGGTCTCTGCTCCGCTGCTCGCCCGTCCGGTGCTGCGTGCCCTGGGTGCTCCGTTCGCGGCCCTGGCGAGGCCGCTCGGCGGGCTCGCCCGGCAGAACGCGCTGCGCAACCCCCGCCGGACGGCGACCACGGCCAGCGCGCTGATGATCGGGCTGGCGCTGGTGACCGGCGTCTCGGTGCTGTCCGCGTCGACGACCGCTTCCACCCAGTCGATCGTCGACAGCGTCGTCAAGGCCGACCTGGTCCTCGACGGCGGCTTCACCGGCATCGCGCCGGGGGTCTCGGACGCGGTCGGCGAGGTGGACGGCGTCGCGTCGGCCACGGCGATGGCTGCGGTTCCCGCCGTCCTCGACGGGCAGAGCCAGTTCGCGACGGCGGCCGAGCCGCAGGGCCTGGCCGACGCCCTCGACGTCACGATGGTGGCTGGGTCGCTCGACGCCCTGGCCGACGGCGAGGTGCTCGTGTCGGAGTCCGAGGCCGACGACAACGGCTGGTCGGTCGGATCGGAGGTGAGCGCCGTCGTCGGCGCGCTGCCCGACGAGACCCTGGTGGTGGGCGGGGTCTTCGAGGACAACCAGGCCCTCGGCTACCCGGTGATCGTGCCCACCGAGCTGGCCGACCGCGCCGTCCCGGCCCCGCAGCAGGTCGACCTGCTCACCTACGTGGTCGCCGAGCCGGGGGCGGACCTGGCGCAGGTGCGTCAGGACGTCGTCGACGTCGTCAAGGAGTACGTCGTCGTCTCGGTGCAGGATCGCGACGAGTTCGTCTCCTCGCAGGCCGACCAGACCCAGCAGCTGCTGGTGATCATCTACGTGCTGCTGGCCCTGTCGGTGGTGATCGCCGTCCTCGGGATCGTCAACACGCTCGCGTTGTCGGTGTTCGAGCGGACCCGCGAGATCGGGCTGCTCAGGGCGGTGGGGATGACCCGGGGGCAGCTGAGCCGGGTGATCACGATCGAGTCGGTCCTCACCGCCTTGTTCGGGGCCGTCCTCGGTACGGTGCTCGGCCTCGTGCTGGGCATCGCCCTGCAACGGGCGCTGGTGGACGACGGCCTCGTCGAGCTGGTCGTGCCGGTCACGGGCCTGGTGGGCGTCTTCGCGCTCGCCGCCGTGGTCGGTGTGCTGGCCGCCGCCCTGCCCGCCGTCCGTGCCACACGGCTCGACGTCCTGCGCGCCATCACCACCGAGTAACCCCACCCACCCCACGTTGATCAAGGACTCCATGCTCGCTGGCCGGGCATGGAGTCCTTGATCAACGCGGGTGGGGGTCAGTCGGGGGCGGCCTCGGCGGTGGGGTCGTGCGCGGCCTCGGACGCGGTGATCCGGCCGGCGGCGATCTCCTTCGCCCAGTGGCACGACACGCGGTGGCCGGGGACGGCCTCGACCAGCGCCGGCACCTCGTCGTGGCACCGGGTGGGCTGGCGGAACGGGCAGCGGGTGTGGAATCGGCAGCCGGACGGCGGGTTCGCCGGGCTCGGCAGGTCACCGGCCAGCAGGATGCGCTCGCGCCGGTCCTCGATGTCCGGGTCCGGCACGGGGATCGCGGACATCAGCGAGATCGTGTACGGGTGCAACGGTTTCGCGTAGAGGTCGTCGCTGTCTGCCTCCTCCACGATCTGGCCCAGGTACATCACCCCGATCCGGTCGGAGATGTGCCGGACGACGGCCAGGTCGTGCGCGATCACGAGGTAGGTGAGGCCGAGCCGGTCCTGCAGCTCCTCGAGAAGGTTGATCACCTGGGCCTGCACCGACACGTCCAGTGCACTGACTGGTTCGTCGGCGATCACGAGCTCGGGGTTCAGGACGATCGCCCGAGCGATCCCGATCCGCTGTCGCTGCCCGCCGGAGAACTCGTGCGGGAACTTGGCGGCCGCCGAGGACGGCATCCCGACCACCTCGAGCAGCTCGAGCACCCTCTTGTCCCACGCCGTGCGGCCACCCTCGCGCAGGTGTGCCCGCAGCGGCTCGGTGAGGATGCTCTGCACGCTCTGCCGCGGGTCCAGGCTGGACATCGGGTCCTGGAACACCATCTGCATCCGCTTGCGCATCCGGCGCATCGCCTCGCCGGTCAGCTCACGGAGGCTGGTGCCGTCGAAGACCACGTCGCCCGCGGTCGGCTCCTCCAGCCGCAGCACCGCGCGGCCCAGGGTCGACTTGCCACAGCCCGACTCGCCCACGAGCCCGTACGTCTGACCCCGGGCGACGTCCAGGTCGACGCCGTCGACCGCGCGCACGTGACCGATCGTCCGGTCGATCAGCAGTCCCCGCTTGATCGGGAAGTGCACCTCGAGGCCGCGCACCGACAGCAGCGTGTCGGAGCCGGTGGCGCCCGCCGGGTCGAGCTGGCCGCTCGTCGTCGCGGTCACGGGGTCTCCTGCGTCGTCCGGACGGCGGCGGGCACGTCGGCCGGGTGCACGCAGCGGTGCAGGTGGAAGCGGCGCTCGCGGTCGGGGGTCAGCTCCAGGTCAGGCACCAGGCAGTCGTCGTCCACGACCGGGCAGCGAGGCGCGAAGGCGCAGGCCCGCGACCAGGAGATGGTGTCCCTCGGAGTGCCGGGGATCGGTCGCAGCGGCTGACCTCGCGGGGCGTCCATCCGCGGGATGGAGGCCAGCAGGCCCTCGGTGTAGCGGTGCCGGGGGACGCCGAAAAGCTCCTGCCGGCCGGCGGTCTCCACCACCCGGCCGCTGTACATCACGTTCACGTCGTCGCACAGCCCGGCCACGACGCCGAGGTCATGGGTGATCATGATCATCGCCGTGCCGGTGTCGGTGACCAGCTTGCGCAGCAGCTCGAGCACCTGCGCCTGGATGGTGACGTCGAGCGCGGTGGTCGGCTCGTCCGCGATCAGCAGCCGCGGCTTGCAGGCGAGGGCGATGGCGATCAGCGCGCGTTGGCGCATCCCGCCGGACAGCTGGTGCGGGTAGTCCTTGAGGCGGCGCCGCGGGTCGGGGATCCCTACCCGGCGCAACAGGTCCTCGGCCTCGGCGCGAGCGCCCTCACGATCGAGGTCGGTGTGCCGGCGCAGCACCTCGGTCACCTGCAACCCGATCGGGAGCACCGGGTTCAGCGAGCTCATCGGGTCCTGGAACACCATCGCCATGTCGCGCCCACGCATGTCGGTCAGCGTCTGCTGTGACGCGCCGACCAGCTCGCGGCCCTCGAAGCGGACGGAACCACCGACCCGCACCCCCCGCTGGGGCAGCAGGCCCATGATGGCGAGCGACGTTACGGACTTGCCGCTGCCGGACTCCCCCACCAGGCCGACGACCTCACCCGGCCTCACGCTGAACGAGACGCCGTCCACGGCGTGCACGGGTCGCTTGGACTTGGGGCCGAACGTGACCGTGAGCTCGTCCACCTCGAGCAGGGCGGAGGTGGAGTCGGCCCCGGACGGGCCGGGGTCCTGACTGGTTCGGGTCGACATCGCGTGCGTCACCGCCGGGACTTGGGGTCGAGGGCTTCGCGCAGCGCCTCACCGAAGAGCGTGAAGCCCAGGGCGGTCACGGCGATGCAGATGCCGGGGAGCAGGGCAAGGTGCGGGTCCGACTGCAGCCGGTTCTGCGCCTGGACGAGCATGCGGCCCCACTCCGCGGCGCTCGGGTTCGGGTCGCCGAGGCCGAGGAACGACAGCGCGGCCACCTCGATGATGGCGGTGGCCAGGGTCAGGGTCGCCTGCACGATCACCGGCCCCAGCGAGTTGGGCAGCATGTGGTTCATGACGACCGTGCGGCGCCGGAGGCCGAGCGACCACGACGCCAGCACGTAGTCCGAGGCGCGCTGCTGGAGCAGCGAACCGCGGAGCAGGCGGGCGAAGATGGGTACCTGGGCGGCGCCGATCGCGATCATCACCGACGTCTGGCTCTGGCCGAGGATGGCCGCGATGCTCACGGCGAGCAGCAGGCTGGGGATGGACAGCAGGATGTCGACGAACCGCATCACGATCAGGTCGACCTTGCCGCCGAAACCGCCGGCGAGCAGGCCGATCGTCGCCCCGACGGAGAGGCCCAGGCTCGTCGAGACGACGCCGATCAGCAGCGACTGCCGCGCGCCGAAGACGATCTGTGTCTGCAGGTCGACACCGGTGGAGTCGAGCCCCCAGGGATACTCCTCCGACGGACCGGGCACGGACGACGGGGTGACCCCGCTGTTGGCGATCGGCTGTCCGGGCTCGTGCCCGGCGATCAGCGGGGCGAACAGGGCCACCAGGATGAACAACCCCATCAGGGCCGCGCCGATGATGGCGCTCGGGTTGCGGCGCAACCGTCGCCAGGCGCCGCGCCAGAGGCTGACACCGCGCTCGTCGTCGTGCCCGACGTGGCCGACCAGGTCGTCGATCGTCATCGGCTCCACGCTCTCGGCGGAGCCCGAAGGCGGAGGTGGGAGCACGCTCATGACACACGCACCCGGGGGTCGATCAGCCCGTAGCTGATGTCGACGAGCAGGTTGATCAGCGCGTAGGAGAGCGCGATGAACAGGATGTACCCCTGGAGGACGGCGTAGTCGAGCTGCCCGATCGCGTCGAACAGGTACGAGCCGATGCCGTTGAAGGAGAAGACGGTCTCGGTGAGCACCGCACCCGAGAACAGCAGGCCGGTCTGCAGCCCGATCGTCGTGGCCACCGGCAGCATCGCGTTGCGCAGCACGTGACGGCGCCTGATCAGCGAGGCGGCCAGCCCCTTCGCCTCGGCGGTGCGCACGTAGTCGTCATGGATCACCTCGATGACCGACGCGCGGGTGATCCGGACGATGATGGCGAGCGGGATCGTCCCGAGGGCGATGGCCGGCAGCACCAGGTGGAGCATCGCGTCCCACATCGCGTCCCACTCGCGCGTCAGCAGCCCGTCGAGCACGTAGAAGTTGGTGATGTGCGTGGCGTCCATCCGGATCGACTGTCGTCCGGTCGAGGGGAGGAAGCCGAGATCCTTGAGGTTGAACAGCCCGAGGTCGAGGTCGATGCCGACCGCGAACACCAGCTTGAGCAGGTAGGCGAGGAAGAAGACCGGGACGCACACCCCGAGCAGAGAGCCTCCGACCGCGAACGTGTCGAGGATCCCCCCGTTGTGCCGCGCGGCGTAGTAGCCGAGCGGGATGCCGAGGATGATCGCGAAGAGGAGCGCGGCCAGGGACAGCTCGATCGTCGCGGGAAAGCGCAGGAGGAAGCTGGAGACGACCGGTTCGCCGGTCTGGGTCGACGACCCGAGGTTGCCCTGCAGCAGCTGGCCCGCGTAGATGAGGAACTGCTGCAGCAGCGGCTGGTCGAAGCCGTACTGCTCGTTGACGACGGCGATCGACTCCGGAGTCGCCCGCTGCCCGAGCATCGCCCGAGCCGGGTCACCTGGCAGCGCACGCAGCCACAGGAACAGCAGGACGGACAGCCCGACGAGCACCGGGACCACGAGTGCCAGACGCCTGACAACGAACCTCAGCACATGACCTCACTACCACGTCGAGACGGTCGAACGGTGGCCCGGCGGAGCGTACCGCCGGGCCACCGTCGTCACACCGGTCGTCAGTCGCGCGTGACCGTGACCTGGTTCCACACCTCGTCGTTGACGGGGCTCGGTGTGTAGCCGTCCACCCCGGGCGCGAACGCCAGGGACGGCGACGGGTGAGCGATCGGGATCCCCGGCAGGAAGTCCATGATCGTCTTGTTGATCTCCTCGTAAAGCGGGATCTGCTCGTCGCGCGTCGGCAGCTGCCGCGCCTCGGTCAGCGCCGTGAACAGCTCGGGGTTCTCGAAGCCCCACTCGTTCGCGGGCCCTCCGAAGAAGACGCCGAGGAAGTTGTCGGTGTCGTTGTAGTCACCGGTCCACCCCAGCAGGTGGATCCCGTGGTCCTCAGTTCCCTGGATCTTGTCCAGGTAGTTCGGGCTCCACGGGTCGGCGACCGGCTGGATCGTGATGCCGACCGCCTCCAGCTGCGCGCTGATCGCGGTGTACGTGGCCTCCGGTGTCGGCATGTACGGCCGTGACACGTCGGTCGGGTAGTTGAACTGCAGTGTCAGGTCCGGGACGCCGGCCTCGGCCAGCAGGGCCTTAGCCTTCTCCGGGTCGTACTCGTACTGCGTGACCTCGTCGGTCCAGCCGGCAACGGTCGGCGGGATGAACTCGATCGCTGCCTCGGTGTCCTCGGGCAGCGACTGGCTGATCACCGCTTCCTTGTCGATCGCGTGGGCGATCGCCTGCCGGACGCGGATGTCGGCCAGCTCGGGCACAGCCTGGTTCATCCCGAGGTAGAGGATCGTGAACGGCGGACGGGACTCGACCGTGAAGCCGTCGGCCTCCAGGCCCTCGATGTCACCGGGGGCCACGTTGTCGTAGGCGTCGATGTCGCCGTTGTTCAGGGCCTGCAGACGGGCGTTCGGGTCCGAGATGGTCCGGATGATCGCCTCGTCGATCTTGGCGACCTCGCCCCAGTACTCGTCGTAGCGCAGGAGCGTGACCGCCTGGCCGCGCTCCCAGCTCCCGAACTTGAACGGGCCGGTGCCGGTCGGGTTCTCCGTCGCGTAGGCGGAGAAGCGGGGGTCGTCCTCGGTGCCCTCGATGCTGTTGGCGTCGAACTCCTCCATCGCCGAGGGGCTCTGCATCGAGAAGGCCGGCAGCGACAGCGTCTGGATGAACGCCGCGAACGGCTGGGTCAGGCTGACGGTCACCTCGGTCTCGGAGACCGGTTCACAGCCGCCGTAGATCCCGCCCTGCAGCTCGGGGGTCTCGGACTCCGCGAAGCCCTTGAAGATGGCCTGGTAGTAGTAAGTGAGGTTCTGCGACTGGAGGATGCCGGTCCAGTTGTACCAGCGCTCGAAGTTCGCGCAGACGGCCTCGGCGTTGAAGTCGGTGCCGTCGTGGAAGGTCACGCCCTCCTCGAGCTGGAACGTGTAGCTCAGACCATCGTCGCTCTGGGTCCAGCTCTTGGCCAGCAGGGGCGCGGGGTCGGCGGTGCCGGGCTCCGTGCCGACGAGGCCCTCGAACATGTTGCGCGCCACGCGGAAGGTCTCACCGTCGCTCGCGAACGCCGGGTCCAGCATCACCGGGTCGGCAGAGGCCGCGAACACGAACGTGCCGCCGCTGGCCTCCTCACCTTCGCCTCCGCCACCACCGTCATCGGTCCGCTCGCTCTGCGCACAGGCGGCGGTCGACAGGGCGAGCGCGGCGACGCCCAGGAGCGCGAGCCCGCGGCGGGGCCGTGTGCTGCTCAGTCGCATCAGTCACTCCAACGTGCAGGCGGCGGAGCGGGCCGGTCGGGCCCACCCACCGCATCGTGGTCGTGGTCGTCCGACCAAGCCGGTCGGCGAGGCCAGACACTAGCCCCGGGTGTCCGCCAGATGAACACCTGGCGGGTCAGGGAGTGGTCACGTTTCGGATACGCCTGCCGCGTGGCCGAGGCCCGGCGGCGACCCGCAGCAGGAGCGAGAGGTCGACGTCGCGCAGGGAGGCGACCTTGGTGCGTCCGGCTGCGTCGGGGATGGGCACCAGGTGCGGGATGGCGATCGTGGCCACTCCCGCTGCCTCGGCCGACGCAAGCCCGGTGGTGGAGTCCTCGATGGCCACGCACCGGCCAGGGGAGGTTCCTAGGAGCTCTATCGCCCGCAGGTACGGCGCCGGGTGCGGTTTGCCGTCGTCCACCTGGTCCCCGGTCACCACCACATCGAAGGTGTCCGGCGGCACGTGGGCGAGCACGGCGTGCGCCAGCGGGGTCCACGACATCGTCACCAGAGCGCAGCGCACCCGGGCCTCGACGAGTTCCGCCAGCAGCTCTCGTGCACCCGGCCGCCACGGCAGCTGCTCGGCCACCCGGTTCACCACGTGCGCCTGCAGGATGTCGATGATCTCGCCGGCGGGCAGGTCGATACCACCGTCACGCTGCAGGAACGCAGCCGAGACGGGGAGGGGGTTGCCGACGAGCGACCGGGCCTGCTCCGCCGTCCAGGTGCCGCCGTGGGCCCCGACCAGCGCCTGCTCGGCCTCCATCCAGAAGGGCTCGGTGTCGACGATGGTGCCGTCCATGTCCCAGAGGACCGCCTCGAGGGCAGGGCCGGCGGCGGCGCTCACGTCGCGTTGAAGTACTTCGCCTCGGGGTGGTGCACGACGATGGCGTCGGTGGACTGCTCGGGGTGCAGCTGCAGCTCGTCAGAGAGCGTGACGCCGATGCGCTCCGGGCGCAGCAGCTGGACGAGCCCCGAGCGGTCCTCGAGGTTCGGGCAGGCCGGGTAGCCGAACGAGTACCGCGAGCCGCGGTAGCCCTGCCGCAGGATGCCCGGGAGTTCCGGGTCGTCGTCCGGGGCGAAGCCGAGCTCGGCGCGGGCGCGCGCGTGCCACAGCTCCGCCAGCGCCTCCGTCAGCTGGACCGACAGGCCGTGCAGCTCCAGGTAGTCGCGGTAGGCGTTCTTCTCGAACAGCTCGGCGGTCGCCTCCGCGATCCGCGCGCCCATCGTGACCAGCTGGAACGAGACGACGTCCGGCCGTCCCTCAGTCTCGACCTCCTCGCGCGACCGGAAGAAGTCCGCCAGGCAGAGGCGGCGGTCCCGCCGCTGCCGCGGGAACGTGAAGCGCATCCGCTCGGCGCCGAGGACGGGTTCGGCTGTGCCCTCCTTGAGCTCCCCGATGACGAGGTCCTGCCCCTCCGACCAGCACGGGAAGTAGCCGTAGACCACGGCGGCCTCCAGGAGGGACTCGGTGTGCAGCCGCTCCAACCACATCCGCAGCCGGGGACGCCCGTCGGTCTCCACCAGCTCCTCGTAGTCCGGACCGGCTCCGCCGCGCGTGGGCTTGAGCCCCCACTGCCCGAGGAACGTGGCCCGCTCGTCGAGGTACGCGACGAAGTCGGCTGTCGACACCCCCTTGACGACCCGGTCCCCCCAGAACGGCGGGGTGGGGACGTCGACGTCGCGCGCGACGTCGGAGCGGGCGGCCGGCGCGTCCGCCGCCTCCTCCGGCTGCGCGACCTTGCGCACCCGGCGCGGACGCAGGGCCGGCAGGTGCTCGCCGACCGCCGCGCCGGGGGTCTGCCGCGCCGTCGCGACCGCGTCCATCAGGCGCAGCCCCTCGAAGGCGTCACGGGCGTAGCGCACCTCGCCCTCGTAGATCTCGGCGAGGTCGTTCTCGACGTAGGCCCGGGTGAGGGCGGCGCCGCCGAGGAGCACCGGGAACCGCGCGGAGATGCCGCGGGAGTTCATCTCCTCGAGGTTCTCCTTCATCACGACGGTCGACTTGACCAGCAGGCCGCTCATCCCGATGGCGTCCACGGCGTGCTCGTCCGCCGCCCGCAGGATCTCGTTGATCGGCTGCTTGATCCCGATGTTGACCACGTCGTAGCCGTTGTTCGACAGGATGATGTCGACGAGGTTCTTGCCGATGTCGTGCACGTCGCCCTTCACGGTGGCCAGCAGGATCTTCGCCTTGGCCTGCCGCACGCCCTCCGACATCGCCTCGATGTGAGGCTCGAGGTGGGCGACGGCCGCCTTCATCACCTCGGCCGACTGCAGGACGAAGGGCAGCTGCATCTCGCCGCGACCGAACAGCTCACCGACGACGCGCATGCCCTCGAGCAACCGGTCGTTGATGATGTCGAGGGGGCTCTGCCCGCCCTCCAGCGCCTCGTCGAGATCCTCGGTCAGTCCCTGGCGCGCGCCGTCGATGATCCGCCGGGACAGTCGCTCACCCAGCGGCAGCGCGGCGAGCTCGGCGGCGCGGTCGGCACGCACCGACGCCGCATCGACACCCTCGAACATGTCGAGCAGGGCCTGCAGCGGGTCGTAGGTGATGTTGCCGTCGTCGTCGTACCTCCGACGGTCGTAGACCAGGTCGAGCGCAACCTGCCGCTGGTCCTCCGGGATCTTCGCCACCGGCACGATGCGTGCGGCGTGCACGATCGCCGAGTCGAGGCCGGCCTTGACCGCCTCGTGCAGGAAGACCGAGTTGAGGACGACCCGCGCCGCCGGGTTCAGCCCGAACGAGATGTTGGAGACGCCCAGGGTGGTCTGCACCTGCGGGTAGCGCTTCTTGAGCTCGGAGATGGCCTCGATCGTCGCCAGACCGTCGCGCCGGGTCTCCTCCTGCCCGGTGGCGACCGGGAACGTCAGGGTGTCGACGATCACGTCGTGCACCGCCATCCCCCACTTGCCCGTCAGGTCGTCGATGATCCGGCTGGCGATCGCCACCTTCTTCTCCGCCGTCCGCGCCTGCCCCTCCTCGTCGATGGCCATCACCACGACGGCCGCCCCGTGCTCGCGCACCACGGGCATCACGCGGGCGAACCGGCTCTCCGGCCCGTCGCCGTCCTCGTAGTTGACGGAGTTGACGATGCTGCGGCCGCCGACCAGCTCGAGTCCGGCCTCGATCACCGGTGGCTCCGTCGAGTCGATCACCAGCGGCAGGGTCGAGCTGGTGGCGAGCCGGCTGACGACGGACTTGACGTCCGCGACGCCGTCCCGACCGACGTAGTCGATGCAGACGTCGAGCAGGTGGGCGCCGTCCCGGGTCTGGTCGCGGGCGATCTCCACGCACGACTCCCAGTCGCCGGCCAGCATCGCGTCACGGAAAGCCTTGGAACCGTTGGCGTTCGTCCGCTCGCCGATCGACAGGAAGCTGGCGTCCTGGCGGAAGGGCACATGGGCATAGAGGCTGGCGACCCCGGGTTCGGGCCGCGGCCGACGGGCCTTGAGCTCCCGGCCGCGCAGGCGCTCGACGACCTTCGCCAGGTGCTCGGGCGTCGTGCCGCAGCACCCACCGACGAGGGAGAGCCCGAACTCGGACGTGAAGGTGTCGTGAGCGTCGGCCAGCTGGTCCGGGGTCAGGGGGTAGTAGGCGCCGCCCTTGCTCAGCTGCGGCAGCCCGGCGTTCGGCATCGCAGTGACCGGGGTGCGGGCGTGCCGCGACAGGTGCCGCAGGTGCTCGCTCATCTCGGTCGGCCCGGTGGCGCAGTTCAGGCCGATGGCGTCGATGCCCAGCGCCTCCAGCGCCGTCAGCGCGGCACCGATCTCGCTGCCCAGCAGCATCGTTCCCGTCGTCTCGACGGTGACCTGCACGATGATCGGCGCCTCGATCCCGGTGGCCGTGATCGCACGTCGGGCGCCGACGACCGCAGCCTTGGCCTGCAGGAGGTCCTGGCTGGTCTCCACCAGCAGCGCGTCGACTCCCCCGTCGAGCATGCCGGTCACCTGCTCGGCGTAGGCATCCCGCAGCACCGCGTAGGGCGCGTGCCCCAGGCTCGGGAGCTTCGTGCCGGGGCCCATCGAGCCCAGCACCCAGCGGTGGTGGTCCGGGGTCGACGCGGCGTCGGCCGCCCGGCGGGCCGTGACGGCACCGGCGTGCGCGAGCTCACGGATGCGGTCGCTGATGCCGTACTCGGCGAGGTTCGGCAGGTTGGCACCGAAGGTGTTGGTCTCGACGCAGTCGACACCGACGTCGAGGTAGGCGGCGTGCACCGACTCGACGATGTCGGGTCGGGTCACGTTGAGGACCTCGTTGCAGCCCTCGTGGCCCTCGAAGTCGTCCAGGGAGGGGTCGGCGGCCTGCAGCATCGTCCCCATCGCGCCGTCGGCGACCAGGACCCGGGAGGCGAGGGCAGTCATGAAGCTCATCGGGGGCGAGTC
Source organism: Actinomycetales bacterium (assembly GCA_035646835.1). GTDB lineage: Bacteria > Actinomycetota > Actinomycetes > Actinomycetales > DASROP01 > DASROP01. Next base: position 10,916 of record DASROP010000134.1, on the reverse strand, counting down.
TAGGCGCGCTGCCGCTGGGTGCCGCTTCACCGACCGTAGGCTGGACGGATGAGTGAGCCGTTGCCGTCCCTGCGTGCCCCGGTGGTGCTGGCCGCCTTCGAGGGCTGGAACGACGCCGGGGAGGCCGCGAGCGGTGCCGTGGCGCACCTGCACCGCGTGTGGGGGGCCCAGCCGATCGTGGCGTTCGACCCGGAGACGTACCACGACTTCCAGGTCAACAGACCAGTGGTGCGCTTCGACGACGACGGCCGACGGCGCATCACCTGGCCGACCACCCGGCTCAGCTGGGCGAGCCCCCCCGGCTCGGACCGCGACGTGATCCTCGTCCGCGGGATCGAGCCGTCGATGCGCTGGCGGACCTACACCGACGAGATCCTCGGCCACGTCTCGCGCCTGCGGTCCTCGATCCTGGTCACGCTCGGCGCCCTGCTCGCCGACGTGCCGCACACGCGCCCGATCCCGATCTCGTCCACGACGGACGACTCGGAGCTGCTGGCCTCCCTGTCGCTCGAGCAGTCGCGGTACGAGGGGCCCACCGGCATCGTGGGTGTCCTCCAGGACGCCGCCACGCTGTCCGGGTTGCCGGCCCTGTCGCTGTGGGCCGCCGTCCCGCACTACGTGGGCCACTCCCCCTCCCCGAAGGCGGTTCTCGCCCTCCTGGCCAGGGTGGAGGACGTGCTGGAGGTCTCGGTACCGCTCGAGGACCTCGCCGCGGAGGCGGAGGCATGGGAGCACGGCGTCGACGAGCTCGCCGGCGAGGACGAGGAGATCGGCGAGTACGTCCGCCAGCTCGAGCAGGCCAAGGACACGACCGACCTGCCGGAGGCCACGGGCGAGGCGATCGCCCGCGACTTCGAGCGGTACCTGCGGCGCCGCGGCGACGGCCCGGGTGGCCAGCAACGTCCTTCCGCCTGACCCACCCCTCTCCCCCTGTTGATCAAGGACTTCATGCCCGCTCGGCGAGCATGAAGTCCTTGATCAACACGGGTTGGGGGTCGTTGCGGTGAGCGGTCAGAGGCGGACGCCGAGGAGGGCGCTGGCGGCGCGGGAGATGACGCCCGGTGCGCCCTCGTCGTCCCCGCCGCGCGTGACCTGCTCGTGCGCCCAGCGGTCGATCGCCGTCAGCGCCGCCGGGGCGTCGAGGTCATCGGCGAGGCGCTCGCGGACGCGGGTCAGCGTCGCGGTGGCGTCCGGGCCGCCGTTGCGCGAGACCGCGTCCCGCCACCGCTCCAGCCTCGATCCCGCTGCGGCCATGCTCTGGTCCGTCCAGTCCCAGTCGTCGCGGTAATGGTGCTCCAACAGGGCGAGCCGGATCGCCATCGGGTCGACGCCGCCGGCCCGCAGCCTCGAGACGAGCACCAGGTTGCCCTTGGACTTGCTCATCTTCGCCCCGTGGAGGCCGACCATCCCGGCGTGGGCGTACGTCCGCGCGTACGGCGCCCGACCGGCGAGCACGTGGGCGTGCGACGCGCCCATCTCGTGGTGCGGGAAGGCCAGGTCCGACCCGCCGCCCTGGACGTCGAACGGTTGCGGCAGGTACGTCCGCGCGATCGCGACGCACTCGATGTGCCACCCGGGGCGGCCGGGGCCGAGCGGGCCGCCGTCCCAGCAGGGCTCGCCCTCGCGCTCGGTACGCCACATCAAGGCGTCCAGCGGGTGCCGCTTGCCGTCACGCTCGGGATCTCCGCCCCGCTCCCCGAACAGCGCCGTCATCTGCTCGGGGTCCAGGTTCGCGACCCCACCGAATCGCGGATCGCTCGAGACGTCGAAGTAGACGTCGCGCTCGTCACCCACGCGATAGGCGGCGCCGGCGTCGAGCAGCCGGGTGACGGCGTCCACCACCAGGGGCACCGTCTCGGTGGCGCCCAGGTAGACATCCGGCGGGATCACGCCGAGCGCGGTCATGTCCTCGCCGTACAGGGCCGTCTCGCGCGCGGCCAGGTCGCGCCAGTCCACACCGGTCGCCGTCGCCCGCTCCAGCAGCGGGTCGTCGACGTCGGTGACGTTCTGCACGTACGTCACCGAGTGTCCGGCGTCGCGCCACGCCCGCTGCAGCAGGTCGAACGCGACGTACGTCGCGGCATGGCCGATGTGGGTGGCGTCGTAGGGCGTGATCCCGCACACGTACATGGTCGCCGTCGGGCCGGTCGTGGTCGGTCGCAGCTCGCCGCTGACGGTGTCGTGCAACCTGACGTCGAGGCCCTTCCCCGGCAGGCGCGGAACCTCGGGGCCGGGCCACTGCTTCACGGTCGCGACCCTACCCAGCCCGACTCCTGCTGCGTGTCCCACCTCTCGGGTGCCCGCCAGACGTGGGACACGCAGCAGACGTCAGAAGGGGGGCCAGGGGATGGCGGCGTCGTCGCGACGTGGCCGGGGCAGCACGCGATCGCGCAGGAGGCGGGAGACGCGCGTCCGCAGGGCACCGACCTCGACCGGAGAGAGCAGGTCCGCCAGCTCGGACGCCAGCGACCCGTCCAGGGCGGCGGCGCACCGCTCAAGCCGCTCGACGCCGCACGGGGGGAGCGCGCCACCCCGCCACCCCCACAGGACCGTGCGCAGCTTCGGTTCGTCGTGCAGCACCAGGCCGTGGTCCACGCCGAAGAGCGCCCCGCCCGCACCCCGCAGCACATGACCACCCTTGCGGTCGGCGTTGTTCGCCACCACGTCGAACACGGCCATCGACTTCAGGCCGTCGTCGTCGCGGTGGACGAGCGAGACCGGTTGCCCGTCCCCGCCGTAGGCGTCGAGCACCCGCAGCCATCCCTCGGGCACGGACCCGGCGGGGACGACGTCGACCAGTCCGGCCCCCGGCTGCGCAGCCCGGTCGTCCGCCGGGTCGGGGTGGATCCACAGCTGCACGCTGCCGACACCGAACGGCCCGTCACGCAGCACGGTCGGCGGCACGACGTGCCACCCCCCGGCCTCGGACAGCACGAAGGCCGCGACCTCTCGGCGACCGAGCGTGGCCCGGGGGAAGTCCCAGAGCGGCCGCTCGCCCGCGAGCGGCTTGTACACGCACGCCGCGGTGACGCCGTCCAGGGACGCCTCCGCGAACAGCGTGGCGTTGGACGCGTCGACGAGCGCGCCGGCGACCTCGAGATCCCCGTGCGAGATCAGCTCGAGGGCCTCGCCGGGGTGGAGCGGCGTCATGCTGTCAGCGGCGGAAGCCGTTGGCCCTCGGGCAGATATGACCCTCGGGGTCCAGTGGGTTGGCGCAGAAGGGGCACGGCGGGCGGCCGGCGGCGACCAGGGCGAGGGCACGCTTCGCGAAGGCTCGAGCGCGTGCCCCCGTCAGCGAGACGCGCATCAGCGTCCTCGTGTCGTTGGCGTCCTCGGCGGGGTCGATGCCTTCCAGCTCGACGGCCTCGGACTCCTCCCCGACCTCGAAGCACTCGATCACGACGACCTCGCGGTCGCCGTCCCAGACGAGGCTCATCGTGCCGACCCGGAACTCCTCCTCGATGGGTGTGTCCATCGGGTCCAGGTCCTCGGTGTCGGCCGGCGCGACGGCGGGCACCGGTGCTGCCCCGCCGCTGCGCCGCACGACCTCGTCCAGCAGCTCCTCCACCCTTTCTGCCAGGGCCGAGACCTGCTGCTTCTCGAGGGCGACGCTGACCACCAGCGGTCCCCCGCCGGCCACCGCACCGGCCGGGACGCCGCGCGCCTGCAGGAAGAAGGTGCGCTGACCAACGGGACCGACCGTCCCGGCGACGAACCGGTCCGGCGGGTCGTAGTCGAACACCTGCCGTGGCATGCCGACGACCCTACCCAGCAGGAAGGGCCGGCACGCCCGTGGTCACGTCGCCGGCCCGGAGCCCCCACCCACCGCGGCGTCGGAGCTGCGCTTGCGTCGGCGGCGATCCTTGCGGCTGTCTGCCATGTAGGCGGTGAGGTCGCCGCCGGTGTCGTTGCTCCGAAGGACGAACGGCCGGAGCGGCGTGTACGACACGATCGAGACCGAGCAGGGATCCACCGCGATCCGCTGGAAGGCGTCCAGGTGCATGCCGAGCGCGTCGGCGAGCAGCGCCTTGATCACGTCGCCGTGCGACACGAGGGCCCACACCGCCGACTCCCCGTGGTCGGCGGCGATCCGGGCGTCGTGCTCCCGGACGGCGTCCACCGCCCTCGACTGCACGTTGCGCAGGGTCTCGCCCCCCGGGAACGCGGCGGCGCTGGGGTGGGCCTGGACGACGGCCCACATCGCTTCGGAGGCGAGTGCCTTCAAGGTCTTGCCGGTCCAGTCGCCGTAGTCGCACTCCGACAGCCGCTCGTCCACCACCGGGTCCGTGCGCGGGACCTTCGCCGTCCCGCCCGTCGCCGCGAGCACGTCCGCGGTCTGGCGGCAGCGCTCCAGCGGCGACGTGACCAGGCTGGCGAGCGGCAGTGGCGACATCCGCTCGGCCAAGGCCGACACCTGCGCCCGGCCGGTGTCGTCCAGGTCGACGCCGGGGGTCCGGCCGGCCAGCACCCCGCCCGCGTTCGCCGCCGTCCGGCCGTGACGGACGAGCAGGAGGGTCGGCATCCGACCAGGGTAGGTGACCGCGGAGCGGGCATGATGGCGCGGTGATCGTCGATGTCGCGACCTACACCGGCGGACGCCGGTACGGCTGTTCCGACTTCTCGACGGAGCTGGCGACCCGGCGGGACGCCGGCGAGGGCTTCATCTGGATCGGGCTGAAGGACCCGACCTCCGAGGAGTTCGCCCGGGTCCGCGTCGAGCTCGGCCTGCACCACCTCGCCGCCGAGGACGCCGTCAAGGGCCACCAGCGACCGAAGCTCGAGCAGTACCAGCACTCGCTCTTCGTCGTCCTCAAGACGTTGCGGTACATCGAGGCGACGTCGGACGTCGAGACCGGCGAGATCATGCTCTTCGTCGGCGACCGGTTCGTCGTCACGGTCCGCCGCGGTGAGCTCCACCCGCTGGCCGATGTGCGGCGCCGGCTCGAGGAGCAGCCCGCGATGCTCGCCCACGGTCCGGCCGTCGTGCTGCACGCGGTGATGGACGCCGTCGTGGACACGTACACGGCCATCGACGCGGAGCTGCAGGCCGATCTGGACGACATCGAGATCGAGGTCTTCGCCGGCGACCGGCGCGCCGACGCGGCCCGGATCTACGCGCTCAAGCGTGAGGTCCTGGAGTTCCGGCGCGCCGCGGGTCCACTCGTGGAGCCCGCGCGGCGCCTCGCCGAGGACGAGCTTCGTTTCGTGCCGCCGGAGACGCGGCCGTTCTTCCGTGACGTGCACGACCACGTCCTGCGGGTCGAGGAGCACGTCGGCAGCTACGACCGCCTGCTCAGCGACGTGCTCTCGGCGCACCTCGCCCAGGTCTCCGTGCAGCAGAACAGCGACATGCGCCGGATCTCCGCCTGGGTCGCGATCGCCGCCGTCCCGACGATGGTCGCCGGCATCTACGGGATGAACTTCGACCACATGCCCGAGCTGCGGTGGGAGTACGGGTACCTGGCGGTCCTCGTCGTCCTGGCCGTGGCGTGCACCGGGCTGTACCGGGCGTTCAAGCGGTCGGGCTGGTTGTAGGGCTCAGGCGGTGGGCTCGAGGACGCCGGTCAGCAGCAGCACCGCGACGACGGCGGCGAGACCGAGCCGGTAGACGACGAACGGCGTGAACCGGTGGGTCGAGATGTACCGCAGCAGCCACGCGATCACGACGTACCCGACCGCGAACGCGACGACCGTGGCCAGCGCGATCGGCCCCCAGGCCACCGGCTGAGGGTCGTCGCTGACCTTGCCCAGCTGGTAGAAGCCCGAGCCGAGGACCGCGGGGATCGCCAGCAGGAACGAGTACCGGGCCGCGGACTCGCGCGTGTACCCCATCAGCAGCCCGGCCGCGATCGTCCCACCCGACCGCGAGACCCCCGGGATCAGCGCGCACGACTGCGCCAGTCCGTAGAAGACTCCGTGTCGCCAGGTCAGCCGGTCGAGCGTGCGTTCGTTGCGGGCCGTGAGGTCGGCGAACAGGATCACGAACGAGAAGACGACCAGCATCGTCACCGTCAACCACAGGTTGCGGACGACGGGCCCCTCGATCACGTCAGCGAAGGCGAAGCCGAGGACCCCGATCGGGACCGAGCCGATGATCACCAGCCATCCCATCCGGACGTCGGGATGGCTCTGGGGGACCTTCTTGAACAGGGCACGCACCCATGCCGTGACGATCCGGGCGATGTCGCGGGCGAAGTACACCAGGACCGCCGCCTCGGTGCCCAGCTGGGTGATTGCGGTGAACGCCGCCCCGGGGTCGTCGCCGCCGAACGCCTGGCCGACGATCGACAGGTGGGCGCTGGAGGAGATCGGCAGGAACTCCGTCAGTCCCTGCACCAACCCCAGGACCAGCGCCTCGAACCAGGTCACTCCGCGAGCCCGGCGGCGTCGACCGCCTCCGCGACGGTCCGCAGCGTCGCCGTCCGCGCCTCGAGGTCGCCCGCGAAGCTCGAGACCGACAGGGTCGTGACGCCGGCGTCCGCGAAGGCCTGCAGCCGGTCGCGGATGCGCTCCGGCCCCCCGATCAGCGAGGTGGCGTCGATGAACTCGCGCGGTACCGCCTCGGCGGCCTCCCGGTGCTTGCGGTCGAGGAACAGGTCCTGCACCGTCCTGGCCTCGGACTCGAAACCCATCCGGCAGGCCAGCGCGTTGTAGAAGTTCTTCTCACGGCTGCCCATGCCGCCGATGTACAGCGCCGAGTAGGCCCGGATCGGCATGGCCGCGCGCTCGAGGTCCGCGTCCACGACGACGGGCACGGTCGGGACGACGTCGAACGAGGCCAGCGGGTCGGACGTGTCGACGTCGGCCACGCGCCGCCGTCCGGCGCGGATCGACTCCAGCGACGCCGCGGCGTGCTCGGGGCTGAAGAAGATCGCCAGCCAGCCGTCGGCGATCTCCCCGGTCAGCTCGAGGTTCTTCGGTCCCACCGCGGCCAGGTACAGCGGGATGTGCTCGCGCACCGGGTGCACCGTGAGCTTGAGCGCCTTGCCCGGCCCGTCGGGCAACGGCAGCGTGATGTGCTCGCCGTCCAGCTCCACCTTCTGCCGGGCCAGGGCCATCCGCACGACCTCGACGTACTCGCGGGTCCTGGCGAGCGGCTTGTCGAACCGGACGCCGTGCCAGCCCTCGGAGACCTGCGGCCCGGAGACACCCAGCCCCAAGCGGAAACGCCCGCCCGAGAGCGTGTCCAGCGTCGCGGCCGTCATGGCGGTCATCGCCGCGCTGCGGCCGGGGATCTGCATGATCGCGGTGCCGACGTCGATGCGCGAGGTGTGCGCGGCCACCCACGACAGCACCGTAGGCGCGTCGGATCCGTACGCCTCGGCGGCCCAGCAGACGGAGTAGCCGATCCGGTCGGCCTCCTGCGCGAGAGCGAGGTTGTCGGCGTCGTTGCCGGCGCCCCAGTAGCCGAGGTTCAGTCCGAGCCGCATGGAGCGCGAGCCTAGTGCGTAGCCTCACCCCCCATGGAGCAGCGTTACCTGGGGCGGTCCGGCCTGCGCGTGTCCAGAATCGGGCTGGGCACGATGACCTGGGGCCGCGACACCGACGAGCACGAGGCCGCCGACCAGCTGCGCTCGTTCGTCGACGTCGGGGGCACCTTGGTGGACACCGCGGCCGGCTACGCGGACGGCGCCAGCGAGGAGCTGTTGGGATCGTTGCTCGGCGACGTCGTCCCGCGCGAGGACGTCGCGGTGTGCACGGCGGCGGGGGCCGCGGGCGCCCCGGGCGCCGAGCACGTCGTCGACGCGTCCCGTCGCACCCTGCTGGCGGCGCTGGACACCTCGCTCGCCCGGCTGCGCACCGACCACGTCGACCTGTGGCTGGCCCAGGCCTGGGACCCGTACGTGCCGCTGGAGGAGACGCTGTCGGCGTTGCAGGCAGCGGTCACGTCCGGTCGCGCGCGCTACGTGGGCGTGGCCAACCACCGGGCCTGGCAGCTGGCGCGGACGGCGACGCTCGCCGAGCGGGCCGGCGTCCAGGTCGTCGCCGACCAGGTCGAGTACTCGCTGGTCGAGCGCAGCGCCGAGGCCGAGCTGCTGCCTGCCGCGGCGGATGTCGGCGCCGGCGTGCTCGGCTGGTCGCCACTGGGCCGCGGTGTGCTCACCGGCAAGTACCGCAGCGGGACGCCGGCCGACTCGCGCGCCGCGTCACCGCACTTCGTGGACTTCGTCGAGCCGTACCTCGACGGCCGCTGCCGTCGCGTGGTCGAGTCAGTGGCGACCGCGGCCGACGGCCTCGGCTGCGCGCCGGTCGAGGTGGCGCTGGCGTGGGCCCGGGACGCTCCCGGTATCGCCGGGATCGTGCTCGGCGCCCGGACGGCGGCCCAGCTGCGCGGCGCCCTGGCCGGTGACGACCTGGTGCTGCCGGCGGAGATCCGTCAGGCCCTGGACGACGTGTCCGACGCCCGGCGGGGCTCGAACTCGTAGTCGTCGTCCGGGTCGAGGTCTGCCGCCTCGTCGTCGTGGTCCCCCTCGACATCGGAGATGTCGTCCACCCCGTCGTCGTCCTCGTCGTCGTCGTTGTCTGTGTCTTCTGTGTCTTCGCGCTCGTCCTCCTGGTCGTCGTACAGCTCGAACGGCGTGACCTCGCCGTGCGCGTCGTACAGCGAGTCGTCGTACGTCTCGAAGGCGTCGGCCAGGGTCCGGTAGGCGGCCTCGACCGTGGGGTCGCGTTCGCTGCGGCGGTTCTCGGACGCCGTCAGGTGCGCCTCGAGCGCGGCGACCAGCCGATCGAGCGCGGCACGCGGATGAGTGGTCATGCCACGACGGTATCTGCCCGGGCGGCACAATGGAGAGCGATGAACGACCTCGAGCCCCAGGCCGCCCGCTCCCGGCCAGGTCCCCACTTCGAGTTCCGCGTGATCACCCTGCCCCGGAGCACGTCACGCCATGAGGCCCGCCAGATGCTCACCGAGCAGGCCGAGTACGGGAGGTGGGAGCTGGCGCGCGTCCGGCTCTACGTCGGCGGGGTGCGCAGGGTGTGGCTGCGGCGCCGGATCCTGCGGGTCGACCGCACCGCTTGATCACGGGTCAGCAGGTGCGTAGGAGCCGGTCGAGGACGCGGGTGCCGAACTGGAGCGCGTCGGTAGGGACGCGCTCGTCGATGCCGTGGAACATCCCGGCGAAGTCGAGATCCGGCGGCAGCCGCAGGGGCGCGAACCCGAAGCCGCGGATCCCGAGCAGGCTGAACGCCTTGTTGTCCGTACCACCCGAGAGGCAGTACGGCAGCACCTTCGCCCCGGGGTCCTCGGCCAGCAGAGCGTCGACCATCGCCGCGGGCAGCGACCCGGACATGTCCGTCTCGAGCGCGACGTCGCGGTGCACGACCTCGACGTCGACGCGGTCGCCGGCGAGCTCGCGGATGCCCGCCAGCAGCTCCTCCTCACGGCCGGGCAGGTACCGCGTGTCGATCAGGGCCGATGCCGTGCCGGGGATGACGTTGTGCTTGTAGCCGGCGTCGAGAAGGGTCGGGTTGGAGGTGTTGCGCAGCGTTGCGCCCACCCACCGGGCCGTGGTCCCCAGCACCTGGGTCAGCTGCTCGGCGTCGTGCGGGTCGAGCTCGGTGCCCAGGATCTCGCCGACGCCGTCCAGGAACTCCCGGACGGTGGGCGTGATCTCGACCGGCCAGTCGTGTCGCCCGATGCGGACCACCGCCTCGCACAGACGCGTGACGGCGTTGTCGGTTCCCACCTGGCTGCCGTGGCCGGCCCTGCCGTGGGCGACCAGGCGCAGCCACTGGATCCCCTTCTCGGCGGTCTGCAGGAGGTAGCAGCGCTGCCCCGCGAGGTCGATCGAGAAGCCGCCGACCTCGCTGATCGCCTCCGTGACGCCCTCGAACAGCTCCGCCCGCTCGGCGACGAGGTGGTGCGACCCCTTCAGCCCACCGGCCTCCTCGTCGGCGAGGAAGGCGAAGACCATGTCACGAGGCGGCTTGCGTCCGGCCCGGGTCATCTCGCGCAGGACGGCGAGCATCATCGCGTCCATGCCCTTCATGTCGATGGCGCCTCGACCCCACAGGCAGCCGTCGACCTCGTCCCCCGCGAAGGGGTCGACCTGCCAGTCGTCGGCCCGGGCGGGGACGACGTCGAGGTGCCCGTGCAGCATCAGCGCCTCGCGCCCGGGATCCGTGCCCTCGACCCGAAGCACGACGCTCGCCCGGCCGGGGTCGCTCTCGACGAGCTCCGGTTCCAGCCCCACCTCGTGCAGCAGCGCCATCACGTGCTCGGCCGCCTTGCGCTCGCCCGGGCCGGACCCGTCGCCGTAGTTGGAGGTGTCGATCCTGATCAGGTCGCGACACAGCTCGACGACCTCGGCCTCGGCGCGCGAGGGGTCGTCGTCCGGCGCGTTCGGGTCCACCGGCGTCGTCATGCTCGGCACGCTAGCCGAGGGGCCCGGACGGCGGCGGCCCGGCACCGTCTGCGTGCTATCGTCGAGCCCGCCCACGGAGCCCCGCAGAGGGCGATCCGAGGCCACTCGTCCGGGTGGCGGAATGGCAGACGCGCTAGCTTGAGGTGCTAGTGCCCTTTATCGGGCGTGGGGGTTCAAGTCCCCCTCCGGACACTCGCTCAAACGCATTCATCGACGGGACCTGGGCCGTGAACGCGGCACGTGCTGCGCCCGCGGCACCGTCGAGGTCAACCGCGGCAGCCAGACGATGTCCACGCCGTCGTCGGGTCCACGCGACTGCCAGCGGTCGTCGAGCTCGCGCAACGCGTCGATCGCGCCGAGCAGCTGCTCATTTCTCGGCCAATGCGGCCAGGCTCCAGTTTCAGCTCGGGGTCAGGTCATGACGAGCCTGGGCATGTGGATGTTGGGCCCCGTCGCGGGGCGAGACAGGCTCCGAGGCCTGCCAGTAGCGCGGCGGCGCCAAAGCCCGCGGCGGCGCCGAGTTGATCAGCGACGAGCCCACCCATCGCC
>DASROP010000133.1:0-9566 GCA_035646835.1 Actinomycetales bacterium | reverse complement strand
CGGGGCCCGGGGGAGTGCCCCGGGCCCCGACCACTCGGGCCGTCAGGCTCGACGGCGCTTCCGGCCGATCACGAGTCCGGACGCGCCGGCCGCGAGCAGGAGCCCACCGGCCAGGGCGAGTCCGCCGGCTTCCACGCCGGTGCGGGCGAGGGCTGCTGCCACCGCCGCAGCCGTGGTCGCGCCCACCTTGACGCCCAGCACCGCGGTCTCCGGGGGCACCCGCGTGGCCGCGGTCTCCTCGTCCTCACACGGCGGGGTCATGTTGTCCGACCCTTCCGGGCACTCCTGGCCGGGCTGGTCGTCGCACGGCGGGGTCATGTTGTCCGACCCTTCCGGGCACTCCTGGCCGGGCTGGTCGTCGCACGGCTCGACGCTGTTGTCCGAGCCGGGCGGGCACTCCTGGCCGGGCAGGTCGTCGCACGGCTCGACGCTGTTGTCCGAGCCGGGCGGGCACTCGGGCGGCTCCTCGACGGCGCTCGTGCAGGCGGTGTGCGCCGGGTTGCCCTTGGCGATGCCGTTGTTGCCGTCGCACTCGTACCCGTTGTTGGCGTCGGAGCCGTCCTTGAACTGTCCGGGTGGGTTCTTGTTGTCGGCGCGCCCCTTGGAGCCGGCCTCGATGCCGTTCTTGCCCTGCCCGTTGCCCGACGGCGTGCCGTCCCGCGTGGAGCAGTAGCTGCCGCAGTCGCCCCCGTTGTTCGCGCCGCCCGGGTTCAGGTCGGCGTTCGACTTCGGCTGCGGCTGGCCGGTCTCCCCGGAGACCACCTTGCTCTTGCCCTTGTCGCTGTTGCTCGTCGCGGTGGTCTCCTGGACCGGGCTGTCCTTGTGCTTGGCGCTCTTGCTGTTGGAGTGTGCGGGCGGACCGTTGGAGTCTGCGGACGGACCGTTGGAGTCTGCGGACGGACCGGGCGTGGAGGACTCCGTGGTCGTGACCTCGGCCTTCTTGGCTTGTCCCTTGCCGTTGCCGTTGCCTCCCGGGTCGGCCAGGGCCGACCCGCTCGTGAGGCTCAGGACCAGCGTCAGGACAGCGAAGACCACGATCCGCAGCCCTCGGTGAGCAGATACAGGGGGTCTCATGACTACCTCGTCCGACTCGTGCGCGCCCGGGGTCGGTCTCACCATTCGCTCCCCCGTGGCCGCTCCCCCTCCGGAGCAGGTGACCGCTGCATCGGCCTCGGGATCCACGTCCCCTGACGTCGAGCATCAGAAGATCACACGCGGGCGTCACTTCGCACCCACAGTGAGTGAATCCGCGGCAATTGATGCTGACACGGCGTGGAGATCACCCATCGTGACTAGATCGAGTCACCGAAGGTCATGTACCGCCACCATGAGTGACCGGCTCTGTCCGGCGACGTAACCCGGGACGCCCTCGGTCGTTGAAGGGGGCAGCGAGGTCGACGGACCGCGCGCCACCTGGAGGTAGTCCCGTGTTCGGACCAAGCCCCGCACGACGCTCCGCGGTCATCGCCGCAGCAAGCGCCGTCGTCCTGTTCGCCTCGGCCGGCGTCGCTGCCGCGCACGAGCCGAAAGGCCCGGCCAGCGAGCGAGAGCCCCAGGAAGGCCTGAACGTGCCGCTGGCGATGAGCCCGAACGTGAGGCTGGTCGACACCGTGCCGTACGAGACCGGAATGATCTCCGCTGCCGTCGCCCGCACCGGTCCGTACTTCTACGCGTCGAGCCTCGACAGCATCAGCGTCTTCGACACCAGCGACCCGGCCCATCCCCAGCTGGTGGGCACGGTCGACAACCTCGTGTTCGAGAACGAGGCGATGACGTACGGCGAGCGTCGCCAGGGCCGCGACGCGGTCGAGCGGTTCGTGCTCGTAGGCGCTGACCTCTACCAGGCCAGCAGCTCCGACATCCAGCACGTCAACGTCGGCGGGGGAGAGCTGCTGGTCGTCGATGTCACCGATCCCACGAACCCTCACGTGCGCTCCCGGGTCGACGTCCCGAACAGCACGCACACCGTCGCCTGCGTCGACGAGTGGAACTGCAACTACGCCTACAGCGCCGGTACCAATGGCGAGTTCTCGGTGATCGACCTCACCGACCTCGACAACCCGGTGGTCGCCGGCACCCACCAGTCGGCCGCAGCAGGCCCGAACGACGTGTTCACCAGCGGCGCGGGTCACGAGTGGAACTTCGATGGCGCGGGATTCGGCTGGCACACCGGCTCCGGCGGCGCCGCGGTGTTCGACGTCCGCGACCCGCTGAACCCCGTCCCCGTCAACGCGACCGACGCCAACGGCATCGCCCCTGGATGGAACGACTTCATCCACCACAACTCGCTGCGCCCCAACGGCGACAAGTTCAAGGCGAACGCGGCTCCGGACCTCAAGAACGGCAACGTCCTGCTCGTCACCGAGGAGGACTACCTCAACGACGGCGACGAAGTGATCTGCGAGCGTGCGGGAAGCGTGCAGACCTGGTGGGTGGAGGACCTGGACGGCGAGGACTACCGCTCGGGTGCCCCCTACACGCCGGGGACCGGCACGATCTCCCCGCTGGACGCCTCGAACGTCCCCGCCGAGTTCGGCGGCGGGCTGACGCTGCCGGCGGGAGCCTTCTGCTCGGCCCACTGGTTCGACTTCCACCAGAGCGGCATCATCGCGCAGGGCTTCTACCAGGCAGGGCTGCGCTTCGTTGACGTCCGCGACCCCCGCAACATCAAGCAGTACGGCTACGTCACCGGCGGTGGCACCGAGGTCTGGGACGCCTACTGGTTGCCCGAGCGCAACCCCAAGGGGCAGGCCACTGGCAAGAACTCGAACATCGTCTACACCGCCGACCTGGCCCGCGGGATCGACGTCTACCAGGTCGACCTGCCGAAGGAGGACCAGGGCGACCTCGGGGCGATCGACCCGCTGCTGGACTACCTGTCACCCCTGCAGACGCGGCTCAGCTGAGCGCGACGACCGGGGTGTTCTAGCCTCAGAACTTGTGTCGGTCGTCGAGCGTCGGGCCGGGCGCGTCCTCCTCGTCGAGCCCGGTGGTCGGGTGCTGCTGTTCCGCGGGGGGGACCCGGCGCGACCGGACGCCGGCACCTGGTGGTTAACGCCCGGCGGCGGCCTGGCCCCCGGCGAGAGCCACGAGGAGGCCGCCCGGCGCGAGGTCCTCGAGGAGACCGGGCTCGAGCTCGACCACCTCGGGCCGGTGATCGGCGAGGTGCTCTCCGAGTTCGACTTCGGACAGGTGCGGTACCGCCAGCACAACATCTTCTACGGCGTGCGGGTGGCGCGGTTCGAGCTCGAGACCACCGGCTGGTCCCAGATCGAGCGCGACGCGGTCGTCGAGCACCGCTGGTGGAGCGCCGAGGAGCTCGCGTCGACGTCCGAGACCGTGTACCCCCTCGAGCTCGTGACCCTGCTCTCGCGCCTCAGCTGAGGTCGGTGTACCGCTTGCGCCGCAGCGAGAAGACCTCGCCGAGGGTGCCCCACTGGTCGCGTCCGAGGCGGGCCACCGGGTCGAGCAGCGTCGGGTCCGGCAGGCCGTCGTCCGCCATCGCCGAGCGCCGAACCGCCACGTGGACCACCCGGCCGAACACGACGGTGCTGTGGCCGAACGAGTGCTCGCCCGCCGCGACGCACTCGAGCGCCACCGGGGAGTCGGCAACCCGGTGCGGCGCCACCAACGCGCTGGGTTCGGTCGCGAGCCCCGCGGCGTCGAACTCGTCGATCTCGGCCGGGTAGTCGGTGCCGGTCGCGTTGACCTTCTCCGCCAGCGGTCGGGGCGCCAGGTGGACGACGAGCTCACCGGTCTCGCGGACGTTGCGGAGCGAGTCCTTCGTGCCGATGGACGTGAACTGCACGACCGGGGGCTCGGCGGAGGCAACGGTGAAGAACGAGTGCGGCGCGAGGTTGGGGACGCCGGCGGCCGACAGCGTCGAGACCCACGCGATCGGGCGCGGGATGACGCAGGCCGTCAGCCACCGGTACGTCCTGCCCGGCTCCAGTTCGGCGACGTCGAACTCGACCCGCCCGCCGGCGGCCGCGGTCAGCCCAGCACCCCGCGCACGCTCACGTGGCCCTTGAGCAGGTTGCGCGCGATCGTCCGGCGCTGGATCTCGTCGGTCCCCTCGTAGATGCGAAGCAGCCTCAGCTCGCGGTACCAGCGCTCGATCGGTAGCTCCCGCGTGTAGCCCATGCCGCCGTGGATCTGCAGCACCCGGTCGACGATCTCGTTGGCCTTGATCCCGCCGTAGAGCTTCGCGACGGACTGGGCGTGGCGGGAGTCCAGCCCCTGGTCCTCCTGCCAGGCGGCCTGGAGCACGAGCCACCGCAGCGCCTCGATCTCCACCGCGGAGTCGGCGATCATCCACTGGATCGCCTGCCGCTCGGCGATCGGCTGCCCGAACGTCACCCGGTTCTTGGCCGTCTCGATGGCCATCTCGACGAGCCGTTCGCACGATCCGAGCGCCCTGGCCGGCAGCAGGTACCGGCCGCGGCCGATCCACCGCATCGCCAGAGAGAACCCCTGGCCGACGTCGCCGAGCACGTTGGCGTGCGGCACCCGGACGTCGGTCAACGCCAGCGCCGCCGGGCCCCACTCGCCCATGGTGTCGATCATCGACGAGGTCCAGCCCATCTCGCGGTCGATGAGGAAGCAGGTGACGCCGCCGTCCGCGCCCTTGTCGGCGTCCGTCACGGCGAAGACCATCGCGAAGTCGGCCTCGTTGCCGCCGGTGATGAAGGTCTTCTCCCCGTTGACGACCCACTCGTCGCCGTCCCTGGTCGCCTTGGTGCGGATGGCTTTCGCGTCGGAGCCTGCCCCCGGCTCGGTGATCGCGAAGCACGCCTTGCGGTCGCCGGCGATCGTCGGCAGCAGGTAGCGCTCCTTCTGTGCGTCGTTGGCGTCGTAGAGGATGTTGTCGGCATCGCCACCGAAGGAGAACGGCACGAACGAGCGTCCGAGCTCCGCCTCCACGAGCGAGGTCATCACGGCCGACAGGCCCATCCCGCCGTAGTCGACCGGGGTCTGGATGCCCCAGAAGCCGGAGTCCTTCGCCTTGTGCTGCAGCGTCTCCAGCTGTTCGCGGGGCAGCCCACGCTGGCCCCGGCGCTCGCGCTCGAGCACCTCGCCCTCCAGCGGGACGATCTCCCTCCCGACGAACGTGCGCACCCAGTCGCGGACGTCGGCCTGCTCGACATCCAGGGAGAAGTCCATCAGAGCTTCGCCCCGCCGTCGACGTAGAGGGTCTGGCCCGTGATGAACGACGCCTCGGAGCTGACGAGGAAGGCGATCACGTTGGCGATGTCCTCCGGCTGGCCGACCCGGCGTACCGGTGCGGCGTCCGCGGCGAGCTTCCGGTACTCCTCGGGGGCGACGCCCACCCGTTCGGCGGTCGCGTCCGTCATGGCCGTCACGATGAACCCGGGGGCGACCGCGTTGACGGTGACCCCGAAAGGGCCGAGCTCGATGGCGAGCGTGCGGGTGAACCCCTGGAGCCCCATCTTCGCCGCCGAGTAGTTGGCCTGGCCGCGGTTGCCCAGCGCGGAGACGCTGGAGAGGTTGACGATCCGGCCGTACCCGGCCTCCACGAAGTGCTTCTGCGCCGCCCTGCTGGCCAGGAACGCCCCACGCAGGTGCACGTTCATCACCGTGTCCCAGTCGTCCTCGGTCAGCTTGAACAGCAGGTTGTCTCGGGTGACACCGGCGTTGTTCACGAGGATGTCCAGCCCGCCCAGCTCGTCGGCCGTCCGGTCGACGGCGGCCTGGACGGCCGCCGCGTCGGTCACGTCGGCGCCGACGCCGATCGCGCGCCCCCCGATCCGGCCGGCGACGCTCGCCGCCGCCCCCTCGTCGAGGTCTACCAGGGCGACGGCGGCGCCGTCGCCGACGAGTCGTGCAGCGGTCGCCGCGCCGATACCGCCGGCGCCTCCCGTGACCAGGGCCACCCGGCCGGTCAGGTCTGCCATCTCAGGTGCTCCTCGCTCGGGGTCAACGGGTCACCGGCACCCTATTCGCCACTCACCACCCGAGGTGATCACGCGGCGACGGCGAGGGCGAACGGCAGCACCCCGGCCGCGCCGGCCCGGCGGAGCTCGCGCGCGCCGACCGTCATCGTCCACCGGGAGTCGACGAGGTCGTCCACGAGCAGCAGCGGTGCCGCGCCTGCCTCGCCCAGGCGCGCGGCGACGCCGTCCGGCACCGCGACCCGGTCCCAGATCCCGGCCAGACGGAAGGCGCTGTTGCCACCGGGTCGTCCGGTCGGGCCGCCGTGGCGCAGCTCCAGGGACCCCAGGTACGGCAGGCGCCCCGCCTGCGACAGGTGCTCGGCCACGCTGCTCACGAGCAGGGGACGCCGCCGCGAGGGGAGGCTGACCACCGCGCCCGGCCGCGTCGTCCAGTCCCAGCCGGCGAGCACCTGAACGCACGCGTCGAGCAGGGCCGCGGGCGCCGCCGCGTCGGGGGAGGCCTCGGCGAGCAGCTCGCGCAGGCGGGGACCCCATCCCAGGTCGGTCAGCCGGGCGACGGCGCGGCCCCGCTCGTAGCGCTCCTCGGCAGGGATCCGACCGGAGACGTCGACGCCGAGCCGCGTCACGCCGCTCGGCCACTGGGCCCGCGGCTCGACCTCGACGCCGGCCCGTCGCAGCTGCGCACCGGCCTGCTCGCGTGCCGCCGCCGGCACCTCGCCGGAGTACCAGGGTCCGGCGCATACGTCGCACCGCCCGCACTCCGCCGCGCTGTCGTCGTCCAGGTCGCGTTGCAGGAACGCCATCCGGCAGGTGCCGCCCGCGACGTAGGCGCGCATCGCCTCGGCCTCGCGCGATCGCGCCTCGTCCACCCGGGCGTACCGCTCCGCGTCGTAGGCCCACGGCTCGCCGGTCGTCTTCCAGCCACCGCCCACCCGCTGCACCGCGCCCTCGACCGAGAGCACCTTCATCAGCAGCTCCAGCCGCGTGCGGCGGACGTCGGCCACCGTCTCCAGCAGCGGCGTCGACATCGGGCTCGACGATGCAGACAGAGCCGCGAGAACCGCCTCGGCGTCTTCCTGTCGCGGCATCGAGGCGGTCGCGAAGTAGCGCCAGACGGCCTCGTCCTCGACGCCTGGCAGCAACAGCACGTCGGCCTGCCGGACGGCCCGACCGGCCCTGCCGATGTGCTGGTAGTAGCTGACCGGCGACGAGGGGGCGCCGAGGTGGACGACGAAGCCGAGGTCCGGCTTGTCGTAGCCCATCCCCAGCGCGGACGTCGCCACCAGGGCCTTGACCTCGTTGTGGCGCAACGCTTCCTCCGCCGCGAGGCGCTCGGCGCCGTCGGTGCGGCCGGTGTACGGCAGGACGGCGTGGCCCGCCTCCCGCAGCAGTCGTGCGGTGTCCTCCGCAGCGCTCACCGTCAGCGTGTAGACGATGCCGCTCCCGGGCAGGTCGCCGAGGTGGGCGATGAGCCACGCCAACCGGTCGGCCACCGTCTCGAGCCGCAGGACGCCGAGCCGCAGCGAGTCGCGCCCGAGCGGGCCGCGCACCGTCGTCACCTCGACGCCGCCCGCGCCCAGCTGCTCCGCCACGTCCCGAGTCACGCGGGCGTTCGCCGTCGCCGTGGTGGCGAGCACCGGCGTCCCGCCGGGCAGCTTCACGAGCAGGTCTCGGATCCGCCGGTAGTCGGGCCGGAAGTCGTGGCCCCAGTCGGAGATGCAGTGCGCCTCATCGACTACCACGAGACCGCAGCGCCGCACCAGGCCCGGCAGGACCGTGTCGCGGAACCGCGGGTTCTCCAGCCGTTCCGGCGAGACCAGGAGCACGTCGATATCGTCGGCGTCGAGCGACGAGAGCACCTCGTCCCACCGGTCGGCGTTCGAGGAGCTGATCTCGGCAGCGCGCACCCCGGCCCGTGCCGCGGCGGCGACCTGGTCGCGCATCAGGGCCAGCAGGGGTGAGACCAGCAGGGTGGGGCCGGCGCCCGCCTCGCGCAGCAGCGCCGTGGCCACGAAGTAGACGGCGGACTTGCCCCAGCCGGTGCGTTGGACGACGAGGGCGCGGCGTCCGTGGTTGACCAGCGCGTCCACGGCCTCCCACTGCCCCTCGCGGAAGGCGGTGCCGTCCCGGCCCACGAGGCGGTCGAGCACGGCCTCGGCGTCGGTACGGCTGGACTTTGTCGTGGCGGTCATGTCGCGAGAGGCTAGGGGCGGACGCAGACAGCGACGACGAGGGAGAGCGACATGGCGGGCTTCATGAACAAGGTCACCAAGCTGGCGAACAACCCCAAGGGTCGGCGGGCGATCGAGCAGGCCCGGGTCAAGGCCGAGCAGATGGCCAAGGACCCGGCGACGCGGGCCAAGATCGACGCCGGTGTGAACCGGGTCAAGGGCGAGGTCGACAAGCGCCGCAAGCCTAAGACGACCCGTCCGCCCGAGCACGACGGCCGCGTCTGACCGCCGGCGAGGGCGGGTCCTTCAGGTCCAGCCGGAACCAGACCACCTTGCCCTCCAGCGTGCTCCGGCTTCCCCATCCGGTCGAGAGAGCCTGCACGAGCGCGAGGCCGCGGCCACCCTCGTCGGTCGGAGCTGCGTGCCGTAGCCGGGGGGCGCGCGTGTCGACGTCCGAGACCTCGACCCACAGCGCGCCGGGACCGCGCCTGACCAGAAGGTCGACGCCCGGCCCCGGCGCGTAGCGGACCGCGTTGGTGACGAGCTCGGAGACGAGCAGCGCCATCGTCGTCGCGAGGTCCTCGGACTCGTCGAGGCCCCACCGGTCCAGCACCTCCTCGACGATGCGCCGGGCCCGGCCTACGGACGCCGGCGACGAGTCGAGGCGCTCCGTGACCACCCCTGACCAGACCTCCTCGCGGGCCCGCACGAGGAGCAGGGCGACGTCGTCCGTGAAACCCGCCGGCCCGGCCGCCGGGGCGGCGCGCAGCAGGGTCTCGCAGCGTTCCTCCAGCGTTCCGCGGGCGGACGCCAGCGCCTGGCCCAGCACCGTGACCGCCGCCCCCAGGTCACCGCCCCGCCGCTCCACGACTCCGTCGGTGTAGAGGGCGACGATGGCCCCGTCCGGCAGACCGCGTGTGTGCTCGACGAACTCCACGCCGCCGACGCCGAGGGGCACCGCCGCCCCCCCGTGGATGGCCGTGGTGGCCCCTTCGACCAGCATCAACGGGGGGAGATGTCCGGCGTTCGCCACCGTGAGCGTCGCGCGCCCGGGGTCGTAGACGGCGTAGACGCACGTGACGATCTGGTCGCCCCCCAGGCCGCTGACGATGGTGTCCAGCTGGGTCAGCAGGTCGCTCGGTGGCGGGTCGCCCATCGCCAGGGTGCGGACGGCGGTGCGCAGCTGACCCATCACGGCCGCCGCCCGCAGCCCGCGTCCCATCACGTCGCCGACCACCACCGCGACCCGACCGCCAGGGAGCTCGACGACGTCCGCCCAGTCGCCGCCCACCTCGGTCCCGTCGGTGCCCGGTACGTAGCGCCAGGCGACATCAAGCCCCTCGACCGGATCCAGGGACTGCGGCAGCAGGCTCCGCTGCAGGGCCACCGCGACCGCCCGCTGCTCGGCACCGTGGCCCTCGCGTGCTCGGTCAGCCGCCGCCGCTACGACGCCGACGACGTGCGCCTGGCGCAGGACGTG
>DASROP010000132.1:0-6200 GCA_035646835.1 Actinomycetales bacterium | reverse complement strand
GTGGCGTCGAACCCGATCCCGCCCGCCCCGATGCCGAGCTCGAAGCGGCCGCCGCTGACGTCGTCCAGGCTCATCAGCTCCTTGGCGAACGTCACCGGGTGGCGGTAGTTCGGCGAGGCCACCCAGGTGCCGAGCCGGATCCGCGACGTGACGAGTGCCGCCGCGGTCAGCGTCGGGACCGTGGCGAACCAGGGCTCGTCCGCCAGGCTCCGCCAGGCCAGGTGGTCGTACGTCCAGGCGTGGTCGAAACCCATGTCCTCCAGCGCGCGCCACCGAGCTGCGGCCTCCGCCCACCGCTGCTGGGGCAGGACGACGACACCGATCCGCATGCCGGGACGGTATCCGCCCGCGAGGATGGCCGGCGTGCACCGACTCCCCGTCACCCTCGCCGTCGCCGGCGGACCCGTCTTCACCCTCGCCTGGCTCGGGCTCGGGTGGCTGGCGCCGGGCCACGAGCAGCGCGCCGACACGATCAGCGCCCTGGCCGCCGAGGATGCGCCGCTGGCCGCGCCGATGATCGCCGCGTTCACCGTGCTGGGCCTCGGGCAGCTGTCGCTGGCGGCCCTGGCCGCGGGGCGTCGGCTGGTCGCCGTGTCGGCTTCCCTGGTCATGGCTGGCCTGGGAACCGTGCTGGCCGGTGCTTTCCAGGTGCCGGACGACGGCACCGCGGCCACCGTGCACACGCTCGCGGCCACCGCCGCCTTCGGTGGGCTGCACCTCGCCGCGCTCGCGGGGACGCTGGAGCGATCCCTGCCGCGGGGGCTGCGCGTCGCCGCCGTCGTCGCGCTGGCCGTGGCACTGCCCCACACGGTCTGGTTCACCGTCGCCCTCGACGACCCCGGGCCGTGGTTGGGCTACGCGGAGAAGGCCTTCACGACCGTGCTGCTGGCGTGGACGACGGCGCTGGCGCTGTCCATGAGCACCGACGGCGTCCGCGCCGCGTAAGGTCGGGCGGATGCCTGCACCCGCCCGTGGCCGCGCGGTCCGCACCCTCGCGGACGACCTGCGCGCGCGCGACGACGCCGCCCTGGTGGCGCTGCTGGGCGCGCGCCCCGACCTGGCGACGCCGGTCCCCGCCGACACCGCCTCCCTCGCGGCACGCGCGTCGACGCGGGTCAGCGTGCACCGGGCCCTTGACACCCTGGACTCGCCGACGCTGCAGGTGGCGCAGGCGCTGGCGGCGCTCGGCTCGCCGACGGCGTCGCGCGACCTGGCCCGTGCCTGCGGCGGCCGGATCGGCCCGCAGGTCTCGACGTTGCGCCGGCTCGCCCTCGTCTGGGGTCCCGACGCCGGCCTCCGGCTGGTTCGGGCGGCCGCCGACGTCCTCGGCCCGCACCCGGCCGGCCTCGGCCCGCCCCTCGCGGAGATCAGTACCGACCCGGCGCGTCTGGCCGACTGGCTCGCCGACCTGGGCCTGCCCGGCACCGGCGACCCGGTCACCGCGGTCGACCGGATCACCGCGCTGGTCGGCGACCCGGAGGCACTGGAGACGCTGCTGTCCACGGGGCCGGATGCCGCACGACGGCTGCTCGAGCGGCTGACCTGGGGCTCGCCGGTCGGCGCCGTCGCCGGATCCGACCGGCGGGTCCGCGCGGCTGCCGCCGACGGTGGCGTCGAGTGGCTCCTGGCCCGGGCCCTGCTCGTCGCCGCCGACGCCGGTCATGTCGTCGTCCCCCGCGAGGTCGGCCTGGCACTGCGGGGAGGGCGGGTCCACGACCACCTGACGCCGCGACCGGTTCCCGAGCCGCAGCACCGGCGGCCGGACGTGGCCGACGGCACGGCGGCCGGCGCCGCGGCCGAGGCGGTCCGGCTCGTCGACGCCCTCGCCGACCTCTGGAGCGCCGCCCCCGCACCGATCCTGCGGGCCGGGGGGCTCGGCGTCCGCGAGCTGCGTCGGGTCTCTCTCGAGCTCGACGTCGAGGCGGACGTCGCCGCGCGGGTCGTCGAGATCGCTTATGCCGCAGGCCTCGTGGCCTCCGACGGCGGGAGCGAGCCGTCGTGGGCGCCCACCCCCGGCTACGACATCTGGGCCGGTGGCACGACCGGGGAACGCTGGGTCGTGCTGGCGCGTGCGTGGCTGGCGACATCCCGCGTCGCGGACCTGGTCGGCACGCGCGACAGTCGGGACGCCGTCCGGCTCGCCCTGACCGAGACCGTCGACCGACCGGCCGTGGTCGCGGTGCGCGCCGCCGTCCTGGTGGTGCTCGCCGGGCTCGACCCCGGCCACTCCCTCACGCCGGACGACCTCTCGGCGGCACTGACCTGGCAGGCACCACGCGGGGCCCATGTGACGCAGCCTCCGTTGGTGCCGGCCGTGCTCGGCGAGGCCGCGTGGCTCGGGGTCACCGGCCTGGGCGCGGTGTCGGCGCACGGCAGGGCACTGCTGGACGACGGCCCCGCGGACGCCGTCCTCGAGCACCTGCTGCCCGAGGTCGTCGACCACGTGCTGCTGCAGGCCGACCTGACCGCTGTCGCCCCGGGACCCCTGGCGACCGACGTCTCCCGCGAGCTGGCACTGATGGCCGACGTCGACTCGCGGGGAGGCGCCACCGTGTACCGGTTCGACGCCGGCACCCTGCGCCGGGCGCTGGACGGCGGGCGGACCGCCGCGGACATCCTGGAGTTCCTGACCACCCACTCGCGGACGCCGGTGCCCCAGCCGCTGGAGTACCTGGTCGCCGACACCGCCCGGCGGCACGGCCGCGTGCGGGTCGGCGCAGCGAGCGCCTACCTGCGGTCGGACGACGAGGCCGTGCTGGCCGAGCTGGTGGTCGACTCCCGGGCCGCCGTCCTCCGTCTCCGCCGGCTGGCGCCGACGGTGCTGGCGGCGCAGGCCGACCCGGCCACCGTGCTGCAGACGTTGCGGGGCATGGGGTACGCGCCGGCGGCCGAGGGGGCCGACGGCAGCCTCGTGCTGCGCCGACCGGGCGCCCACCGCACCCCACCGCGCCAGCCGCCGCGGCCCGTCACCCATCTGCCGGCTCCCGGCCCGCAGCTGGCCGAGGCCGTCGTCCGGGGCCTGAGGCAGGCGGACGCCGACGCGAGCGCGGCCCCACGACCGGCCCACGACGCCCCCGCGCTGCCCGCGATGGACCCGGCGATGTCACTCGCCACGCTGCGCCGCGCGGCCTCCGAGCGCGGCCGCGTGTGGATCGGTCTGGCGGACCCCGGCGGGCGGGTCACCCGGCGCCTGGTCGAACCGCTCGACGTCAACGGCGGTCGCATCACCGTCTTCGACCACGGCACCGGCGAGGTCCGGACCCTGTCGGTGCACCGCGTGACCGGCGTGGCGACGGATGCAGAGTAGGTTTGGCCCACCAGCAGCACCCGTGAGGGAGACCCAGACGTGACCGAGCAGACCCCGCGACCGGACGACGAGCAGGACGGGCAGCAGGCGCCGCCCGACCCACCGTCCTGGCCGGCCCCCGCCCAGCCGGGCCCTGAGCAGCAGCCGACCACCGGCACCTCGGACGCCACGGGATACCCGTACGCGGGCGGCAACCCGACCGTGCCGCTGTCGAAGGAGACACCTCCCGCCGCCGAGCAGAGCCCGTACGGCCAGGCGCCGTACGGGCAGCCCCAGCAGCAGTACGGCCAGCCGGCGCCGTACACCGGCGGTGGTGGCGGCTACGGGGCGCCGCCGCCGGCTGGGTACTCCGGCGGATACGCGGGCACCCCGCCCGGGTACGGCCAGCCTGGGCCCCCCACGCCCGCGTCGACGATCGTGCTCCTGGTGCTGTCGGGCATCGCGACCGTCTCGTTCTGGCTCACCCTGGCCGGGATCGTCCCCCTGATCATGTCGATCGTGGCCCTGACCAAGAACCGGCAGGACCCGGAGGGAGCGAAGCGGCTCACCCGCATCGGGTGGTGGGTCTTCGGCGGCCTGGTCGTGCTGGGGATCCTGATGATCATCGGCTTCTTCGCGCTGATCGCGGTGTCGTCACCGTCGTCGAGCTTCGAGTCGTCCTACTGAGGGAAGGTCCACGCGGCGCGCGGGGTTGTGACCCCGGACCCCCTCTCCACAGCGAAGGAGCCGCGTGAACGACGGCCCCCTGATCGTCCAGAGCGACAAGACCCTGCTCCTCGAGGTCGACCACCCGGACGCCGCGGCGTGCCGTCGGGCGATTGCGCCGTTCGCCGAGCTCGAGCGCGCGCCGGAGCACGTGCACACCTACCGGCTCACGCCGCTCGGGCTGTGGAACGCGCGCGCCGCGGGCCACGACGCCGAGCAGGTCGTCGACGTGCTGCTCGAGCACTCGAGGTACCCGGTCCCGCACGCGCTGCTGGTCGACCTCGCCGAGACGATGGCGCGCTACGGCCGCCTGCAGCTGATGTCGCACCCGACGCACGGCCTGGTGCTGCACGCCCTCGACACCCCGGTGCTGGAGGAGGTGTTGCGCTCGAAGAAGGTCGCCCCGCTGGTCGGCGCGCGCGTGGACGCCGAGACCGTCGTCGTCCACCCCAGCGAACGCGGTCACCTCAAGCAGGTGCTGCTCAAGCTCGGCTGGCCGGCAGAGGACTTCGCCGGGTACGTGGACGGCGAGGCCCACCCGATCGCGCTCGCCGAGGACGGCTGGGCGATGCGGCCCTACCAGCGCGAGGCGGTCGAGGGGTTCTGGCACGGCGGCAGCGGTGTCGTCGTCCTGCCCTGCGGGGCGGGCAAGACGATCGTCGGTGCCGCGGCGATGGCGCAGGCCGAGTCGACCACGCTGATCCTCGTCACCAACACGGTGGCGGCCCGGCAGTGGCGCGACGAGCTGCTCCACCGTACGTCCCTGACGGACGAGGAGATCGGTGAGTACTCCGGCGCCCGCAAGGAGGTCCGGCCGGTCACGATCGCCACGTACCAGGTGATGACGACCCGGCGGAAGGGCTCGTACACGCACCTCGAGCTGTTCGACGCCCGCGACTGGGGTCTGGTCATCTACGACGAGGTGCACCTGCTGCCCGCGCCGATCTTCCGGATGACCGCGGACCTGCAGGCCCGGCGTCGGCTCGGCCTGACGGCGACGCTGGTGCGCGAGGACGGGCGCGAGGGTGAGGTGTTCTCGCTGATCGGGCCCAAGCGCTACGACGCCCCCTGGAAGGACATCGAGAACCAGGGATACATCGCACCGGCCGACTGCGTCGAGGTGCGGGTCACGCTGCCCGAGAGCGAGCGGATGGTGATCGCGACGGCCGAACCCGACGAGCGCTACCGGCTCGGGGCCACCAGCGGCGCCAAGACACGCGTCGTGTCGCAGCTCGTGGAGTCCCACGCGGGCGAGCCGACGCTCGTGATCGGCCAGTACATCGACCAGCTCGACGACCTCGCCGAACGCCTGGACGCGCCGATCATCAAGGGCGACACCCCGGTGCGCGAGCGGCAGCGGCTCTATCAGGCGTTCCGGGCCGGCGAGGTCTCCCTGCTCGTGGTCAGCAAGGTCGCCAACTTCTCCATCGACCTGCCCGAGGCGAGCGTCGCGATCCAGGTCTCCGGATCGTTCGGGTCCCGGCAGGAGGAGGCCCAGCGCCTCGGCCGGCTGCTGCGACCGAAGGCCTCGGGCCGGGCGGCGCGGTTCTACGCCGTCGTCGCGCGCGACACCCTCGACTCGGAGTTCGCCGCCCACCGGCAGCGTTTCCTCGCCGAGCAGGGCTATGCCTACCGGATCGTGGACGGCGACGACGTGCTCGCCGGCGCCGCGGACCTCTGACGATGGAGCGCCCCGACACCGCCGTGCTCGACGTCGACGGCACGCTCGTCGACTCGACCTACCACCACGCGCTCGCCTGGCGGCGGGCGTTCCACACGTTCGACGTGGAGGTCGCGTCGTGGCGGGTGCACCGGGCGATCGGGCTCGGGGGTGACCGCCTGGTCGCGGCGGTGGCCGGGCAGGACGTGGAGGACCACCTCGGCGACGAGCTGCGCGCCCGCTGGGACACCGAGTACACCGCGATCGAGGCCGAGGTGCGGCCGTTCGCCGGCGCCCGCGAGCTGCTGGCGGCCCTGCGCGAGCGGGGGTGGAAGCTCGCCCTCGGGTCGTCGGGCAACCCCGAGCACAGCGGCCGGGCGGTCGAGCTGCTCGGTGGCCCCGACGCCGTCGACGGCTGGACGACGAGCGAGGACGCCGGCTCGTCCAAGCCCGCTCCCGACATCCTGAGCGCCGCGCTGGTGTCGGTCGGCGGGCGGACCGGGATCTGCGTCGGCGACTCCCCGTACG
>DASROP010000131.1:0-2450 GCA_035646835.1 Actinomycetales bacterium | reverse complement strand
GTCCGGCAGCGGTACGCACCCGCCAGGAATCCAACGTGAGGTCAGCCTGCCGCGTTCCCGCCCACCGCCACCAGCAGCTGCGGCGCGGCGGCGGCCGGCTGCCTGGTGCTCTCGGTCGCGCCGCAGCTGCTGGTGGCGGTGGGCGGGAACGCGGCAGGCTGACCTCACGTTGGATTCCTGGCGGGTGCGTACCGCTGCCGGACGGGAGGAGAGCAGGACCGATGGGCCACCGCGGAGCGAACGAGTTCAAGTCTGCGCTCTTGTTCGGGACGCTCGGCGCCGTCGTCCTCGGCGCCAGCTGGCTCCTGTTCGGCCGGTCGGCGCGTGCCCTGACGATCGGGCTGGCGATCGCGCTCGCCGTCAACGGCTTCGCCTACTTCAAGAGCGACACCATCGCGATCAAGGCGATGCGCGCGCGGCCGGTCAGCGAGGCGGAGCAGCCGGCGATGTACGCGATCGTGCGCGAGCTGTCGACCGCGGCCCGCCAGCCGATGCCCCGCCTGTACGTGTCGCCGACGATGGCGCCGAACGCGTTCGCGACCGGGCGTAGCCCGCGCAACGCCGCGGTGTGCTGCACCGAGGGGATCCTCGCGATCCTGGACCGCCGCGAGCTGCGCGGCGTCCTCGGCCACGAGCTGCAGCACGTGTACAACCGCGACATCCTCACCTCTTCGATCGCTGCCGCGATGGCCAGCGTGATCACCTACCTGGCGTACATCGCGATGTTCTTCGGCGGCGGGGACGACGAACGGCCGAACCCGCTGGCGGCGATCATGCTGCTGTTCCTCGGGCCGATCGGTGCGGGCATGATCCAGATGGCGATCAGCCGCACCCGCGAGTACGAGGCCGACGAGGAGGGAGCCCGCCTCACCGGCGACCCCCTGGCGCTGGCCTCGGCACTGCGCAAGCTGGAGATGGGCACGCGTCAGCTGCCGCTGCGCCCCGAGCGCGACCTGGTCAACTCCAGCCACCTGATGATCGCCAACCCGTTCCGGGCCGAGGGTGTGGCGCGGATGTTCTCCACCCACCCGCCGATGGCCGAGCGGGTCGCCCGCCTCGAGTCCATGGCCGGCTACCACCGCTGACCCGGGCTACGGGAGGTGCTGGGTGAGCCAGGTGCGGGTCAGTGCCCAGGCCCGTGACGACGGGTCGAGGTGCGCGAAATGGTCCTCGCCGGCGACCACCTCCAGCGTCACGTCGTCGCCGGCCGCGCGGGCGAGCGCGGCGTAGGACGTCGACTGGGACGGCGGCACGATCCCGTCGTCCGCGCCGGTCATCACCAGCGTGGGTATGGCGAGCGGCACCAGGTCCGCGGGGGAGGTGAGGGCGTACACGCCGTCCGGGTCGTCGTCAGGCCCGGTGCCCAGCAGGTCGACGACCGCGCCTCCACCGAGTCCGGCCCGGGCCCCGGCGGCCAGGTCGTTGACGCCGGCCTGGGTGACGGCGGCGACCGGCCGGACGGCGGGATCCGCGCCCGGCGCATGAGCGGGCAGCAGGTGCCGGGCGGCCGCCCACAGCGCCAACGTCCCGCCGGCGGAGTGGCCGACGACGGCGACGCTGCCGGCGTCCAGGCCGTGATCGGACGCCGCCTCGGCGAGCAGGTCGAGGCCGGCCGCGACGTCGAGGTGCGTGGCCGGCCAACCTCCTCCGTCGCCGACGGCGCGGTAGTCGAGGTTCCAGACCGGCCACCCACGGCCGACGAGGTCGGCGGCGACCGCGTCCTCCAGCGACCGGCCGTAGCCCGCCTGCCAGTAGCCGCCGTGCAGCAGGACGACGACCGCGTCACTCGATCGCGACGTCGGAAGCCACAGGTCGGCGACCTGGGCGTCGCCGGTGCCGTAGGAGTACGTCATCGTCCGCTCGTCCTTCGCGGGGCGCGCGCAGCCGGCGACAACGGCCGCCGCGAGCCCGGCGAGCAGGCTGCGACGGGACGGCGGGCTCATGCCCTGCGTTCGGAGCAGGGCTCAGCGGTAGTTGGTGAACTGCAGCGCGACGTCGAGGTCGGCGTCCTTGAGCAGGGCGATCACGGCCTGCAGGTCGTCGCGGCTCTTGGCCGACACGCGCACCTCGTCGCCGGTGATCGACGACTTGATGCCCTTGGGGGCCTCGTCCCGGATGATCTTGGTGATCTTCTTGGCGTTCTCCGAGCTGAGGCCCTCCTTGAGCGAGGCCTCCTGCCGGTACTCCTTGCCCGAGGCGCGGACGTCGCCGACGTCCAGGGCCTTGAGCGAGACACCGCGCTTGACCATCTTGGTCTGGAGCACGTCGAGGACGGCGCCGACCCGCTCTTCCGAGTTGGCCACGATGGCGATCCGCTCGCCGCTCCACTCCACGGACGCGCCGGTGTTCTTGAAGTCGTAGCGCTGCGCGACCTCCTTGGCGGCCTGGTTCAGGGCGTTGTCCACCTCCTGGCGGTCGATCTTGCTGACGACGTCGAACGACGACTCGCT
>DASROP010000130.1:0-7293 GCA_035646835.1 Actinomycetales bacterium | reverse complement strand
TCAGTCGTCCTCGAAGCCGAGGGCGAACGCCGACTCCAGGTCGTGCCGCGAGTACGTGCGGAACGCGATGTAGGTGCGGGTGTTGCGGACGCCGGCGATCTTGCTGAGGCGGTCGGCGATCACGTCGGCCAGGTCCTCGTGCTCGGCCACCCGCACCATCGCCACCAGGTCGGTGTCGCCGGTGACGGAGTAGACCTCGCTGACGGCCTCGATCTCGGCGATCTCGGCTGCCGCCTCGGGGATCCGGTCGACGTCGGTCTCGATCAGCACGATGGCGGTGAGCACGGTCGCCAGCCTATCCGGGGACGACGGTGATCGGGCACCGGACGCCGGGCGCCGGTGCACCTGGTCCTGGGTTGGTCGCGAGGGTCAGGACGCGGCTCGACGGTCGGCCAGCAGGGCGCGGTGGGAGCCCGCGCCGGCGACCGGGCACGCCCACTGGCCCTCGACCGACACGAGTCGGACGCCGGACCCCTCCAGCCAGCGCAGCACCTTCTCCGCCTCCTCCGGGCTGGCCGCCGGGGCCGGGAGCACCGGCGGGGCGACGACCTCCGCCGTCGCGCGCAGGGCCGCGATGCCGGGCATCGGGTCGGCGCCACGAGGGGTGGTCGTCGTGCCCGCCAGCCGTCCGTGCCGCACCACCACGACCTCCCAGCCGCCGGCGTCCGAGCGCCGGGCAGCCACCACCTCCGCGCACGCGGCGAGCGGGGCGAGCCGCTGGGTCCGCGTCGCCGCGCGCACGAAGGCGACCAGCCGGTCGCGGTGGGTGGCGGCCTCCTCGTAGCGCTCGCCGGTCGAGAGGACGCCGACGCGAGCCAGGACGGCGTCCACGACGGCGCGCGCGTCGCCCGTGATGGCCGAGCGGACGTCGTCCACCACCCGGCCGTAGACCTCCCGGCTCTGGGCACCGGTGCAGGGCGCACCGCATCGGCCCATGTCGTACAGGGCGCAGGCGCCGGCGCCGGTATCGGGACGCGCCGGGATCCGGCGGGTGCACTGGCGGACGGCGAAGGCCTCGTGCAGCGCGGCCGTCGCCAGCTCGGCCGCCCCGGTCGTGCCGAAGGGCCCGAGGTAGGTCGCGCCGTCGTCCCTGACCTCCCGGACGACGGACAGGCGCGGGAAGGGCTCGACGGTCAGCTTGAGCCACGGGGAGCGCTCCGGGTGGCGGGAGCGGCGGTTGTACCGGGGCTTGTGCTCGGCGATCAGGCGCAGCTCACGGACCTCGGCCTCCAGCGGCGTCGCGCACACGATCGGCGTCACGGAGGTGGCGAGGCCGACCATCTCGGCCATCCGCGTCCGGGTCTCCGAGGCGGTGAAGTACGTGCGCACACGGGTGCGGATGTCGCGGGAGGTGCCGACGTACAGCACGTGGTCGTGCGCGTCGGTGAAGAGGTACACCCCGGGTGCGTGCGGCAGGTTCTCGGCGAGGTGGCGCTTGCGGCGCTGGGCGTCGGTGACGCGGGAGGTGAAGCTCTTCAGCTCCTCCAGCGACGTGATGCCGAGGTTGCCCAGTCGCGCCAGCATCGCGTGCAGGACGTCGACGGTGGCGCGGGCGTCGGCCAGGGCGCGGTGGTTCGGGGTCGTGGCCGCACCGAAGAGGTGCGCCAGGCTGGAGAGCTTGTGGTTGGCGACCTCGTCGCGCGTGACCACGTGGCGTGCGAGCCGCACCGTGTCGATCACCTGGTGGCCGGGCCACGCGTGACCGGTCTGCGTGCAGGCGGCGCGCAGGAACGAGATGTCGAACCCGGCGTTGTGGGCCACCAGGACGCTGCCCCGCGCGAACTCGAGGAAGGCCGGCAGGGCGGCCTCGATCCGCGGCGCGGTCGCCACCATGGCGTCGGTGATACCGGTCAGCACCGAGATGAACGCCGGAATCGCGTGGCTCGGCCGCACCAGCGTCTGGAACTCGCCGAGCACCTCCCCGCCCCGCACCTTCACCGCCCCGATCTCCGTGATCGCGCACTCGCCGGCCGACCCGCCCGTCGTCTCCAGGTCGACCACGACGAACGTCACCTCGCACAGCGGGGTGCCCAGGTCGTCGAGCGTCGACTGCACGGGGACGCCGGCCCGCGGGGCGGGGCTGGCGTCGAGCAACGGTGGGGCCATGCACGGGACGCTAGGTGGCGCCACCGACGATCCGGCGGCGCCACGCCCGTGCCGGAGGCGTTGTCGGTGCCGACTCCTAGCGTGCGGGACCTGCCGGTGTGACCAGGCGGGTGGGCTCGAGGAAGGGGACGACATGATCATCGACTGCGACGGGTGCACGGCCAGGCCGCACGCCTGCGCCGACTGCGTGGTGACGGTGCTGCTCGGGATGCCGGAGATGGGGGAGCGGGTCGAGCTGGACGACGCGGAGCAGGCGGCGGTGGGGGTCCTGGCCGCCGCCGGGCTGGTCCCGCCGCTGCGCCTGGTCGAGGACGCGACCGGACGCTTGGGGCCGGACGGCGGCGGGCCAACTTACGATGGGTCCCATGGTGGGGGAGCAGCCCGAGCTGGCTGAGCACGCGCCGCGCCCCCGACACAGCGGGGGACGCGGCCACGCCTGGCTGCTCGTCGTCGTCGGGCTCCTGGTCGTGGGGCTGCTCGCCGCCGGCTTCGCGCTGGGTGACGAGGGCGGGCCCGAGGCTGCGCCGTCCACGTCGGCCACGCCCTCGGCCACGCCGACGCCGACGATCGACGCCTCGGTCCTGCGCGTCCAGGCGCTCGACGAGCTGCTGGCCGAGCGGGGCCGGGCGATGCTGGCCCGCGACCGGGAGGCGTGGCTCGCGACCGTCGACCCGGCGTCCACCGACTTCGCGGACCGCCAGGGCGCGGTGTTCGACAACCTCGCGCAGGTGCCGTTGGAGGTGTGGCGGTACGAGTTCGCGGGCGAGGGCCCGGGACTGGCCGCGGACCGCCAGGCCGCGTTGGGCCCCGAGGCGTGGGTGGCGAGGGTGGTGCTCGTCTACCGGCTGGCGGACGCCGACCAGTCCGACGTCCGACGTGAGGCCTACCTGACGCTGGCGCGTGACGGGGACGACTGGCTGGTCACTGGAGACACCGACGGCACGAGCTCGACCGAGCTGTGGGACCTGGGGCCTGTGAACGTGGTACGAGGCTCGCGGTCGTTGGTGCTCGGGACGGCGGACGCCGACAGCCTGCAGCAGTACGTCGACGAGGTCGACGACGCCGCGGAGCGGGTGGACGAGGTGTGGGGATCCGAGTGGCCGCGGACCGTGGTCGTGCAGGTGCCCCGCGACCAGACGGAGATGTCCGAGCTGCTGCTGCGCAAGGACGAGGAGGGGCTGGAGCAGATCGCCGCGGTGACGACGGGTGAGCTCGGGCTCGACCAGCCGGGGACGTCGGCAGACCGGGTGATCGTCAACCCGGCCGGCTTCGCACAGCTGGGGCCGCTCGGCCGTGAGGTGGTGCTGACGCACGAGATCACGCATGTGGCGACCAGGGCGACGACCACGACCGACGTGCCGATCTGGCTCAGCGAGGGCTTCGCCGACTACGTCGCCTATGCCGACACCGGCCTGTCGCGGGACGTCGTGGCGGCGGACGTGCTGGATGCGGTGCGGGCGGGCGACGGGCCGACGTCCCTGCCGACGGACCCGGACTTCGACCCGGCGCTGACCGACATCGCGGCCGCGTACTCGGGGTCGTGGCTGGCGGCGGAGCTGATCTCCCGGACCTACTCGGAGGAGGCGCTCGTCGCGTTCTACCGGGCGGTCGCGGGCGGGTTCACCCCCGGCTCGACACCGTCCTCCAACGCCGTCGACCCCTCCGCACCGTCCGCGTCGCCGTCCGTGGTCGAGGTGGCCTTCGACCAGGTGCTGGGCACCGACCAGGCGGCGTTCGAGCAGTCCTGGGTCCAGTACCTGGCGGACCTCGCCGGCTAGCTTCCCTCGTAGAGCCGTGAGAGGTCGACCAGCTCGACGTCCGGTCGCGACTTTCCTGCGCTCGTGAGTGATTCGGTGAAGCCGCTGCGGGAGAACAGGAGCAGCTTGGTCCCGGGGGGAACCGACAGCAGGTGTCGGACGTGTTCCAGGCGGGCCAGCTGGGCGAGGTCGCAAGGGGCGGACCGCCACTTCGCCTCGCCGACGGCGAGGATGCGGTCGGGACTGTTCGCCGTCACGTTCTTGACCACCACATCGACCTCGTGGTTGGACCGGTGCTCGCGACAGGCGACCACTGTCGGGCCGACATCGCTGGCGACGCCGCCCAGGGTCGCCGTCGAGGCGTGGTCAGCGCACCAGGCGCGCGACAGCTGCTCGAAGTGTGGACCGTAGATCCTCGAGGAGACGGTGTCGGCCAGCTCGGTCCACACGGACGTGCCTCGATGCCGGGCCAGCCGGCTCTCGTTGGGGGCGATGACGAGCTGGTGCAGGCGCAGCATCGGCTCGACGACGTGGAAGGTGGTGCGCTTCTGCTTGACGGCATCGCCCAGAGGCGCGACCAGCCGCGCCTCGGTCAGCACGGTCAGGGGGTGTGCGACGGCGCCCTCAGCCTTGCCGATCGCGCTGGCTATCTCACCGCGTCGAGTCCGCCCCTGGCTGATCGCGGCCAGCACCGCGAAGTAGACCGAGGTGTCGACGACCTGGGCCTCCTCGGCGAGCAGCACGTTGCCTTCCCTGAACATCGCCGACGCCGGATTGAGCAGGGCACGCGCAACCCACGCATCCAAGGCGTCGGTCGACTCCGGGCCGGCTCCGTTGCACATGTCGAGGTAGGCGGGTGTCCCCCCGACGAGGGCATGCAACCGGACGGCGAGCCCCGGGTCACCGGCAACCCGCCAGAAGGCCGCCGCGTCGCGGTAGCCGAACGGGTGCACGAGCAGCTCAAGGGACGCCCGGCCGCGCAGGGGAGCGCTGCCCGCCAGCAGGTTGCGCATCACGGACAGGGCGGAACCGCAGAGGATCAACCGGGTCCGCCAGCCCTGGACGGCCTCGCTCCGGGGGCTCATCAGCGCCTGCAGGAGCGACGGCAGTTCCGGCGCCCCGTCCAGCAGGTAGGGGAACTCGTCCAGGACGACCGGTACCGGCTCGGCGCTGCCGTCTCCCAGCGCCAGCAGGGCCTCCAGTGCCTCCTCCCACGAGGCGAAGCGGACGCCAGCGCGGCTGCGGGTGAACGAGCCGTAGCGGTCCGCCAGGCGCTCGAGGTTCTGAGCGCCGGACTGCTGCAGCGCGGCGAAGTAGAAGCCTTGGTGGGCGGCGGCGAGCGACTCCAGCAGGAACGTCTTGCCCTGGCGGCGACGGCCGTACACGAGGCCGAGCATGGCGCCGGGGCGTGCGGAGCCGACGAACTCGATGAGCGCCTGCCACTCGTGGTCCCGGTCGAACACGTCCGGCGGCTTCCTCATCGAATAAACATAGCAGCAACTATCATAGTCCTGTCTACGTTTCCCGCCGCCGGGTTTCTTGGCCCGACCTGGTTAGGTGGCGGCCATGTCTGGCCGGACCCTGATCGTGACGAACGACTTCCCGCCCCGGACGGGCGGCATCGAGTCGTTCGTGCTGGCGATGGCGCAGAGGATGCCGCCAGACTCGGTGGTGGTGCACACGGCTCGACAGGACGGCGACGCCGTTTTCGACGCGACGTTGCCGTTCCCCGTCGTCCGTGACCCGTCGCGGCTGATGGTCCCGACGCCGGGCGTCTCGAGCCGGGTCGCCGAGACGGCGCGGGGTCTCGGCTGCGACCGGGTCTGGTTCGGGGCCGCGGCGCCGCTCGGCCTGATGGCGCCGGCCCTGCGCCGGGCTGGGGTTCGGCGGACGGTCGCCACCGCGCACGGGCACGAGATCTGGTGGGCGTCGGTGCCGGTCACGCGGCCGCTGATACGGGCGATCGGGGAGCGCAACGACGTGGTGACGTACCTGGGGGAGTACTGCCGACGGCGGATCTCGGCGGCCCTGTCTCCGGCGGCGCGCTCCCGCATGCAGCAGCTGACGCCGGGGGTCGACGACACCGTGTTCCGGCCCGGCGCGGGCGGCGCGGCGGTGCGGGAGCGGCACGGGCTGGGTGACCGCCCCGTGGTCGTCTGCGTGTCGCGGATGGTCGCGCGCAAGGGGCAGGACGTGCTCGTGCGGGCGATGCCGGTGATCCGTTCGCGGGTGCCGGGGGCTGCGCTGCTGCTCGTCGGCGACGGGCCGCACCGGGCGTCCGTCGAGCGGCTGGCGGCGTCGTCCGGGGTGTCGTCGGACGTCGTGTTCGCCGGCCGCGTGCCCTGGAGCGAGACACCGGCCTACTACGACGCCGGGGACGTCTTCTGCATGCCGACGCGCACGCGGCTGTACGGCCTGGAGCCGGAGGCGCTGGGGATCTGTTACCTGGAGGCCGCCGCGTGTGGTCTGCCGGTGGTGGCCGGCTCGTCCGGGGGGGCACCGGACGCCGTGCTGGACGGCGAGAACGGCGTCGTCGTGGACGGCCGCTCGGTCAGCTCCGTGGCCGACGCGGTGTCGCGGCTGCTGCTCGACCGTCTGTTGGCTCAGCGCTTCGGTGAGCGGGGGCGGGGGTGGGTCTCGGCCGAGTGGACGTGGGACCGGCAGTCCGACCGGCTGCAGTCGCTGCTGGCGGATCGCCTCACGGGCAGTTGACGCCACCGGTGATCTCGGCGTCGATGGCAGCGCACGAGTCGACGTACAGCGCCTGAGTCGTTGCTCCCAGGGCGAAGACCACGATCGCGATGACGGCAGCAATGGCCACCGCGATCAGCCCGTACTCGACGGAACTCGCTCCCTCGTCCCGAACTCCTCCGGTCATCGCCCCCCCAAGGGTCGTGGCGGTCAGGACGTCCGCCCATCGGCCAGGGTACGAGTCCTAGCAGCCTTGGTTGGTGATGCACGCTTCGGTGTCGGTGAACACGCCCTGCACCGTCGTGCCGAGGGTGAAGACGATCCCGACGATGATGGCGGCGATGGCGGCGACCAGCAGTCCGTACTCGACGGCGGACGCGCCCTCGTCGGTTCGGCGGATCTTGCGGATGTAGCGGAGCATGTGAGTCCCCTCCTGGGCTCGGTGCCGGCGCTCACATGTCCGGCTACCGGACCATCATCAGTGCGTCGGCTCATCCATCACATCGGGCCGTCGGGTAGATCGGTATCGGCCGAACGGGCGATACCGGACCACTATGGGTGACCGGGCCTCGACCCGGTGTCCTTGACAAGCCCCAGCCTCACCGCCGCCATCACGGCCTGCGCCCGGTTGCCCGCACCCAGCTTCTCGTAGATCTTGGCGACGTGGGTCTTGGTCGTCGACTCGCTGATGAAGAGCCGGCGGGAGATCTGCCCGATCGCGAGGCCGTCGACGAGATGG
>DASROP010000129.1:0-3343 GCA_035646835.1 Actinomycetales bacterium | reverse complement strand
ACGGCTCTGGGCGCAGGTGTCGACGACCGATCCTTCGAGGACACCGGCGTGATCCTCGGCAACGAGGGCACCGTCCTGACGATGGCGCGGTACGTACCCTCGCGCTTCGAGCGAGGAGCCGCGACCGCCCAGTACCAGCGTCAGAACGCGGGTCTCCTGCGTTCTGCTCTGCTCAAGCGGTTCGAGTCCAGCGCGGCGGCGTTCTCCAGCACTGTCGAGACGATGATCGCCTCCCACGACTCGTTCCTGGCCGCGCTCGACGGAGGATGGGTCCTGACCGGTGACGCGCTCCGAGCGTGGGCCTCCAGCGACTCGGACGACGTCGAGGCGATCGTGGGCGCCGGGATCGACTTCGAGAAGGTCAACCCCGACAACGCTCAGCAAGCTGGGGCGTACGAGATCGAGCAGCTGCGCACTGCCGTCGTCGCGGACCGCGAGCTGCTGACGTCTCTCCGACGCGAGGTATCGGATGTCCACTGGCGGGACGACCCGAAGGTCGCGGCACTGGCCGACGAGCTCGCCGCCATCGCCGCCGAGGCCCACGCCGAAGGCATCGGCGACTCCGACCGACGCAACCGGCGCAAGGTGCTCCTGTTCACCTACTTCGCCGACACGGCCCGGTACCTGCACGACGCACTCGTTGAGCTGTGTTCGGAGGACTCCCGCCTGGCTGACTACGCCGGCCGCATCGTCGTGGTCGCGGGAGGAGCCCGCGCTGAGCGGCAGGACGCGATCCTCGGCTTCGCCCCCCTGACCGCAGGAGGCACGCCTGACACGGATCCAGACTCAGATCGCTTCGACCTTGCGATCAGCACTGACGTCCTGTCGGAAGGCGTGAACCTCCAGCAGGCCAGAAACATCGTGAACTACGACCTGCCGTGGAATCCCATGCGGTTGGTCCAGCGCCACGGCCGCGTCGACCGGATCGGGTCACCGCACGACCGCATCGATCTCCGCTGCTTCTTCCCGGACGCCGAGCTGGAGTCGATGCTCGGCCTCGAGTCGCGCCTGCAGCACAAGCTGCACCAGGCCGCCGCGGCGTTCGGAGCAGGAGAGGTCCTGCCAGGGATGGCTGCCGTCGACCGGACGATGGCAGAGACTCGGGAGGAGATCGACCGGCTTCGCGCCGAGGACGCCACGTTGTTCGAGGATGGCGGCAGCGCCGCGGCGTCGGGCGAGGAGTTCCGGCGCCGGCTGGCCGACGCGTTCCGGTCCGACGACACGCGACGTCGCGTGCTCGGGCTGCCCTGGGGCGGCGGCACCGGGATGGTCCGCGAGAAGGCAGAACCCGGCGTCGTCTTCTGCGCCCGGATCGGCGACCACCCACTCCCTGAGTTCCGGTACGTGCCGCTCACGCCCGATCTCGAGACGCAGACGGACAGCGTCGGACCGGTCGTCGTCCGCGACGTCCTGGCCTGTCTGGACCACGCCGATCCGGTGGACGAGACCAAGGCCGCGGTGATGAGTGACGAGCTGCGAGCGGCCGCGCTGAACGCCTGGCAGGTCGCCATGACGGACATCGACGAGCAGTGGATGCTGCGGACCGACCCACGGAACATCGAACCGTCGGTACCCGCCGTCATGCGCCGGGCTGCACGGCTCGTGCGTGAACACGGCCAGGCGCTCGGTGACCGGCAGCCCGACGTCGTGCTGCGCCTGCAGCAGCGCTTCGACCAGCGGGTGCAGCGCGAGGTGCGCCAGATCCTGCGCGAACACGAGCGGCACCCGGTCGACGGGGCGATCGCCCTCGGCCGAGCCGTCGACGACCTGCGACTACCCCGACCCGAGCCGGTGCAGCCGCTCCCCCCGATCGAGCGTGATCGCGACATCCACCTCGTCTGCTGGATGCTGATCACGGCTGCGAAGACAGAGGATGGGGGCTCCTGAGGACGCGACCCGGTCACCCGGTGGCACAGTGGATGAGAAACGTTACCGAACCGTGACCCCGAGCCGGGCGCCAGGGCCCGTTGGGCGGGCCCTGTTTGTCAGAGGTTCGATCTAGTGTTCGAGTCATGAGCACCGGTGTGGACGGCGTCGCGCGGCATGACGTGCTGCGCGGCCTTGCACTGGTCCGGGACGGGCTGGGTCTGATCGGCGGGGCGGCGGGCTGGTCATTGTCGGACGACGAGGCCCGGGCCGCGCTGCTGGAGGCGACGTCGCTGCGGGGCCAGGTGCACGCGGCGTACCTGAAGCTGTTGGCCGACGCGGCCCGCCGCGACGACCCCGCCGCCGGGGAGGGTAAGACCGGGCCGGAGACCACCGCGTGGTTGGCGGCGGAGGCGAACGTGTCCGCCGGCCGGGTGCGCACCGACCTGGCCGACGCGCTGGCCCTGGACCCGGACTCCGGGGACCTGCGCGGCCTCGGCGCTCTGCTCTGGCGGGGCGCGGTGTCGCCGGAGCACACGCGGGTCGCGGTCGGCGCCCTGGCGGGGATCCCCGTCGCGGTCCGGCGCGAGCGGAGCGAGGACGTCGACCGGCTGCTGACCGAGCACGCCATGCGGTTCGCCCCACCGACCACCCGCAAGCTGGCCCAGCACCTGCTGGCCACCATCGACCCCGAGCGGGCCGAGAGGTTCGACCGCGACGCCGACCAGCGTCGCGAGCTGCGAATGCACCAGGACGGCACCGGGATGTGGCTGGTTCGCGGCCAGCTCACCCCGGACTGCGGCGCCGGAGTCAAGAGCATACTGGACCATCTCGGTGCCCCGCACCGCGGCCCCGCCCAGGACGAGACAGGGAAGCGCGAGCTCGCCGTGCTCGACCGGCGCTCCCCCGCGGAGCGCAACCACGACGCGCTGGCCGAGATGGCACGTCTCGCCGCCGGCAGCGCCGAGGCCGGCGGCCGGGTCGGCGAACCTCCGCGGGTCGTGGTGCACACCACGCCCGAGCAGCTGGCCGCCGCCCGCTACGGCGCCTCGGCATTCACCAAGGCCCCGCCCGGGCCGGCGACGTGTGAGGCTTCCGGCCCGATCGGGCCGCACACCCTGGCCCGGCTGGCCTGCGACGCCGTCGTCGAGCGGGTCCTGCTGAGCGAGCACGGCAAGATCCTGGAGCTGACCAGCCTGGGCCGGTTCTTCACCCCCGCCCAGCGCCGCGCCCTGGCCGCCCGAGACGGCGGCTGCGCCTGGCCGAGCTGCGACCGGCCGGCGAGCTGGACTGATGCCCACCACATCCGGTACTGGACCGACGGCGGACCGACCACCGTCGACAACGGGGTGCTGCTCTGCGAACCGCACCACACCACCGTCCACCACGGCGAGTGGCAGATCGTGATGCGCGACGGCGTCCCTTGGTTCGTCCCACCCGCCCGCATCGACCCCCTCCGGCGACCTCTGCGCAACAC
>DASROP010000128.1:0-6196 GCA_035646835.1 Actinomycetales bacterium | reverse complement strand
CCAGCACCGTCTCCAGCCTGGCCCGGGCCTCGCCCGCCATCGCGGTCTCGTCCTCGAGCCACGCGGCCTGCCTCCACGACCCGCCCATCTCCGCGGTCCGGCGGCTGTGGCAGTTCGCGCACCGGACCTCGCACTTCTCGATCTCGGTGAGGATGACTTCCCAGGGCCGCGCGCGTCGGACCATGACGGCGACGGCCCACGACTTGCTGGCAGGATCGACATGATCGAACTGAAGGGTTCGCACGTCGGACTCTCCGCAGTCGAAGCAAGGATTGTTCTGGAGGAAGCGGCGCAGCAGTTGGTAGAGCCTCCGACGCGTGCGGTCGGTGCGGGCCCGCGTGTTCTCTATGTGCGCGTTCCGATTCGCGATGTACCACTGGCTGCTGCATCGGCGGCACCGCGCCTGTAGGCCGTCCTTGGCCCGCGCACGCTTGTTGTACTCACTCAGCGGTTGGTCGATGTGGCACGTCACGCACACCTTTGAGTCCATCCACGGATGGTCTCTCTCGCCACTGACGGTGGTGGGCCCCGCCGGGGTCGAACCGGCGACCGTCGGAGTAAAAGTCCGCTGCTCTACCAGCTGAGCTAGAGGCCCTCGGGCGCCACCGTATCGGGGTCGCGAACGTCGACGACGTCCTCGTCCTCGTCGCGCCGCGCGGCGCGACCGGCCTCGGTGCGCGCGAGCAGCTGAAGCGTCGCTTCCTCCTGCGCGCGGGTGGCCAGGAGGAACTCCGCGGCGACGATCCGTCGGTCGTCGTCGTCCGGTGGTGTGCTCATGTCCATCCTTCCGGCGCCCCGCCGTGATCACCAGGATGCCCCCGATCGGGCGTGGGCGACACCGCAACGCTCAAGACCGCGGCAGGACGCCGGCGGGGAAGACCCCGCTGGCCAGCACGGACCGGGCCAGCGGCCGCACCAGCTCGATCAACCGGGCGGTCCCGGAGGCCCCCAGGTGCTCCCACCCCTCCAGCGCCGCGGCGTCGGTGCGTGCCTCGACGTCGGCGCGCAACGCCACGCCGTCCTCGGTCAGCGAGCCGTCGCCGTCCAGCAGCCCGCGCGAGCGCAGCCGCCCCTCGCCGTCCGCCCACTCCCGCTCGGTCCAGCCGCGGCTCGCCTTCATGAACTCCGTCGTCCCGAGCGCGGCCCCACCGGTGACGATCGTCTCGACCGGGTCGAGGCCCGCACCGACGAGGGCGGCCACGTGCCCGCCGCCGCGGTGCTCGCGGAGCAGGGTCGAGCCGTGCCACAGGGTCAGCAGCGGGTCGTCCGGCCAGGGCAGGCTCGCGTGCCCGGCATAGAGGGCGCGGCCGGACAGGCTGAGCCCCGCGCAGGCCTCGCGGGCGAGCGCGGCGGCCTCGTCGACGTCCGGACCGGCCGCGGCCTCCCCGAGCAACCGGCGCAGGGTCTCACCGGCCGCGTGGTATCGGGCCTCGAGCACCGCGCCCGGTGTCGTCGTCTCCCACGCCCCGGGGATGGCGGCGTGGACGGCGACCGGCGCGAACACGTAGAACGTCGCCTCCACCACCTCCGGCGGGACGACGCCCAGCGGGGCGGAGCGCGCCGCGAAGTAGGCGACGCTCGCCCGCAGCCCCAGGGCCTTGTACGCGGCGCGGGGCTCCGGGGCGAAGTAGGTGCAGGTGTGCAGGGTCTCGAGCCGCGCCCAGGCGCGGTGGGCGAGGGGCGTCAGGTCGGCGGTCACCCGGAGGAACCTATCCGCCCCGCAGGACGGTGCACTCGGACGGCGGCGGCGCGGCCTCCAGCGGCTCGACCGCCAGCGCTCGCCGCACCAGCTCGACGGTGAGCGGGTCGGTCGGCAGCTGGGCGTGTGCCACCGTCGCGTCGGCGCACACCTGCTGCAGCTCGATGTTCACGGCGTCGTCGAGGCGTGCGGAGTCCGGTGGGGTGACCGTGCGGTCCTGGGCGGTCCAGATGCTGACCCAGCGCGGCCCGTCCGGGGTCTCGTCGAGGCCGGCCAGCAGGTCGCTGCCGGGCACCAGCTGCCGGCACGCGGCCGGGCAGGAGGCAGAGGCGAACGCCGCCGCGAGGGCGGCCACGTCGGTGCCGTGGTGCGGGGACCCCAGCGTGACCACCCGGCGGGCGACCTCGTGGCCGCCGAGCTCGTCCGCCCACAGCCGCGCCGTCACCCCGCCCGCGGAGAAGCCGACCACGTCGACCGACGGGGCTCCGGCGTCGAGCAGGGCGCGCGCCGCCCGGTCCAGCTGCGCGGCCACCTCGCGCAGGTCGCCGGTGCCGTCACCGCCGGGCTCGACCACCACCGCGGTCCGTCCGGCCGCCCGCAGCTGCTGCGCCAGCGGGTCGAGCGTGCCGGTGCCGCCTCCGTACCCCGGCACCAGCAGCACCGGGCCGGGCACGTCCTGGGCCACCGGCGGTCCGGTGGGGACGTCGTCCGGATGGGCCCAGAGGAACGCGGCGAATGCCACCGCGAGCCCGGCCGCCAGCAGCAGGAGCGTCCGCGGACGACGAAGGGCCCCGCCGTGACGACGGGGCCCTTCGATGACGTTCGTCAGACCGGGCGGACGTTCTCCGCCTGCGGGCCCTTCGGGCCCTGGGTGATGTCGAACTCCACGCGCTGGTTCTCGTCCAGCGAGCGGTACCCATCGGACTGGATCGCCGAGAAGTGGACGAAGACGTCGGCGCCGCCGCCGTCCTGGGCAATGAAGCCGAAGCCCTTGTCGGCGTTGAACCACTTGACGGTGCCCTGAGTCACTGTGACTGCTCCTTCGGTAGGGCGGGGGCGGTACGGCAGGTCTGCCGGACCGGGCTGCCGCGGTGCGGTCCCCGCGCTCCTGACCGAGGTCTGGAGGGCAAAGAAAACCGCCCGTCGGAATCACACTCCGCGGGCGTTGAACAACGAGCCACAAACTGTAATCTCAACCGCGTCAAACGCTAGCACGCCCACGGGGTCCTCGGCGACAGGGTGGCGGCGCGGCCCTTTCAGGACAAAGGTCAAAACTTGGTCAAGTCGGCCATGACTCTCCCAAAATCGGGCAAATCGACGTAACGTCGCGCCCGGCGTGCTCAACGGCGACCCGCCGGGCCTAGGGCCGCACGCCGCCTTCCCTACCGAGGAGGACTCACGTGCGCAGAACCACAGCCGGGCTGATCAGCCTGGCACTGGTCGCTGGGGGCGCTGCCGCGGTCGCGGCACCCGCGGCCTCCGCAGCCCCGCCAGAGGGGCCCGCGGTGGCACCGCAGGCGCAGCCCGTCCAGGACGAGCTTCCGAACCCGCTCGAGGACAAGCGCCGCGCGCTGCGCGAGACCGCGCTGACCGCCGTGCTGAACGGCGAGGCAACCCCCGAGAAGCGGGGCAAGAGCACCGTCGTCGCGGTGGACTCGCTCGAGGGCGAGACCCAGACCGCGGAGGGCAACGGGGCCGAGAAGTCCGCGTCACAGGGCCCGGACGGCGACAAGGGCAAGAGCGAAGCGGTCACGCAGTACGTCGAGCTCGAGCGCGAGTCCACCGACAAGATCTTCACGATCATCACCGAGTTCGGGAACAGGCGTCACGCCGACTTCCCGGACAAGGACATCAACCCCGACACCGAGGGGCCGGCGACCTACGAGGGCCCGCTGCACAACCAGATCCCCGAGCCGGACCGCAGCGTCGACAACTCGACGAACTGGCAGGCGGACTACGACCGGGCGCACTACGAGGAGATCTACTTCGGCGAGGGCGAGAGCTCGGTCGCGAGCTACATGGAGACGCAGTCCTCGGGACGCTACTCGGTCGAGGGCACAGTCTCCGACTGGGTCAAGGTGCCATTCAACGAGGCACGCTACGGCCGCAGCACCGACGTCTACGACGTCGACCCGAACGTGTGTGCCGGCGCGGTCTGCGAGAACACGTGGGCGCTCGTCGAGGACGGCGTCAACCGCTGGGTCCGCGACCAGCGTCAGGCCGGTGTCAAGCCACGCGACATCAAGGCCATGCTCGCCGAGTACGACGTCTGGGACCGGTACGACCACGACGGTGACGGCGACTTCAACGAGCCGGACGGCTACCTCGACCACTTCCAGATCGTGCACGCCGGCGGCGACGAGGCCGACGGTGACCCGCAGCAGGGCGAGGACGCGATCTGGTCGCACCGCTGGTACACGAACGCCACAGACATCGGTGACACCGGGCCGGAGGGCAACCCGCTCGGTGGCGCGGAGGTCGGCAACACCGGCTTCTGGGTCGGCGACTACACCATGCAGCCCGAGAACGGCGGCCTGTCGGTGTTCGTGCACGAGTACGCGCACGACCTCGGCATCCCGGACCTGTACGACACGTCCGGCGGCGGGAACAACGACGTCGAGTACTGGTCGCTGATGGCGCAGAGCCGCCTGAACGACGAGGGCGAGCCCCTGGGGACCCGTCCGGGCGACCTCGACCCGTGGAGCAAGCTGCAGCTCGGCTGGCTCGACTACGAGATCGTCGTCGCGGGGCAGCAGCGCACCATCGACCTCGGCCCGGGTCAGTACAACACCGCCGATCCGCAGGCCGCGGTCGTCGTGCTCCCGGACAAGGAGCAGACCACGGAGCTCGGGGCACCCGCCGAGGGCGAGATGCAGTGGTACTCCGGCACCGGGGACAACCTCGCCAACTCGATGAGTCGTCAGGTCGACCTGACCGGCGCCTCGGATGCGTCGCTGACGTTCCAGGGCCGGTGGAACATCGAGCTCAACTACGACTACCTGTACGCCCAGGCGTCCGTCGACGGCGGCGAGACCTGGACGGACCTCGACGGCACCGTGAACGGCGAGCCGTTCCCCCGTGAGGGCTCCGACCCCGCCGGGGCACCGACGCTCCACGGGGAGCAGGCTGAATGGGCCGACGTGGTCGTCCCGATGGGTGACTACGTGGGACAGGTCGTCGACTTCCGGTTCCTGTACCGCACCGACGGTGCGGTCCAGGGGCAGAACCCGGAGGCGCCCGCCGGCTTCTTCGCGGACGAGATCGTCTTCTCCGCGGACGGGGCGACGGTCTTCTCCGACGGGGCCGAGGACGGCGAC
The DNA here is from genome assembly GCA_035646835.1 of Actinomycetales bacterium. Lineage (GTDB taxonomy): Bacteria > Actinomycetota > Actinomycetes > Actinomycetales > DASROP01 > DASROP01. The sequence goes on along the minus strand of DASROP010000128.1, from coordinate 1,180 downwards.
AACGGCTGGGCGCTGGACGGCTTCTCGGCCGTCGGCGCTTCCGTGGCCGAGGCCTTCGACAACTTCTACATCGCGTCGAAGCGCCAGTACCTGTCGTACGACCAGTACCTGGAGTCGGGTCCGTACAACTTCGGGTTCCCCGACCGTCCGGACTTCGTGGAGCACTTCCCGTACCAGGAAGGCCTGCTCGTCTGGTACTGGGACACGTCGTTCACGGACAACAACACCAGCCAGCACCCCGGTGGTGGCCTGAACCTGCCGATCGACGCGAACCCGCGCCCGATCTACAACCTCGAGGGCCAGGCCTGGAGGACCAGGATCCAGGTGTACGACGCGCCGTTCTCGCTGACGCCGGACGACTCGTTCACGTTGCACATCAACGGCACGCCCAGCTACATCCGAGGGCAGGACGCGAAGCCGACGTTCAACGACACGAGGAAGTACTGGTTCGAGGAGATGCCGACCCACGGCGTCAAGCTCCCCGCGACCGGTACGAGGATCCGGGTGCTCGACGACGCCGGTGACGGGATGAAGATCCGGATCAGCTGACCGGATCGGATCGGCACAAACGGACGGCGGCTCGGGGAACCCCGGGCCGCCGTCCGGCGTCCCACCCCCATGCCCCCCTCGTTGATCAAGGACTCCGTGCTCGGGGTGAGCATGAAGTCCTTGATCATCGTCGTGGTGGGGCTCTTGTGCTCCTGCGGGGACGGCGACGTGGACCGCCTGCCCACGCTGACCGTGACCGAGGCGCCCGCCTCGTCGCCGTCCGACTCGCGGACCTTCCTGCCGACCGTGCCGCCGTCCGTGCTGCCGAGCACGCTGCCCGCGATCCCGAAGTCACCGAGCGACCCGCTGCCGGCGGTCACGGTCACGGGGGAGGTCGTCGATGTCCGGGCGGGTTGTCTCGAGCTGAGCACGGACGCCGGCTCCTACGCCGTCGTCGGGGAGCACGACCTCGCCGTCGGTGACGTCGTCACCGTGCGCGGGCGGGCAGCCCAGGTGGCCCAGAGCCCGTGCGGCCCCTTCGTGCTGAACCTGATCGAGGGCACCCCGGGCTGAGCAGTGGTCAGGTGCAGTAGTGCTCGACGATCCCGACCAGCACGTCGGCCGTCAGGTCGATCTCGTCGAGCGGCACGTGCTCGTCGGGGGAGTGGGCGTGGCTCGCCCGGCCCGGCCC
>DASROP010000127.1:0-34007 GCA_035646835.1 Actinomycetales bacterium | reverse complement strand
GAACCCGCCGAGCACCTCAGGGCCGTGGGTGGCGGTGACCGCGGCCTTCATCAGCTCGACCGCGCGATCGCCCGCCTCGACGTCCACCCCTGCGCCCGCGTAGGTGACGAACTCGCGGCCTGCCACGGTTCTCACCCTAAGCCCCTGCTCACCGACCCCCGCTTTGCGCACCCGAACCGTCGTCCGCAGACCTCAGAAGGAGGTTCTGGTGAGTGACGCCGTGCCCCGTGAGCAACGTTGGGGCTACGGGCGGGTCAGTGCGTCGGTGGCGCCGACGCCGACACCGGTGGTGACGCCGTCCGCGTCGTGGCTGCCGGCGCCGAGGTCGAGCGGCAGCTGGTCCTGCTCGAGCAGGTGCTTGCCGAGGCGTTCGTCGTCCGGCAGCTCGATCGGGTACGTGCCGGTGAAGCAGGCCGTGCACAGCCGCTCGACCGGCTGCTCGGTCGCGGCGACCATCGCCTCCAGGGAGATGTAGCCGAGTGAGTCGGCACCGATCACCGCCCTGACCTCGTCGACCCCGAGGCCGGTGGCGATCAGCTCCGCCCTGCTGGCGAAGTCGATGCCGTAGAAGCAGGGCCACGACACGGGCGGGGACGAGATCCGGACATGGATCTCCGCGGCCCCGGCCTCGCGCAGCATCCGCACCAGGGCTCGCTGGGTGTTGCCGCGGACGATCGAGTCGTCCACCACCACCAGGCGCTTGCCGGCGATCACCTCGCGCAGCGGGTTCAGCTTGAGCCGGATCCCCAGCTGGCGGATCGTCTGGCTCGGCTCGATGAAGGTGCGGCCGACATAGGAGTTCTTCACCAGGCCCTGGCCGTACGGAATCCCGGACGCCTCCGCGTAGCCGATGGCTGCCGGCGTCCCCGACTCGGGGGTGGGGATCACCAGGTCGGCGTCGACCGGGTGCTCGGCCGCCAGCCGCCGTCCCATCTCCACGCGGGCCGCGTGCACCACCCGGCCCGCGATCGTGGTGTCCGGTCGCGCGAGGTAGACGTACTCGAAGACGCAACCGGTCGGTGTCGCCTCGGCGAAGCGGGAGGATCGCAGGCCCTCGTCGTCCACCGCGACCATCTCGCCCGGCTCGATCTCGCGCACGAAGCTCGCGCCGACGATGTCCAGGGCGGCGGTCTCGCTGGCCACCACCCAGCCGCGCTCGAGCCGGCCGAGCACCAGGGGCCGGACGCCGTGGGCGTCGCGGGCCGCGTACAGCGTCCGCTCGTCGGAGAAGACGAGGCTGAACGCCCCGCGCAGCCGGGGCAGCACCTCGAGCGCCGTGGCCTCCAGCGTGCGGTCGGGGTCGCCGGCGAAGAGGGCGGTGATGAGCGCGGTGTCGGTGGTGTTGCCGCGCGAGAGCTCGCTGCCGGCGGCGCGTCCGTAGAGCTCGGTGACCAGGTCGCGCAGCTCGGACGAGTTGGTGAGGTTGCCGTTGTGCGCCAGGGCAACCGTGCCGCCGGCGGTGGCGCCGAGGGTCGGCTGGGCGTTCTCCCAACGGCTGCCTCCGGTGGTGGAGTAGCGGCAGTGCCCGATGGCGAGGTGCCCCTTGAGCGAGCTCAGTGCGGACTCGTCGAAGACCTGCGAGACCAGGCCCATCTCCTTGTAGACGAGGATCTGCCGGCCGTTGCTGGTCGCGATGCCGGCCGACTCCTGGCCGCGGTGCTGCAGGGCGTACAGGCCGAAGTAGGTGAGCTTGGCGACCTCCTCGCCGGGTGCCCAGACGCCGAAGACCCCGCAGGCGTCCTGCGGTGCCTTCTCGCCGGGGAGCAGATCGTGCGTCAACCGTCCGTCGCCGCGAGCCACGTCTCCATCGTCGCACAGCACGGCCCGATCCCCGCGCGTCCGCACTTGTGGTCGCTGGAGCAATCAGAAGTGCGGACGCCGGGACGCCGGCACCTACGATCCGGACCATGTTCTGGCTGGAGGTCCTCGGCTGGGTCGGCTCCGGCGTCCTGGTCTACTCACTGCTCCAGGCCCGCGTGCTGCGACTGCGCGCGCTCAACCTGGTGGCGTCGGTGCTGCTCGTCACGTACAACGCCGTCCTCGGCATCTGGCCGATGGTGGCGATGAACGCCGCGATCGCGGTGATCAACACCTGGCACCTGGTGCGGCTGGCCCGGACCCGGGACGACGAGACCACCTACGAGGTGGTCGAGGTCGGGCCCACCGAGGAGTACCTGCGCCACCTGCTGCGCCGGCACGCCGCGGACATCGAGCGCCACAACCCCGGGTTCGCGTGGGACGGAACGGCCCCCGGCCGCACGGCCTTCCTGGTGCTGCGCGAGACCGAGACTGTCGGGGTCGTGCTGCTCAGCCACCTCGGCGACTCCGGCGACGACCCGCAGGGCCGCGTCGAGCTCGACTACGTGCTGCCGCGGTTCCGCGACTTCAGCGTCGGCAAGTTCGTCTACCGCCGCGAGGGGCTGTTGTCACGGCTGGGATTCAGCGTGCTGCGCGCCCCGACCGACCGGATGACCGACGCCGCCGACTACTTCACCAGGGTGGGCTTCGGGCCCGACCCGGCCGTCCCTGGGGGCCTGGTGCTGGACGTCGGCGCGCGACGCCGCTAGCGCGCGCGGCGGTCCAGGACGACGGCCACCGCTGCCCCGACCAGGCCGCCGACCAGCGCGAGGACCAGGCCGAGGTACCCCAGGACGGCACCGGTGCCGTGGTCCGCCACGGGCGGCAGGACGACGGCGAGCACGGCGGCGACCACGAAGCCGACGAGGGCACCGCTCGCGACGAACGGGCCGTACCGCGGGGCCCGGCGCGCCCGTCCACGCGGCGCCTGCGTCAGCTCGTCGTCGGTCGGCTCGGTCACGGGACGACCGTACCCAGTGGCAGCCAGTGCGACAGGTCGCCGCGCTCGCCGCTGGCCCGCACCCGGCCGGACGCCACGGCGTCGCCCCACGCCAGGGCACCGGTCGCGAGAGCGAGCCAGGTGCCGGCGTCCGTCTCGACCACCGACCCCGGCGTGCCGCGGGTGTGCCGGGGACCGGGCACGCACTGGACCGCGGCGAACGGGGGCACGCGCAGCTCCAGGCTGTTGCCGGGGGCGCGTTGCACCATCAGGTCCAGGGTGTGGCGGACGGCGACCGCCAGCGTCGCGCGGTCGGTGTCGCCCTGGCGCCAGCGGTTCACGGCCGCCTCGCCGGCGGCGGGATCCGTGCGCCTTCGCGCGGTCACGACGCCAGGGGGTTGGTCCAGGTGACCTCGGAGAACCTCGCGAAGTCGGTGTCCGCCGAGACGATCGCCAGGCCGTGACAGATCGCGAGCGCCACGAGCTGGGCATCGGTCACCAGGTTGCCCCGGACCCGGTGGCGCAGCAGGAGCTCGCCGAGAACCTCGGCGTGCTGATCGGTCTCGGTCGGAGTCCACGTCACCGGCTGCGCCAGCCACCCGGCGACATAGCCCCAGGCCTGGTCGACCGTGAGCGGCCGGGCGCTCGCCCGCGGATGCGTGCTGATCCGGACGAACGCGCCGATGGTCGGCCAGGGCAGGCCCACCTGCCGGGAACCGTTCAGGCGCTCCTGCCACCACGGCCGGGCCTTCTGATGGAACGGGCTGCTGCGGTCGACCGCGTACAGCAAGAGGTTCGCGTCGACCAGCATCAGCGCGCGTCGAGGCCGTCGAGCTGCTCGAGCGCCTCGGAGACGTTGTGCACGTCGACGAGCAGACCGAGCTCCGCCGGCTCCAGAACGTACGCCTGGGTCTGCCCCGCTTCGCGGACCAGGCCCTGCCGAGCCAGCGCGTTGACGGCTGCGCTCACGCCCAGTCCCCGCTGCCGCCGCAGCCGTTCCACCGCCGCGACGACGTCGGGCTCGAGCGAGACCGTGGTACGCATGCTGGCATCCTAGCATCAAGATGCGCGTTGACCCGCATCATTGCGCCAGCCCGCGATGCGCCAGGATGCCCTGCTGTGAGAGCAACCCTGATCGACGCGCCCTTCGACGTCCGCCTCGCCGACGTCGAGGCGCCCACGGTCGAGCAACCGACCGATGCCGTCGTCCGCGTGGTCGCGAGCTGCATCTGCGGCTCCGACCTCTGGAGCTATCGCGGCGAGAACGACGTCACGCCCGGCACGAGGATCGGTCACGAGCTCGTCGGCGTGGTCGAGGACGTCGGCGGCTCGGTCTCGTCTCTCTCGACCGGCGACCACGTCGTCGCCCCCTTCACCTACAGCGACGGCACCTGTGACCACTGCGCGAACGGGGTGCAGACCTCGTGCCGCGCCGGCGGCTTCTACGACGGGTGCCAGGCCGAGCTCGTCCGGGTGCCACAGGCCGACGGCACGCTGGTCCGCGTGCCCGCGACGTCGGACGACGCCGGGCTGCGGTCGCTGCTCGCGCTCTCCGACGTGATGGGCACGGGCTGGCACGCCGCCGTGTGCGCCGGCGTCCGGGAGGGCTCCACGGTGGCGGTCGTCGGGGACGGCGCCGTCGGGTTGTGCGGGGTGCTGGCTGCGGTCCGGATGGGAGCGTCCCAGGTGATCGCGATGAGCCGGCACGAGCCGCGGGCAGCGCTCGCGAGGGCCTACGGGGCCACGGACGTCGTGGGCGAGCGCGGTGACGAGGGCATCGAGGCGGTGCGGACGCTGACGGGCGGAGCCGGTGTCGACAGCGTGCTCGAGTGCGTCGGCAACGGCGCGGCGATGGAGCAGGCGCTGGGCGCCGTACGACCCGGCGGGCAGGTCGGCTTCGTGGGTGTTCCGCACGGGGTGGCGCTCGAACCGCGAGACCTGTTCCGGCGCAACGTGGGCGTGCGCGGCGGCATCGCGCCGGTCCGCGCCTACCTGCCGGCGCTGATGGCCGACGTCCTGGACCACTCGATCGACCCCGGCCGCGTCTTCGACCTGACCCTGCCGCTGGCCGAGGTCGCCGAGGGCTACGCCGCGATGCACGAACGTCGCGCGATCAAGGTGCTGTTGAGGCCGTGAGCTTCCGTTTCGACGACGCGATCGCCGTCACGCCGTCCGGCACGTCGGGCACCTGGGACGCCTCGGTGTCACCGACGTTCTCGGTGGGCGGGCGCACCAACGGCGGGTACCTGCTGGCGCTCGCCGCCCAGGCCGCGATCGCGCAGATCGAGGTCGACGGTGGTGCCCACGTCGAGCCTCTCGCGGTGGCGGGCACGTTCGTCGCCAGCGCGCCGGCCGGGCCGGTGCACGTCGACGTGGAGCCGCTGCGCGAGGGCCGCGGCTCCAGCGTGCTGCGAGCCCGGGTGCGCGGGGTCGGCGGCGAGCCGTACCTCGAGGCGAGCCTGACCTGCGGCCGGCTCCCGCGGGCCGGGGCCGCGCACCACCACGACACCGTGCCGCCGCCGTCCATGCCCCCGCGCGAGGCCTGCATGCGGCTGCCGGTGCAAGGCCCAGGGTTCGAGGTGCTGCTGATGAGCGAGCTGGTCGAGGAGCACGACCCGGCCACCCTCGGCTGGACCCGGGGCTCACCCGGCGGCGTCGGTGAGCTGCGGTCGTGGGTGTCGTTCGACGACGGCCGCCCGGTGGACGCGCTGTCGCTGGTGCTGGCGGCGGACTCGCTGCCGCCGGCGACGTTCGAGCTCGGCCTCGAGGGCTGGACGCCGACCCTGCACCTGTCCGTGCTGGTCCGGGCCCACCCCGAGCCGGGGCCGCTGCTCGTGCGTCAGGCGGTGCGCGTCGTCTCCTCCGGCACCGGCGCCGGTTCGCGGGCGGCGACGCTCGACGAGGTCTGCGACGTCTGGGACTCCTCCGGGCACCTGGTCGCCACCGGCCACCAGCTGGCCGCCACCCGCCTCCCCTCACCTTGACCTGTCAGGCCCAGCGCGGCGGATAGGCCGCCCAGGGGCTGACAGGTCAGTCGGCGAAGGCGTTGCGGAGGACGGGTTGCCAGGCCTCCCGCAGCTCGGTGAGGCCGATCGTGAAGAGCCCTTGGACGTCGAGTGCCCGGCTCTCGTCGTCCGTCACCCCGATCCGGGCGCGCGGGCAGCGGTGGGCGGCGCACAGCTCGGCGAAGCGCTGCTCCGCGTCGTGCGGCACCGAGACGAGCACCCTCGCCGCTGACTCGGAGAAGAGCGCGACGAACGCCTCGACGCCGTCGCGCTCGCAGACGTCGTCCAGCCGGACCCTCGCGCCGACGTCGTAGCGCAGGCACGCCTCGACGAGCGCCTGCGCCAGCCCGCCGTCCGACAGGTCGTGGGCCGCCGTCACGAGCGAGTCCCGCGAGGAGTGGACGAGGATTTCCCCGAGCCGGCGCTCCGCCTCCAGGTCGACCGCCGGCGGCCGGCCGCCGAGGTGGCCGTGCGTCACCCACGCCCACTCCGAGCCGGAGAGCTCCTCGCGCGTCGTCCCCAGCAGGTAGATCGCCTGGCCCCCAGCGCGCCACCCGGACGGCGTGCGGCGCGCGACGTCGTCCATCACGCCGAGGACGCCGACCACCGGCGTGGGGTGGATCGCGTCGGAGCCGGTGGAGTTGTAGAAGCTCACGTTGCCGCCGGTGACGGGCGTCCCCAGCTGGGCGCAGCCCGCGGCCAGCCCGCGCACGGCCTCGGCGAACTGCCACATCACGGCGGGGTCCTCGGGGGAGCCGAAGTTGAGGCAGTCGGTGACCGCGAGCGGGCTCGCCCCGGCGGTCGCCACGTTGCGGTAGGCCTCGGCGAGCGCGAGCTGCGCGCCGGTGAACGGGTCGAGCCTGGCGAAGCGGCCGTTGCAGTCGGTGGCGACGGCGACGCCCAGCCCGGTCTCCTCGTCGATGCGGACGACGCCCGCGTCGTCCGGCATCGCCAGGGCGGTGTTGCCCAGCACGTAGCGGTCGTACTGGTCGGTCACCCACTCTCGGCTGCAGAGGTTCGGTGAGGCGGCCATGGCGAGCACCGTGGCGCGCAGCTCGTCCGGGGTCTTCGGCCGCGGCAGGGCCTCGGCGGCGTCGGCCTGCAGCGCGTCCTGGGACGACGGCCGCGCGTAGGGACGCTCGTACACCGGGCCCTCGTGGGCCACGCTGCGCGGCGGCACGTCGACGACGACCTCGTCGCGCCAGGTGATGCGCAGCCGTTGCGTGGAGGTGACGGCGCCGATCACGGCGGACTCGACGTCCCACGTCCTCGTGATCTCGGTGAAGGCGTCGAGGGCGTCGGGGCGGACGACGGCCATCATCCGTTCCTGCGACTCCGACATCAGGATCTCCTCGGGCGCCAGCGACTCGTCACGCAAGGGGACGTCGTCCAGCCGCACGTCCATGCCGCCGTCCCCGGCGCTTGCCAGCTCGGACGTCGCGCAACTCAGCCCGGCGCCTCCGAGGTCCTGGATCCCTTCCACCACACCGGCTTTGAAGAGCTCGAGGCAGCACTCGATCAGGACCTTCTCGGCGAACGGGTCGCCCACCTGCACCGAGGGCCGCTTTGCCGGGCCGGTGCCGGTGAAGGTCTCGCTCGCGAGCACCGAGACCCCACCGATGCCGTCACCGCCGGTGCGCGCGCCGAAGAGGACGACGAGGTTGCCCTCACCGGTCGCGTTGGCGAGGTGCAGGTCCTCGTGGCGCAGCGCCCCGACGCTCAGCGCGTTGACGAGCGGGTTGCCCTGGTAGCAGGGGTCGAACACGACCTCGCCGCCGATGTTCGGCAGACCGAGGCAGTTGCCGTACCCGCCGACGCCCGCGACCACGCCGTGCACGACGCGGGCCGTGTCGGGGTGGTCGATCGCACCGAACCGCAGCTGGTCCATCACCGCGACCGGCCGCGCCCCCATCGCCAGGATGTCACGCACGATGCCCCCGACGCCGGTGGCCGCGCCCTGGTAGGGCTCGACGTAGCTGGGGTGGTTGTGGCTCTCGACCTTGAACGTCACCGCCCAGCCCTGGCCGATGTCGACGACGCCGGCGTTCTCGCCGATGCCCGCCAGCATCTTGCCCAGTCGAGTCTCCTGCGGGACGTCGGCGAAGGTCTTCAGGTGCACCTTGGAGGACTTGTACGAGCAGTGCTCGCTCCACATCACCGAGTACATGGCGAGCTCGGCCGACGTCGGCCGGCGTCCGAGGATGTCGCGGATCCGTTGGTACTCATCGTCCTTGAGGCCCAGCTCGGGGTAGGGCTGGACGACGTCCGGCGTGGTCGCCGCCCTCTCGACGGTGTCACTCGGCGTGGCCGATCGGCTGCCGTACTGGCTATGCATCGAACTCCTCGCTGCGACGCCTTCGAACACCCCTGGGGCGAGCCAAACTCCGGTGGACAGGCTATCGTCCGGCGCCACGTCTTGATGACGCAGCGTCGAGCAGTGTTTTACGTCAGGGCAAGCGCCACCGAATCGACGACGTCTTGTCGTTCATCGCTTGCATACTGCTGCATCCGCAGAGCTTCAATGCGCCACCGAAGTTTGCGTACTCCCAGTACTGCGCTTGGCAGTTGGCGTACGTCAGTGCGGAACTGATCCTGTTGTCCCAGCTGGTGCCCGAGAGACTGCTGATGCTGTACCCCGTGGTGGATGTGCAACCGCCACTGCCGACACTGTGCACCCACGAGCTACCGCCGAAGCCGGTGTCTTCGTAGCTGATGCCGATCACAGTCGCGGCAGCCTGTGTGGCACCTGCCGCACCCGCTCCACCTTCCTCGTAGAGGTGTGGGTTGAGATCGCGATCGGTTGGGTTCCGGGATGTCAGGTCCGACCTTGGCTCCCGACCTGTCAGTTCTCGGACAAGTGCCCGGAAGTCGTCGTAGCAGGTCAACGGTGATGCCCCGCCGTCTGCGGTCACGGTGGCGATGCAGTGGGTGTCTACGCTCTCCGACTGCCCGACTTCAGCACTCGCGGGCGCACCGATCAGTGCCGCCGCGAGCGTTGCTATGGCCAGAAGGCACGACTTCTTCATCTCACATCTCCTCGTCTGGTGTCAGGTGCTATCTCTCGTCAGTTCTCTTCGACCGGGCACGGCGCATCCGGGTTCACCACATCGCGGCAGCCTCTCCCCGTAGTTGGCGGTACGCTCCTGTGGACGGAGCCGTCGCGATCAAGCATCTCGATGGCGACCGGCTCATCGGTGCCCTCTGTGAGCCAGGCAAAGAACCGAACGTCTTTGCTCGTTGGCGTTGTGACGAGCACGACTGGTTCGACGGCGCCAGAGCGGGTGCGGACCTGGAGACCAGCAACGTCGGCCGTGACGAAGCCCCATGCGCCGACAGCGGAAACAGCGGGCTGCAACTGATCGACGGGTTGCCAAGCTACCGGGGGGCCGTCAGATCCGGCGCAGGTGGCGGCATCATCGATGACTTCGTCGGCGCCGAGCATGCACGCCCGGTGGACGGAACCGAACCCGGTCGAGGCGACAGTCCAAGCGCGATCCTCGACCGTGCCTGTGGCGACGAGGTACGCGACCCCTCCGGGGCCCTCCCCGAGACCAGCGAACTGATTCCCCTCCGCCACCTGCGCCGAGTAGGTTTCGCCCCCGCCTGCGGCGATCACGGTCTCTCGCGACTCCTCAGTCACTTGGTGTTGGACGACAGCAACGGCGATGACCACCGCGAGGCCTCCGGTTGCCACAATCTTCGCAAGCCGCCGCAAGCGTGTTCTCCGTGCGATCCTCGCCAGCACTCGGTGTATCGGGGCGGGGCCAGGGGATCCTTGCTGAGCAAGCATCCGCCTCAGCTCTGCGGACAGCGCTTCATCCGCACGCTCGGGCATCCGACTCATCTCGTCCTCGCCGCGAGGTCACGCTGCTCGTCACGGCCAGCACGCAACCGGGAGCGTAGTTTCGCGATCCCACGGCTGGTGTGGCTCTTCACGGATCCCACGGAGCACCCCAAGATGCGCGCCACCTCCATCTCGTCCTGGTCCTCGGCGTACCGGAGCACCACAGCGGCACGCTGTCGGGGCGAGAGGTAGGTCATCGCCCTGACGAGTTCATCGCGTTGGGCCACGTCCGTCGCCATGTGGTCCTCCACACCGCCCCGCTCGCCGATCAGGTCGGTGGCTCGCTCGGTCCAGACCCGCCGGCGCATGGCAGTGAGACATACGTTGATCACGACCTGACGGAGGTAGGCCTCCGGCCGCTCATCGCGGACGCGATGCCACCGCGGCCACATCCGTACGAAAGCGTCCTGAGCCATGTCCTCCGCCCAGTGACGATCCAGTGTCACGCCGTAGGCCAATCGCACCGCTGACGTCCACTGTGAGTGGACGAACTCTGAGAAGGCCGGGTCCGACGTCACGCTCGCCTCGCCTCCCCTGTCAAGGTTCACTCTCTATAACGTGGCGGGGGCCTTGGTACGTTGACGTCGATTCACGGGCGGCGGCGAACGCGTGCTCCGGTCACCGTGGGCCCACCCCACCAACAGCCATGAGGAGCGACGTGAAGAACCGCAGGCCGTCGGTGCCGTCCGTGCCGCTGCGGGGGTCCGGCCCGTACCCGGGCTCGGTGGCGTGCTCCGGGTGCGGCATCAGCCCGACGACGTTGCCGCGGGCGTTGCTGACGCCGGCGATCGCGCGGTAGCTGCCGTTGGGGTTGGCGCCGAGGTAGCGGGCCACGACACGCCCCTCGGCCTCGAGCTCGTCGAGCGTGCGCTCGTCCACGACGTAGCCCCCCTCGCCGTTCTTCAGCGGGACGACGATCTCCTCGCCCGCCGCGTACTGACTCGTCCACGGCGTGTCGGTCCGTTCGATGCGCAGGCTCTGGTCGCGGCACACGAACGTCCGGTGGTCGTTGCGCACCAGGGCCCCGGGCAGCAGGTGCGCCTCGCAGAGCAGCTGGAACCCGTTGCAGATACCCAGGACCGGCAGGCCGCCTCGGGCCCCGTCGATGAGCGGCCCCATCACCGGCGCGAACCGGGCGATCGCGCCGCAGCGCAGGTAGTCGCCGTAGGAGAAGCCTCCCGGCAGGACCACCGCGTCGACGCCGTGCAGGTCTGCGTCGCCGTGCCAGAGCGAGACCGCCTCGCCGCCGGAGAGCCGGACCGCGCGCGCCGCGTCCTGGTCGTCAAGCGACCCGGGGAAGGTGACCACGCCGACGCGCATCAGGGCGCCTCCTCGACGCGCACGACGTCCTCGATCACCGGGTTGCTCAACAAGGTGGTCGCGGCCTCCCGTGCCTGGGCCAGGACCTCCTCGGTGACCTCGCCGTCCACCTCGAGCTCGAACCGCTTGCCCTGCCGGACGCCGGTGAACGCCGCGAACCCCAGCCGGGGCAGGGCACCGGCGACCGCCTTTCCCTGGGGGTCGAGGATCTCCGGTTTCGGCATGACGTCCACGACGACACGTCCCATGGCGTTGCGCTCCGGGGGTGGTGGCCAGCAGGAACGCGCGTCAGGCTACCGGCGTCCCTGGCCGTGCCCGACGAGCGGTGGCAGGGTGAGGCCATGCGCATCACGCACGTCGGTCACGCGTGCCTGCTGGTCGAGGTCGCCGGTGCCCGCATCCTGATCGACCCGGGGACGTTCGCGACCGACTGGGTGACGATCACCGACCTCGACGCGATCCTCATCACTCACTCCCACCCCGACCACGTGGACTCCGAGCGACTGCCGCTGCTGCTCGACGCCAACGACGGCGCCACGCTGCTGACCGAGCCCGAGCTGGCCGCCGAGATGCGCAAGGTCGGCCACGACGCCGCCGGCCTGCACTCCGGCGAGGAGGTCGAGGTCGCGGGCGTCACGATCCGGGCCGTCGGCGGCCGGCACGCCGTGATCCACGACGACATCCCCCGGATCGGCAACGTGGGGTTCGTCCTCTCCGGAGCCGGCGAGCCCGTGCTGTTCCACCCCGGCGACTGCTACGACACCGCGCCGGACGGCGTCGACGTCCTGGCCCTGCCCCTCAACGCGCCGTGGGCCAAGTTCTCCGAGACCGTCTCGTTCCTGCGGGCCGTCGGGCCACGCGTCGCCGTCCCGGTGCACGACGCGCTGCTGGCCGCGCGGGGCCGGCGTGTGTACATGCGGCAGACCGTGGCACTCGCCCCCGAGGGCACCGAGGTGCGCGACCTGGCCGGCGCCGGCGCCTGCGAGCTGTAGTGGGCACGCCGGTCTACGACCGCGGCGTCACCGTGGCCATGACAGCGCTCACGGTGGGGCACCGGCTCATCGACAAGGTCAGTGGGGGCCGCGTCGGACGACGGCTCGGGCCGGGCGTTCCGGCGGTCTGGCTGACGACGACCGGACGCCGGTCCGGCCGGGTGCGCCGGACGCCGCTGGTCGCCGCGCGCGACGGCGAGGCCTTCCTCGTCGCCGGGTCGGCCGGCGGGCGCGAGCGCGGGCCGGCCTGGGTGCACAACCTGCGCGACCACGAGCGTCGGACCGAGCCGGTCGGCCTCCAGGACGGCGAGTCCCACCACCAGGCCGACGTCAGCGAGCTGCTCGGCGCCGACCGAGAGCGCGGCTTCGAGAAGATGGTCTCCGTGTACTCCGGCTTCGCCTCCTACCAGCGCCACACGGACCGGACGATCCCGGTCTTCCGCCTCATGCCGAGGTCGCAAAGTCCTTGATCGTCGCGGGGTTCCTTGATCGTCGCGGGGTCAGAGGCCGTACTCCTCGAGCAGGCGGAGCCAGACCTCGCTGATCGTCGGGTAGGACGGCACCGCGTGCCAGAGCCGGTCCATCGGCACCTCCCCCACCACGGCGACGGTGGCCGAGTGCAGCAGGTCGGCGACGTCCTGGCCGACGAACGTCGCACCCACCAGCACCTCGCGCTGGGAGTCGACGACGAGTCCGGCCCATCCCGAGTACCCCTCGGCGTGCAGCGACGACCCGGCCACCGCGATGTCGAGACCCACGCACCGGACGTCGAGGCCGCGCTCGCGTGCCTGCGCCTCGGTCAGGCCGACGCTGGCCACCTCGGGGTCGGTGAAGACGACCTGGGTGACCGCGTCCTGGGCCGCGGTGCTCGCACAGGACGACCACGGCCGGACGTCGGTGACCTCGCCCTTGGCCCTCGCCGCGATGACGTCTCCCACCGCGCGGGCGGCGTACTTGCCCATGTGGGTCAGCGGGGCGACGCCCGTGACGTCGCCCGCGGCGTAGAGCCAGCCGCCGCGTGCGCCCTCGACGAGCCCCGACGCGTCGGTCGTCAACGCCTCCCCGGGGTTGAGGCCGACGGAACCGAGCCCGACGTCGTCGGTGGCGGGACGGCGTCCGGTCGCGACCAGCAGCTCGTCGGCGACGAGCGTCTCACCTCCGGCGAGGGTCAGGGTGACCGGACCGTGGCGGCCGCGACCGCCACGGTCGACGGCGGTCACCTCGGTGTCGAGCCGCACGTCGATGCCGTCCGCACGCAACGCCTCGCCGACCAGCTCGCCCGCGCGAGGCTCGGCGCTGGAGAGCAGCGCGCTGTGCGCCAGCAGCGTCACCTCCGAACCGAGCCGTGCGAAGGCCTGCGCCAGCTCGCACCCGACGACCCCGCCGCCGAGGACCGCGAGGCGCCTCGGCACCGAGCGCGCGGCGGTCGCCTCCCGGCTGCCCCAGTGTTCGGTGTGGGCGAGCCCGGTGACCTTGGGGACCAGCGCCTTCGAGCCGGCCGCGACGACGACGGCGTGGCGCGCCGTCCAGCTCGAGGTGCCGCCGTCCGCCGCCACCACGTCCACCGTCCGCTCGCCGCTGATCCGGCCGTGGCCCCGCACCACCGTGATCCCCGCCCCCGCCGCCCACGCGACCTGCCCGTCGTCCGCCCAGTGGGAGGTGAAGGCGTCGCGGCTGGCCAGCACCGCATCGACGTCGAGGTCGCCGGTGACGGCCGCCGCTGCCCCGGGCACCCGTCGGGCCGCGGCGAGCGCCGCGCCGGGACGGAGCAGCGCCTTGCTGGGCATGCACGCCCAGTAGGAGCACTCCCCGCCGAGCAGGTCCACCTCGACGAGGACGGCGCTCAGCCCGCCCCGCGCGGCTCGGGCCGCGACGTTCTCCCCCGTCGGCCCGCCACCGATCACGATCACGTCGGCCTCGTGCTGGTCCGTCATGTCCGCCACCCTGCCAGTCGTCAGGCCCAGGCGCGTCCGGTGAGCCGCTCGTAGGCCTCGACGTAGCGGGCGCGGGTCCGCTCGACGACGTCGTCCGGCAGCGGCGGGGGCGGCTGGCCGCCGTGCCGGTCCCAGCCGGACGCCGGCGACGTGAGCCAGTCGCGGACGTACTGCTTGTCGAAGCTCGGCTGGGCGCGCCCCGGTCGCCAGCCGTCGGCGGGCCAGAAGCGGGAGGAGTCCGGAGTGAGCACCTCGTCGCCCAGCACGAGGGCATCGGGGTCGGCGGCGGACGGGTCGGTCCCCAGCTCCAGCTTCGTGTCGGCGAGCAGCACGCCGCGGTCGCGGGCGACGCCCTCGGCGAAGGCGTAGACCGCGAGCGTCAGGGTGCGCAGGCGTTCGGCCGGCTCGGGCCCGACCTCGGCGGCGACGGCCGCGAAGGTGACGTTCTCGTCGTGCTCCCCGAGGGCCGCCTTGGTGGCCGGCGTGAAGATCGGCGCCTGCAGCCGGTCGCCGTCGTCCAGACCTTCCGGCAGCTCGACGCCGCAGACGGCACCGGTCGCGCGGTAGTCGGCCAGCCCCGACCCGGTCAGGTACCCCCGGGCGACACACTCGACCGGCACCATCTCCAGCCGCCGGCAGACCATCGCCCGGCCGGCGACGGCGTCCGGGACGTCGGCCGACCGCACGTGGTGGGTGGCGCCGTGACTGGCCAGTACGTCACCGAGCCGCTCGAACCACCAGAGGCTCAGCGCGGTGAGCACCCTGCCCTTGTCGGGGATCGGCGTCGGCAGCACGTGGTCGTAGGCGCTCATCCGGTTGCTCGCCACCACCAGCACCCGGCTGTCGTCGTCCTCCGCGACGTACAGCTCGCGCACCTTGCCGGAGTAGACGTGCCGCCACCCCTCCAGCCCGGGCATGGAGTCCTTGATCAACCCACGCCCCCTTGGCGTTGATCAAGGACTCCATGCACGTCGGCGGCGATGTCGGTGCGGTGCTGGGAGCCGGTCAGGGTGATGGCGTCGACGCCCGCGTAGGCGCGCGCGCGAGCGGCGTCCAGGTCAGCCCCCATGCCGACGACCGACAGCACGCGCCCGCCCGCGGCCACGAGCCTGCCGCCGTCCGCCGCCGTGCCGGCGTGCAGGACGTGCACGCCGTCGAGGGACTCTGCCTCGGCGACGCCGGAGACCTCGTCACCCGGCCGCGGGGACGTCGGGTACCCGTGAGCCGCCACCACGACCGTGACCGCGGCGTCGGGACGCCAGCGCAGGGGGACGACGTCCGCGAGGCGGCCGGTGGCCGCGGCGTGCAGCACCTGGCCCAGGGGGGTGACGAGCCGGGCCAGCACCACCTGGGTCTCCGGGTCGCCGAAGCGCGCGTTGAACTCGATCACGCGCACGCCGCGCGCGGTGAGCGCGAGGCCGCAGTAGAGCAGCCCGGCGAACGGCGTACCGCGGCGAGCCATCTCGGTCACCACCGGGCGGGCGACGCGCGAGACCACCTCGTCCACCAGGCCAGGCGGCGCCCACGGCAGCGGCGAGTACGCCCCCATCCCGCCGGTGTTCGGACCGCGGTCGCCGTCGGCCAGTCGCTTGTAGTCCTGTGCCGGCTCGAGGGCCACCACCTCCCGGCCGTCTGTGACGCAGAACAGCGAGACCTCCGGGCCGTCGAGGAACTCCTCCACCACGACGGCACCCCCGGAGCGGCGGAGGCACGCGTCCGCGTGACGGACCGCTTCCGACCGGTCGTCGGTGACGACGACCCCCTTGCCCGCGGCGAGGCCGTCGTCCTTGACCACGTAGGGCGCGCCGAACGCGTCCAGAGCCGCGGCCACCTCGGCGTCGTTCGTGCAGACGTGGGCGAGACCCGTGGGCACCTCCGCGGCCGCCATCACCTCCTTGGCGAAGGCCTTGCTGCCCTCCAGCCGAGCCGCGGCGCCCGACGGTCCGAAGCAGGCGATCCCGGCGGCCCGGACGGCGTCGGACACCCCTGCCACCAACGGCGCCTCGGGCCCGATGACCACGAGGTCGGCGGCGTGCTCGCGGGCGAGCGAGGTCACCGCGAGCGGGTCGACCGGGTCGACCGGAAGGCACGTCCCCCCCGCGGCGATGCCGGGGTTGCCCGGCGCCGCGAGCACCTCGGTCACCTCGCGGTCGAGCCCGAGCGACCTGACGAGGGCGTGTTCGCGCGCGCCGGAACCGACGACCAGGACCCTCACGGGCGCCGAGCCTAATGGGCTCCTCAGAAGTCGACGTCGACGCGCTCGGCGGGCGCGTGCCGTCGGGTCGCCGTCCAGTCGGACAGCCTTTGCAGGTTGCGCGCCACCATCGCGTTGGTCAGCCCCGGCTCGGTCAGGCTCTGCACCAGGCCCACTGGCTCCACCGACATCCAGAGGTGGATCCTCGTGCGGTGCGCATCGAGCGGCGCCAGCCGGAGCCCGCCGTCGAACCGCGGGCGGTGCCGTGACTTCCAGGAGATCGAACGGCGCCGGTGATCGAAGCTGAGCACGACGTCGACCAGTCGTGGGGAGCCCGCGTACACGAGGTCCCACCGGTACCGGTGGTGCCCGAGCTGCTCGATCGCGTTCAGGCCCTCGACGAAATCGGGCCAGTCGTCGACGCGCCTGAGCTCCGCGAACAGCTCGGTGGCCCCGAAGACCACGACGCACTCGGCTCGCTCCACGCCGACCACCTCCTCGACGGGCGGCGCCGACGGGCAGGCCGCCGACGTCCACGCTACGCCGTCGAGGCACTCACCGGGCCCCGGATTACGCAACCAGACCCGCGTCGAGGCCGCGAAACTCCCGGTTTCGGTGAGTAACGCCGGGGTGGGTGAGCAGAGGTCAGGAGAGCAGGTCGTGCCGGACGATGGTCGCGTCACGGTCCTGGCCGACGCCGACCGCGGAGATCCGTGCGCCCGACATCGCCTCGAGGGTCTCGACGTAGCGCTGCGCGTTGACCGGCAGCTCGTCCCAGGTCCGGGCCTGGGAGATGTCCTCCCACCAGCCGGGCAGCGTCTCGTACACGGGCCGGGCGTGGTGGAAGTCGCTCTGCGACATCGGCATCTCGTCGTGCCTGACGCCGTCGGTCTCATACGCGACGCACACCGGCACCCGCTCGAAGCCGGAGAGCACGTCGAGCTTGGTGAGGAAGAAGTCGGTGAATCCGTTGACGCGGGCGCCGTACCGGGCGATCACCGCGTCGAACCAGCCGCAGCGCCGCGCCCGCCCGGTGGTCACGCCCACCTCGCCACCGGTCTTGCGCAGGTAGTCGCCGTCGGCGTCGAGCAGCTCGGTCGGGAACGGTCCCGCGCCGACGCGGGTCGTGTACGCCTTGAGGATGCCGACCACCCGGTCGATGCGGGTGGGCCCGATGCCCGAACCGGTGCAGGCGCCGCCGCTGGTCGGGTTGGACGACGTCACGAACGGGTACGTGCCGTGGTCGACGTCCAGCAACGTGCCCTGCCCGCCCTCGAGCAGCACCGTCGAGCCGTCGTCCAGCGCCCGGTTCAGCAGCAGCGCCGTGTCGGCCACGAACGGCCGCAGCCGGTCCGCGTAGGAGAGCAGCTCGTCCACCACCTCGTCGACGCCGACCGCGCGCCGGTTGTAGACCTTGACCAGCAGCTCGTTCTTCTGCCTCAGCGCGCCGTCGACCTTCTGGCGCAGGATCGACGGGTCGAACAGGTCCTGCACCCGTAGGCCCAGCCGGCCAACCTTGTCACCGTACGTGGGCCCGATGCCGCGTCCCGTCGTGCCGATCGCCTTCTTGCCGAGGAACCGCTCTCCCACCTTGTCGACGGTCACGTGGTACGGCGCGATCAGGTGGGCGTTCGCCGAGACGACGAGTCGCGAGCAGTCGACCCCGCGCGTCTCCAGCCCGGTGATCTCGTCGAAGAGCACCCCGGGGTCGACCACGACCCCGTTGCCGATCACGGGCACGCAGGACGGCGACAGGATGCCGCTGGGCAGCAGGTGCAGGGCGTAGGACTGGTCGCCGATCACCACGGTGTGGCCGGCGTTGTTGCCGCCCTGGTACCGGACGACGTAGTCGACGCGGCCGCCGAGCAGGTCCGTGGCCTTGCCCTTGCCCTCGTCGCCCCACTGGGCACCGACGAGCACGATCGCGGGCATCCGACGAGCACCTGGCCTTCCGTGGTGGGATGTCGCCTGGGCTGGGGCGGAGCGAGGCTACCGGAGGTGCGGCCAGTGGACCGGGTGCTCGCCCTCGTCAACGCCGACGCCGGCTCCACCGACGACGAGGCCGTGGCGGCGGCGATGGTGGCGCTGCGGGCGCGGGCGGACGTCGAGCTGGTCCCGACCGTGGACCTGGACGAGCTCGCCGCGGCCGTCGCGGTCCGTGACGAGCGGCGGCTGGTCGTGCTCGGCGGGGACGGTTCCCTGCACGCGCTGGCTCAGGTGCTGCGGGACGCGGGCGACCTGCACCGTGTCGGCGCCGTCGGCGTGGTCCCGCTCGGCACCGGCAACGACCTGGCCCGCAGCCTGGGCATCTCGCTGGACCCGGCCGAGGCCGCGACGCAGGCGCTGACCGGCACCGGCAGGGCGGTCGAGATGCTGCTGGACGACCACGACCACGTGGTGGTGAACGCCGTGCACGCCGGGGCGGGCGCCGAGATGGTCGAGGCGGCAACGCGCGTGAAGCCGTGGCTGGGCAAGGCGGCCTACCCCGTGGGCGCCATCGCCGAGGGCGTCGGAACCCTGGGATGGCACCTGCGCGTGACGGTCGACGACGAGGTGCTGCACGACGGCAGCGACCCGGTCCTGATGGTGGCCGTCGGGCTGGGGATGAGCATCGGCGGCGGCGCCCTGGTGGCACCGGAGGCCGACCCGTTCGACGGCGTCGCCGACGTGATGGTCTCGCTCGCCACCGGCCCGGTTGCCCGGGTCGGCTACGCCCTCGCGATGCGTCGGGGCGAGCACGGAGGACGCGACGACGTCCTCACGGCGCGCGGCTGCGACGTCCTGGTCGAGTCGGTGGACGCGGAAGCGTTCCACACCAACGCGGACGGCGAGCTCGACGGTCCGTTCACCCGGCGCCGGTGGCGCGTCGTCCCCGACGCCTGGAGGCTCGTCGTGCCCGGTCAGCCCAGCTGAGCCGCGGCCTGCGGATCGCAGTCGGCGAGGAGGTCGCGGCAGCGCGTCGCCTCGTCGTCCTCGGAGATCGCCTCGGCGGCGCGACCGAGAGCGGCCAGCGCCCGGAGGAAGCCCTGGTTCGGCGCGTGGGAGAACGGCACCGGCCCCTGCCCGCGCCAGCCCGCACGGCGCAGCGCGTCGAGGCCACGGTGGTAGCCCACCCGGGCGTAGGCGTAGGACTCGACGTCCGCGCCCCGCTCGAACGCGTCGTCGGCGAGGACGGCCCAGGCCAGGCTGGACGACGGCAGCTCGGCCGCCAGCGTCACCACCGCCTCGCCGGCGGCCAGCCGTGCGGCCACGGTCGTGTCGGGGTGGTCGGCGGGCAGGAGCGTGGGCTCGATGCCGCCGAGAAGGTTGCCGCCAGGGTTCGACATGCCCCCATCATCGCTTATCGGGCAGATCGCCCGCGCAGTGGATAGCGTGGGCGGACGAGGGGAGGAACCCGACACGATGATGGAGCTGTCCACGTCGCCCACGACCGTGACGGTGACTGTGGTCGGCGACCTCGACCTCGCCGAGCGCGACCAGTTCCCCGAGGTGGTCTCGCGAATCAGTGGTCTGCGCCGTCAGCTGCTCGTGCTCGACCTGTGCCGGACCACGTTCCTCGACTCCACCGGCTCCGCGTTCCTGATCTCGCTCGCGGAGGCGACGGAGCGCCGGGGAGGCGTGGCCCTGCTGCGCGGAGCCGACGAGCGCAACCTGTTCGTCCTCGAGATCTGCGGGGCGCTCGACATGTTCCGGGTCGACACGGCGCACCGCTGCGAGGACGCCGCCGTCGTCGGGCGCTGGAGCAGTGGGCGCTGAGCCGTCAGTCGTCGTCCGGTCCGCCGATCCTGGCCCACACCGTCTTCCCCCCGCCCGCGGGGTGCCAGCCCCACTCCGCCAGGCGCTCCACGACGTGCAGGCCGAAGCCGCCGGGCCCCTCGCGACCCTCCTCGGAACGGGCCGGGGGTGCCGGGTTGCTGTCGTCCACCTCGATCACCAGACCGCGCGGTTCGTACCGCAGCCGCAGCCCGACCGGTCCCCAGCCGTGCAGCACCGCGTTGGCGACCAGCTCCGAGACGACCAGCTCGGCCTCCGCGGCGGCTTCCAGACCCCACAGGGCTGCGGTCTGCACGGTCAGGCGACGTGCCCGGCCGATGGACGTGGGCTCGGCCGGTAGCTGCCACCGTCGCTGACGCGGCACCGCCGACCCTGCCTGCGGGATGCGCTCGGTGGGAACGCGGACCACGACGATCGCCATGTCGTCCTCCGGCGCGTCGCCGAGTGCGGCGAGCAGCTGCTCGCCGACGCCGGCGGCGTCCGTCGGAGCCAGCGAGGCGCAGAGCTGCTGGAGGGCGCGCAGACCGTCCAGCATGGGTCGCGACCGGCGCTCGATCAGCCCGTCGGTGTAGAAGACGACGATGTCGCCGGGGCCGATCCTGGTGGTGTTGGTGGCGCGCGGCCGGTCACCGATCCCGACGAGCATGCCCCCGTTCGCCGACAGGGTGTGCACCTGACCCGCGCTGACCAGCAGCGGCGGAAGGTGGCCGGCCCGCGACCACGCCATCTCCCACTGGTCGTCGCCCAGCTGGGTCAGCCGCGCGTAGACCAGGCTCGCCGACCGCGGGATCCGCATCCCGCGCACGAGCTGGTCGACCCGCATCAGGACGGTGCCCGGCTCCTCCTGCTCGAAGGCGTAGGCCCGGACGACGGACCGCAGCTGCCCCATCGCCGCCGCGGCCTCGATGTCGTGCCCGACGACGTCGCCGATCACGATGCCGACCGAGTCGGCGTCGGGTTGCATCACGTCGTACCAGTCGCCGCCCACCTGCGCGTGGTCGAGGTTCGGCGCGTAGTACGACCACACGTCCAGGTGCGGCACGCTCGGTTGTTCGGGGAGCATGCTGCGCTGGAGGGCCTCGGCCAGGAGATGCTCGCGGGCGTACAGCCTCGCGTTGTCGAAGGCCAGGCCCACGCGTCGCGCGCACTCCGTCAGGAACGCGACGTCCCCGGTGTCGAGGGTGCCGTCCGAGGGACCGAGGACGATCAGGCCCAGCACCTCGTGCCGGCCGGCGACCCCGACGGCGATGCACTGCCCCGGGGTTGCGGCGCAGACCGTCCGGACCAGCCACTGGCTCGCCGAGGTGTCGGCGAAGGCCACGGTGCGGTCGACGTCGACGGGAGCGCGGCTGACACCGGCGAGCAGGTCCGCCACCGGGTCGGACACAGCGCCCGGGCCTCCCCGCTTGAGGCGGAAGTGGCTCGCCTCCACCGGCAGCTCGGCTCCGGCCATCGCGGCCAGGCGGGCAGTCCCGTTCTCGGTCACGACGACGGCACACCAGCCCCCGAGGCCACGCGCGAGCACATCGGCAAGCTGGCGCACGGCGCCCGGCGAGTCGAGGTCGAGGCCCACCTCGGCGATGTCCGCCAGCAGCGCCAGCCGGGACCGGGACCGGCGGTCGACGACGTGGGCCGCCTCACGCTGCGCCCCGGCGTCCACCCGCGCCGTGACGTCGACCTGGACGCCGACGAAGTTCACGAGCGTGCCGCCGGCGTCGTGCACCGGGGAGATCGACAGCTCGTTCCAGAAGGCGGTGCCGTCGGCCCGGTAGTTGAGCAGGGTCTCGACGACCGGCTCGCCCGCCCGGAGCGCGTCACGGACACGACCGACCGCGTCAGGATCCGTGCCCTCGCCCTGGAGGAAC
Source organism: Actinomycetales bacterium (assembly GCA_035646835.1). Classification (GTDB taxonomy): domain Bacteria; phylum Actinomycetota; class Actinomycetes; order Actinomycetales; family DASROP01; genus DASROP01. Next base: position 12,282 of record DASROP010000127.1, on the reverse strand, counting down.
CGACAGTTCCGGCCGACCACCCGGTCCGCGGTGTACCCCGTCATCCGCTCGAAGGCGGGGTTGACCCAGATCAGCGGGTCGTCGTCCCGACGCGCGTCGCTGATCGTGAAGGACAGATCGGTGGCGGTCATCGCCAGATCGTGGAGGCCCCGGGCGCGTTCGTCGGACGACGGCTTGACCACGCACGGCTCCCATCGTCTAGCGTTCGCGGTGATCCGCGACCGGTGGGCATCGGGCCAGCACCGGCGTCGGGGGCGGAGGACGGATGACGGGCGACGCTACCAACAGCGCCGACGACGGACGAGGGCCGTTGACGCCACGACCGCAGGAGCCGGGATCGGTGCACGTGCTGCTGGGCGGGCGCAAGACCCGTGTCGTGCTCACCGGGGAGATCGACGCCGAGCTCGGACCCGACCTGGTCGAGGCCGCCGGCGAGGCCGAGGACGCCGGCCGTCCGATCGAGGTCGACGCCCAGCACGTGACGTTCATGGACTCCACCGGGGTGGCGTTCCTGGCGAAGCTGGCCTCGCGGGCCGAGCCCGCCGTCGTGGTGATCCGGCCGCCCGACCTGGTCCGGTTCCTGATCGACGTGACGAGCATCGGCGACCTGCTGCGGGTCGTCGACGACGACCCGGGTGTCGACGACTCGCTGCCCGACGACCCGCCGCCCGACGACGCGGTTCGGGACGACCGCGCGCACGACGGACCCGGCGGTCCCGCCGCCTGACCGCACCGCCTCCCCCGTTGGTGGGAGCGGCGGGTCAGGTCAGCGGCGGCGCTGGCCGGCGCTGCGCAGGGCCTCGCACGCCTCGACGACCCGTGCCGCGAGCCCCGCTTCGGCGGCCTTGCCCCACGACCGCGGGTCGTAGACCTTCTTGTTGCCGACCTCGCCGTCCACCTTGAGCACGCCGTCGTAGTTCGTGAACATGTGCTCGGCGACCGGCCGGGTGAACGCGTACTGGGTGTCGGTGTCGACGTTCATCTTGACGACGCCGTAGTCGACCGCGTCCGAGATCTCCTGGGCGGAGGAACCGGATCCGCCGTGGAACACCAGCCAGAACGGCTTGCCATCGCCGTCCGGGTCACCCAGGCCGACGACGGCCTCCTGGGCGGCCTTGAGGATCTCGGGGCGCAGCGTGACGTTGCCGGGCTTGTAGACACCGTGCACGTTGCCGAACGTCAGCGCGGCCATGTATCGGCCGTTCTCGCCGAGCCCGAGCGCCTCGACGGTGGCGACGGCGTCCTCGGGGGTCGTGTACAGCTGGTCGTTGATCTCGTTGTCGACGCCGTCCTCCTCGCCGCCGACGACGCCGACCTCGATCTCCAGCACCACCTTGGCCTTCACGCAGTCCGCCAGCAGGTCACGGGCGATCTTCAGGTTCTCGTCGAGCGCCACGGCCGAGCCGTCCCACATGTGCGACTGGAAGAGCGGCTCCCGCCCGGAGGCCACCCGCTCGGCGCTGATCGCCAGCAGCGGTCGCACGAAGCCGTCCAGCTTGTCCTTCGGGCAGTGGTCGGTGTGCAGCGCGATGTTCACGTCGTACGCCTTCGCGACGTGGTGCGCGTACTCGGCCAGGGCCTGCGAACCCAGCACCATGTCCTTGACGGTCGGCCCGGACAGGTACTCGGCCCCCCCGGTGGACACCTGCACGATGCCGTCGCTCTCGGCGTCGGCGAAGCCACGGATCGCCGCGTTGAGGGTCTGCGAGCTGGTGACGTTGATCGCAGGGTAGGCGAACGAGCCGGCCTTGGCGGCGGACAGCATCTCGGTGTAGGCGTCGGGCGTGGCGATCGGCATGGTCTCTCCTGCGCGCGGTGAGTCGTCGGTCGCCCGCGATCCTCCCACGACGCGCGGTGTCGCTGATCGGCGCGATGCCCACCGTTCACCGGCCGACGCACCACCGAACGGCCGATGGGCTCTGCTGCGACCGGGTGATCGTTGCTGCTGCGACCGGGTGAAGACGGCGGGTTCTACGAGTACTCACCGTGGCCGGCCAGCGACTCTGTGTGCTCAGGACGGGTTCGGCGACCGACGACGGGGAGCGACATGACGATGACTTTGGGTGACGACGGCGGGACCGCCGGGTCGCGCCTCATGCGCCGCCTCGCGGCCGTCGGCGTCGTCGTGGTGACCGTCGGCGGGGTGGCCTCCGGCGTGCCGGTGTCGACGGCCGCGCCGGTGGACGACGGCTCCGTGACCATCCGAGAGCTGCACGAGCCCGGCGACGAGCCGGCAGTTTTGGACTTCCCATCGTCGAGGCTCGCGTCCCTCGCGGGCGTTCCGCAGGCCCGGCCGGTCACGGCCGACGAGGTCGTCCACCTTCTCGGCCGTGGTGAGCGCAGGGACCGGGACCGCAACGATCGGGACCGGGACGATGACCGCGACCGGAACGACCGGAACGACCGGAACGGCCGGGACAAGGACCGGGACCGAGACCGAGACCGGGACCGAGACCGGGACCGGGACGGCCGGGACAAGGACAAGGACCGAGACCGTGGCAAGGACGACGTCGGCCCGGGGGGCGCCGACCCGTCGCCGGCGCCCGGAGGCGACCTGTCCGGACCAGCCTCGCTGGCCGGCGTCCGCGCATCGGTAGGAGCGGACGCCTACTGGGCCGACGGCCTCACCGGCGGCGGCGTCGACATAGCGATGATCGACTCCGGTGTCGTGCCCGTCACCGGGCTGGACGGCGACGGACACGTGCTGAGCGGGCCGGACCTGTCGTTCGAGGGTGATGCCGAGGAGGCGCGGTACCTCGACTCGTACGGGCACGGCACCCATATCGCCGGGATCATCGCGGGCCGGGATTCCCACTCCAACAGGTCATCCGGGCGTCCCGACGCCTTCCTCGGCGTCGCGCCGGACGCCCGGCTCGTGAGCATCAAGGTCGCCGACTCGACGGGCGAGTCCGATATCTCGCAGATCATCGCGGCGATCGACTGGGTGGTGGAGCACCGCGAGGACGACGACCTGAACATCCGCGTGCTGAACCTGTCGTTCGGAACCAGCGTGAAGCAGCGGTACGAGATCGATCCCCTGGCCTACGCCGTGGAGAAGGCCTGGGAGGCAGGCATCGTCGTCGTCGTGGCAGCGGGCAACGAGGGGTCGGCGTCCGGCAGGCTCAGCAACCCGGCCTACGACCCCTACGTCCTTGCCGTCGGCGCGCAGAATACCCAGAACACGACGACCCGCTCCGACGACACGGTCCCCGACTGGTCGAGCCGAGGCGACGGCAGGCGGAACCCTGACATCGTCGCCCCCGGTCGCTCGATCGTCAGCCTCCGCAGCCCCGGCTCGTTCGTGGACTCGGAGGTGCCCGAGGCAAGGGTGGATGACCGCTTCTTCCGCGGCAGCGGGTCGTCCCAGGCAGCGGCTGTGGTGTCCGGTGCGGCGGCGCTCGTGATCCAGCAGCGGCCCGGCATCACGCCCGACCAGCTCAAGGCACTGCTCACCTCGACGGCGCAGCGCGTGCCTGACGCGCACCGGCGGGGGCAGGGTCACGGCGCGCTGGCGCTCGAGGTGGCGATCTCGGCACCGACACCACGGGCGGTCCAGACGTGGCCCAGGTCAACGGGTACGGGCGAGTTCGACAGCGAGCTGACCCTGGACGGCGCCAACGGCTCCCCGAGCGGTGAGTCCGGGTGGAGCGGTGGGACGTGGACCGGAAGCTCGTGGACCGGCGGCTCGTGGACGGGCAGCAAGTGGACCGGAAGCTCGTGGACCGGGTCGTCCTGGACCGGCAGCAAGTGGACCGGCTCCTCCTGGACCGGGTCGTCCTGGACAGGGTCGTCGTGGACAGGGTCGTCGTGGACAGGGTCCTGGTTCTGACGTCGGCGACGGCGCGCGTCTGGGCGCTCGCCGTCGGCTTCGTCATCGTCTCGGTGCTGCTCCAGGCGGGGCTGGTCGGCGTCACGGTCCCGTCGTCCGCGCCGCACCTGCCCTGGTGGGTGCTGGCCCTGATGTTCTACCTCGCCGAGCGCTTCGTCGCCCACATCGAGTACGGCCGCCAGGCCCACTCGTTCTCGCTCAGCGAGGTGCCGCTCGTGATCGGGCTGTTCGTCGCTACACCGTTCGAGCTGCTCGCCGGCTACCTGTGCGGCGCCGCGGCTGCGCTGGTGCTGCACCGCCGCCAGGAGCCGATCAGGCTGGCCTTCAACCTGGGCCTGTTCATGCTGATGGCGTCGGCGGCGGCCACGATCTTCCACCTCGTGGACGTGCACCCGGCAGGCCTGCCGACGGGCTGGGCGGCTGCGACCGCGGCGGTGCTCGTGACGTCGCTGGTGGCGGCGGTGGCGATCTTCGTCGCCATCTCGACGGTGGAGAGGACCTGGAGGTGGTCGAGGCTGCGGGAGACCGCCGTCCTCGCCTGCATGACCGGCCTGTCCAACATCGCCTTGGGCCTCGTCGCCGTCTCGGCCCTGGGCCGGGACGTCGGCGAGGCGCTCGTGCTGGGGGTTCCCGCGGTGATGCTGTACGCCGCCTACGGCGCGTACACGTCGCAGCGTCGCAAGCGCGAGAGCCTGGAGTTCCTGTACGACGCGTCGACGGCGATGCACGAGGCCGCCGACAGCGAGTCCGCCGTCCGGGCCCTCCTCGACCGCACCCGAACCTGCTTCCAGGCCGAGTCCGCGCACCTGGCGCTGTTCACCGGCCGCAGCCCGGCCGGCGGCCTGAGCTACAGCGCCCGTGGGGACGGCGGACGCCGCGAGACCTCGCCGTTGGCGCCGGGGGCACAGGAGCTGCTGGTCGACCTGCTCGCGCCCGGCAAGCCCGTCCTGCTCCTCGCCGGGGCGGACGACGCCCGCGTGCGGCAGGCCCGCCGCGAGCTGGGCGTGGCGGACGCGATGGTGGCCCCGCTGACCGGCGAGAGCGGTCTGGTCGGGATGGTCTCCGTCCACAACCGACTGGGCCAGGCCAGCCACTTCACGAGCTCCGACGCGAGACTGTTCGAGACCCTCGCGCGGCAGGCGAGCTTCGTCCTCGAGGCGGGCCGGTTGGAGCGCAGCCTGGCTCAGGTCACCGCGCACAAGGAGGAGCTGCGTCACCAGGCGTACCACGACGACCTGACGGGACTGCCGAACCGGGTGATGTTCGCGGACCGCGTGGCCCAGGCCGAGGCGTCCGCGCCGGCCGGTCGATCGGTGGCCGTGCTGTTCGTCGACCTGGACGAGTTCAAGTCGGTCAACGACCGCCTGGGGCACGCGGCGGGCGACGAGCTCCTCGCCGCGGTCGCGCGACGCATCGTCCCCTGCGTCGACGCCGAGGCCACCGTCGCGCGTCTGGGCGGCGACGAGTTCGCCGTCCTGCTGACCGGCATCGACTCCGGCGACGTCGCGATCCGGGTCGCCCGGCGCGTCCTTGATGCCCTGCGCTCCCCGTTCACCGTCAGCGGGCACACCGCCGTCGTCGGGGCGAGCATCGGCATCGCGGTCGGGTCCGCGGGCGGCGCGTCGGACGGCGCGCTCCTCCGCAACGCCGACATCGCGATGTACCAGGCCAAGCGCGCGCGAACCCGCGGCTACGCGGTCTACGACCCGGCGATGCACGCCGCTGCAGTGCGACGGGCCGAGCTCAAGGAGTCGCTGGCACGCGCCATCAACGGCCACCAGCTGGAGCTGTGGTACCAGCCGATCGTCCGCCTGGACGACGGCACCGTGACCGGCGTCGAGGCACTGGCGCGGTGGCGCCGCGAGGACGGCCGCCTGCTGCCGCCGTCCGAGTTCATCCCGGTCGCCGAGGACAGCGGCCTGATCGTGCCGCTCGGTGCCCACGTGCTCGACTCCGCGGTGGGCCAGCTGGCCCGCTGGGCCGACCAGTCCCTGCTGCCTCCGGGCTTCCGGATGAACGTCAACGTCTCGGCGTCCCAGGTCACCGACCCGGACTTCGTGGGGCTGGTCACCGAGACGCTTGCCGTCCACGGGGTGCCTCCGGGCTCCCTCGTGCTCGAGATCACCGAGTCGGCGATGATGCTGGACGCGCACGGCGGGATCGAGCGGTTGGCGTCCCTGCGGGGCGCCGGTGTCCACGTCGCGGTGGACGACTTCGGCACCGGCTACTCGTCGCTGGCCTACCTGCGCAGGTTCCCGGTCGACATCCTCAAGCTCGACAAGAGCTTCATCGAGAACGTGGCGACCGACGCGACGGACGCGACCCTGACCCGCGGCATCCTGCAGCTCGCGTCGGCGCTGGGCCTCTCCGTCGTCGCCGAGGGGATCGAGACACCGGAGCAGGTGCGGATGCTCCGCGACATGGGCTGCCCCAGCGGTCAGGGGTACCTGTTCTCGCGGCCGCGTCACGCCTCGTCCATCGCCGAGCTCCTCCTGCAGCGAGGCCAGGCGAGCGTCGAGGCGCCGCCCACCAACGTCCGATCCCTGTTCGCCGCCCGCTGACGCGTCTCACAGCTCCAGGGCCAGCTTGCGGCAGGCGATCTGCACCGGGTCCCACACGGGCGAGAACGGCGGTGCGTAGGCGAGGTCGAGCATCGCGACGTCGTCGGCGCGCATCCCGTTCCACAGGGCTGTCGCCGCGACGTCGATCCGCTTGCCCGCACCACGACCGCCGACGATCTGCATCCCGAGCAGCAGGCCGGTGCCGCGCTCGCCGATCGCCGTCACCGTCATCGGGTCGGACTCCGGCATGTACCCCGCCGCCGTGGTCGACTCGACCGTCAGCGACACGGCGTCCCGTCCCGCGCGGCGGGCCCACTCCACCAGCAGGCCGGTGCGCGCGACCTCGGCGTCGCCGGCGCGGGTGATCGCCGTCCCGACCACGCCGGGGAAGCACGCGGACCCGCCGCCGAGGTTGGTGCCCGCGACGCGACCGGCCTTGTTCGCGTGGGTGCCCAGCGGCACGAACCAGTGCTCGCCGAGAACCCGGTCCCAGACCTCGCAGCAGTCGCCCGCGGCCCAGACGCCGTCGGCCAGCACCTGCCGGTCGTCCGGCACCAGGCCACCGTGCGCACCGACCGCGAGGCCGGCGCCGACCGCCAGGGCCGTTCGCGCCCGGACCCCGATGCCCAGCGCGACGACGTCCGCGGCGTACTCGACGCCGCCCACGCACGCGGCGCGCGCGCCCACGCCGTCCGACCCTGCGGGCTCGAGGGCGGTGACCTCGGTGCCGGTGACGACGTCCACCCCCAACCGCTCCAGTGCCCTGCGCACGAGGGCCCCCATCGCGGGCTCGAAGGACGACGACATCGGCTCGGCCCCCCGCGTGACCAGGGTGGTTGTGATCCCGAGCCGGGCGAACGACTCCGCGACCTCGACGCCGATGTACCCGCCGCCGACGACGAGCGCGCACGCCGGCCGCCGCTCGGCCACGATGCGTCTCCACGCGGCGCCGTCGTCCAGCGTCTTGACGGGCAGGACGGCGTCGCCCGCACGGGCCCAGTCCGGCAGCAGCGCCTCGGCGCCGGTGGCGAGCACCACCTCGTCGTAGCCGAGCCGGTAGGTGTGCGAGCGCTCGTGGTCGTGGACCTCCACCTCGCCGGCCGAGAGGTCGAGCCCGGTCACCTCATGCCGCAGCCGCAGGTCGATCCCGTTCTCGCGGTGCTCGACCGCCGTCCGGGCCACCAGCGCGTCGCCGTCCGGCACGTCGCCGGCCATCCAGTACGGGATGCCGCACGCGCTGTACGACGTGTGGGTCGTGGACTCGCACGCCACCACCTCGAGGTCGCCCCCGGCCACCCGCAGCGCCTGGCTGGCGGCGGACATCCCCGCGGCGTCGGCGCCGACGACCACGACCCGCCTCATGCCTGCACCCGCTCCGGGCGCTGGCCGTAGACGTGGCGACGCACCCACGCGTGCAGCGCGATCGCCGCGGCCGCTCCGGCGTTGATCGACCGGGTGGAGCCGAACTGGGCGATGGACAGCACCTGGCCGCACCGCTCCCGCGCCTCCTCCGACAGTCCGGTCGTCTCCTGCCCGAAGAGCAGGACGACGTCCCTCGGCAGGTCGGCCGTCTCCAGCTCGACGGCACCCGGCAGGTTGTCGATCCCGACCAGCGCCAGGCCCTCCGACGCGCAGAAGGACCCGAGTGAGTCCGCATCCGGGTGGTGCTGCACGCGCAGGTACCGGTCGGTGACCATCGCGCCGCGGCGGTTCCAGCGGCGGCGGCCGACGACGTGGACGCTCGCCGCGTTCATGGCGTTGGCGGTGCGGACGACGGAGCCGATATTCAGGTCGTGGCTGAAGTTCTCGATCGCGACGTGCACCGGGTGGCGGCGGGTGTCGAGGTCGGCGACCACGGCCTCCACCCGCCAGTACCGGTAGGCGTCGACCACGTTGCGCCGGTCCCCGTGCGCGAGCAGCTCGGGGTCGTAGCGGTCGTCGTCCGGCCACGGCCCGACCCACGGGCCGACTCCGGGCATGGTGGTCACAGCGCCAGGCTAGGGCGGGCGGCCCAGGAGCGACCACACGTACCCTGGGCGCGTGCCCCCGCTGACCGCCGAGCTCATCCCGCTGATCGGTCCCAGCTGGCTGGACGCCGAGAACCTCATCGCCTCCTTCGGCGACTACGCGCTGATCGGCATCTGCGTGGTGGTGTTCATCGAGACCGGCCTGCTGTTCCCGTTCCTGCCGGGCGACTCGCTGCTCTTCACCGCGGGGCTCCTGGTGGCCCAGGAGAGCATCCGCACCCCCCTGTGGCTGCTGTGCCTGATGATCTTCGTCGCGGCGTTCGCCGGCGACCAGTGCGGCTACCTGATCGGACGCAAGGCCGGCCCGAAGGTCTTCAACCGGCCCGACTCGCGCTTCTTCAAGCAGGCCTACGTCGACCAGACCTACGCCTACTTCGACCGGTACGGCGGCCGCACGATCATCGTCGCGCGCTTCGTGCCGTTCGTGCGCACGTTCGCCCCGGTCGCGGCGGGTGTGGGCAAGATGCACTACGGGCACTTCGTCAAGTACAACGTCGTCGGCGCGCTGCTCTGGGGCGTGGGCGTGACCGTGCTCGGGTACTTCCTCGGGCAGGTCGAGTTCGTGCGGACCAACATCGAGCTGATCCTGATCGTGATCGTCGGGCTCTCCCTGGTCCCCGTGTTCGTCGAGCTCTACCGGGGCTGGCGCGGCCGGGCGCCGAAGCGGGACGAGCGCTACGACGAGCCTGCCGAGCGTCGGCAGGTCGAACGCGACCAGATGCGCGAGGACACCGGCGGATGACGCCCGAACGTGTCTGAGTGGCTCAGCGAGCTGGCCGACCCCGACCTCGCGGTGATGACGGCCGGCGCGGTGTACGCGGTCGTCTGGACGCTCGTGTTCGTCGAGTCGGGCCTGCTGTTCGGGTTCTTCCTGCCGGGCGACACGGTGCTGTTCACCGCCGGTCTGGTCTCGGCGGCCCCGGACTCGCGCGTCTCGCTGCCGCTGCTGGTCTCGGGCACCGTGGTCGCGGCCGTGGCCGGGGACGCCGTCGGCTACTGGTGCGGGCGGCGGCTCGGTCGCCCCTGGGTCCTGAGGAAGGCCGGCCGCGGCGCCCGGCACCTGGCGAAGGCCGAGTGGTTCTACGACCGGTACGGCTGGGTCGCGGTGGTGGTGTGCCGGTTCATCCCGTGGGTGCGCACGTTCACGCCGATCGTGGCCGGGATGGCGCGGATGACGTACCCCCGGTTCGTCTCGGCGAACATCACCGGTGCACTGCTCTGGGGTGCGGGCCTCATCGTGCTGGGCAACGTCGCCTACGCGATCGCGTGGGTCCGCAACCTCGCCTACGTGATCGCGGGAGTCGCCGTCCTGGCGTCGTTCGTCGTCCCGGTGGCGGCACGCCTCCGCGCCCGCCGGGCTCAGAGACCGAGCTCGGAGGAGGAGAAGGCCGACAGGTAGCGCAGGCCGGCCGCCTCGACGACCTCTCGCGCCCCGGTGGCACGGTCGACGATCACCGCCACGCCCACGACGTCCGCCCCCGCCTCGCGCAGCGCCTCGACCGCGGTGAGCACCGACCCGCCGGTGGTCGAGGTGTCCTCGACCGCGACGACGCGACGGCCCTCGACGTCCGGCCCCTCGATCCGGCGCTGCAGGCCGTGCGCCTTGCCCTCCTTGCGAACCACAAAAGCATCGAGGCATCGCCCCGCGGCGGCGGCCGCGTGCATCATCGCGCCGGCGACCGGGTCCGCGCCCAGGGTGAGCCCGCCGACGGCGTCCGGCTGGATCTCGTTGCGGTCCAACAGGTCGAGCATCACCCGTCCCACCAACGGCGCCGACCGTGAGTCGAGCGTGATCCGGCGCAGGTCGACGTAGTGGTCGGCCTCGAGCCCGCTGGACAGCGTCACGCGACCGTGGACGACGGCCAGCTCGGAGATCAGGGACAGCAGCTGCTCGCGGTCACTCATGATCGGCGACCCTAGTGGCGGCTGCGGGGGCGGCTGCCGGTCACCCGCCGGACGACGGCGCGAGGTCCCTTGCGCGCCAGCAGGGCCGCGACCTTGTACCGGACCGTCGGCACGCTGATCACGCGGCCACGGCGGACGTCGGCCATCGCGGCCGCAACCAGCTCGTCGGCGTCCAGCCAGGCCCGGGCGGGGATCGAGCGCATGGTCATGTCCGCGCGCTGGTGCATCTCGGTCCGGACGAACCCGGGACAGAGCGCGGTGGCGGTGACCCCGGTTCCCCGCAGCTCGCACGCGAGGCCCTCCGTGAACGTCGTCACCCACGCCTTGGCGGCCGCGTACGAGCCGCCCGCGGTGAACCCGGCGACGCTGGAGACGTTGACGATCGCGCCGCTCCCCCGCCTGATCATGGCCTGGGCGCCGGCGTGCGAGAGCACGAGGACGGCGCGGCACAGGACATCGAACATCTGCTCCTCCGCCGCGAGCTCGCCCTCGACGAACCGGCGCTTGAGGCCGAAGCCGGCGTTGTTGACCAACAGGTCGACGGGTCGCGATGCGTCGCCCAGGCGGTCGGCCACGGACTGCAGCTGGTCGCGCGCCGACAGGTCGGCGACGAGCACCTCGACACCGACGCCGTGCCGGTCGATCAGGTCGCCGGCGACAGCGGCCAGCCGGTCGCGGTCACGCGCGACCAGCACCAGGTCACGGCCCTCCGCCGCGAAGCGCCGGGCGAACGCGAGGCCGATGCCGGAGGTTCCGCCGGTCACGAGTGCGGTGGTCATGGGGTGCGAGGCTAGAGCGTCGGCGGGCATCGGTAGCGTCGCCGTCCATGCGGATGGCGACCTGGAACGTGAACTCGATGCGGGCGCGGACGGACCGGGTGCTGGCCTGGCTGGAGGGCAGCGACGTCGACGTCATCGCGCTGCAGGAGACGAAGTGCCGCGACGACCAGTTCCCCCACCTGGCCTTCTCCGCGCTCGGCTACGAGGTGGCCCACTACGGGCTGAGCCAGTGGAACGGCGTGGCGATCGCCTCCCGGGTGGGGCTGGGCGACGTCGAGCTCGGCTTCGAGGGTCAACCGGGCTGGGGCGACCCGGTCGCCGCCGAGGCCCGGGCGATCGGGGCGACCTGCGGCGGGGTGCGGCTGTGGAGCCTCTACGTGCCGAACGGCCGGGAGGTGGACGACCCGCACTACCTCTACAAGCTCGACTGGCTGGCGCGGCTGCGCGAGACCGCGGCCGGGTGGATCGCCGACGACCCGACCGCCCAGGTGGCGCTGGCCGGCGACTGGAACGTGGCGCCGCAGGACGACGACGTCTGGGACATGGCCGCCTTCTCCGACTCCACGCACGTCTCGCCGCGTGAGCGCGCGGCCTTCACCGCGATCGTCGAGACGGGCTACGCGGACGTCGTCCGGCCGCACGCACCGGGCCCCGGCACCTACACGTACTGGGACTACAAGCAGCTGTCCTTCCCCAAGAAGATGGGCATGCGCATCGACTTCCTGCTCGCCTCCCCGGCGCTCGCGACCCGCGTGACGGGCGCGCACATCGAGCGCGAGGAGCGCAAGGGCAAGGGCCCCAGTGACCACGTCCCGGTCGTGATCGAGATCGGCTGACTCCCCCGATACCCTGCGGGCGCCATCGACAGCGCCCAACCAGGGGGAATCCATGACGCAGGACCCGAACCAGCCCGCCTACCCCGGCGGCGACGCCTACCCGACATCCGGCGAGAGCGCGCCGGCCGGGCCGATGACGCCACCACCACCGGTCGCCCTGGCCGTCAAGGGCATGTACGTCGGCGCCGCCCTGTCGCTGCTCGGGGCTCCTCGCTGAATCGTGTGGGTTCCGGTGTTTCTGACGCCTGTGTCACTACGGTCGGGGCTCGTGACTGGGCGCAGCGAGGGGCGTGGTGCGGGCAAGCTCGAGGTGTTTCAGGCGGCGTTGGGGATCGTCGAGCCCTG
>DASROP010000126.1:0-2286 GCA_035646835.1 Actinomycetales bacterium | reverse complement strand
CGGCGCCCCGTGCTGGGGAAGCAGCGGTTGCCCGTTCATCGTGTGGGCGAGCAGGACGTCGTCGGCCATCGCCTCGCCGAGCGGCAGCGCCCGGGCGTAGTCCTGCTCGGAGCCGAACTCGATCCCGTGGTCGGCGCCGGTCAGCACCACCTCGACCGCGCCGTCGGCCAGCCCGGCCTCCCGGAGCAGCGGTGCCAGCGGTGTCCCCGTCCACTCGGCCGTGCCGACGGCCTCGTCGAACCAGGGCTGGGAGACCGGTCGCGGGTGCAGCCGAGCGCGCCCGTTGCCGGCGCACTCCAGCGTGACGGCGAGGGTGCGCGTCGGCATCGCCCGCAGCGTGGCCAGGTCGAGCTCGACCGGGCGCTGCACCATGCCGCGCACCGAGAGCCGGTACGCCGCCTCGTCGACGTGCGGGATGTCGTAGTGGATCAGCAGGTAGTGCAGCCCCGCCGGCGTCAGCGGGTACCGGAGGGCCTCCAGCGGCATGCCGTGGTTGCGCGCGGCGAGCCTCAGCTCGTCCAGGCCGATCCCCTCGTCGGGCTCGGCGACCCGCGCGGACGCCTCCAGCAGGTCAGTCCAGGCGACCATGTCGGTCACTGTCCCACCCCGGCGCTGTCCCAGGGAATGGTCATACCGGGTCAGTCGCCGACGACCCAGCGGCCGATCAGGCTGCCGTCGTCGCCCGCCAGCACGTGGCCGGGGGACACGCGCCGGCCCGGTCCCTGCACCGAGGCGACGTCGATCCTGCGGGCGACACCGGTCGCGATCACAGGCGCGGTGGTCAGGCACAGCTCGTCCAGGGCGCCGGCGGCGATCAGCTCCGAGAGCAGCGTCGGCCCGCCCTCGCAGAGGACGTGCCGCAGGCCGCGCTCGGCGAGCTCGTCGAGCGCCCGCCTGAGGTCGACCGCCTCGCCGCCGGCGACGATCACTCCGTCGTCGCCGGCCAGGTCCCGCACCCTGGCCAGGGCCGGCGGGCCGGCGGCGGCACAGGTGACCACGAGCGTGCCCAGGTCACCGTCGAAGAGCGCCGCCGGCACGTCGCAGGACCGCGTCACGACCGCGAAGGGCGGGGCCGGACGACGTCCCTCGGCGGTGCGCAGCGCCGCCAGCTCGTCGGGAGGCTCCTCGGGCGCGTAGCGCTCGGCGCGCACCGTGCCCGCGCCGACCAGGACGACGTCCGCCAGCGTCCGCAGCACGGTGAAGACGCGCTTGTCGGCGTCGGAGGAGATCGAGCCGGAGAGACCGTCGGGCCCCGTCGCGGCGCCGTCGAGCGTGGAGACCATGTTGGCCCGCAGCCAGCCGCCGGGCGGGTACGTGTACAGCTCACGCAGCAGCGCCTCGGACGGGTCCTCCCCGACCACCTCGCCGCAGCGCCCGGGCGGGAGCAGCACCCTCACCCGGAGGTCTTCTCGCGCACCTGCCGCTTGATCCGTCCCAACATGCCGGCCATCCCGCGGAGCCGCAGCGGCGACACGGCCTCGTCCAGGCCGAGCCGGTGCGAGACGTCGTCCGGCACGGCCAGCAGCTCGCCCGCGGTGAGCCCCTCGAGCCCCTCGGCGAGGATCCCCGCGAAGCCTCGCGTGGTCGGCGCCTCCTGTGGCGCGGAGAAGAACAGATGCACCGCGGCGTCCGGGCCGGCACCGTCGACCTCGGTGACGAGGAAGATCGGCGACTGGCACTCCGGCACCGGCTCGAGCAGCTCGGGGTGCTCGCTGTAACGCGCGGGCAGGGCCGGGAGCCCGCGGCTGAAGTCGAGCAGCAGCTGCAGCCGGTCCGGCACGGTGAGCGCGCCGAAGTCCTCGACGATCTCGGCGAGCGCCGCAGGCAGGTCGGTCGTCGTCGCGGTCATCGCGCTCCGACGGTGACGGCCCCCGGTTCGGCGCCCTTGACGATCGGCACGCGCACGGCGTTGCCCCACTCCGTCCAGGAGCCGTCGTAGTTGCGGACGTTGTCGAAGCCCAGCAGGTGGTTGAGCACGAACCACGTGTGGCTGGAGCGCTCGCCGATGCGGCAGTAGGCGATCACGGCGTCGCCGAGGGACAGGCCCTTCTCCTGCTGGTAGATCTCCTCCAGCTCGCGACGGGTCCTGAACGTTCCGTCGTCCGCCGCGGCCCGGGCCCACGGCACCGACTGCGCACCGGGGATGTGCCCGCCGCGCAGCGCGCCCTCCTCGGGGTAGTCGGGCATGTGCGTGCGCTCGCCGGTGTACTCCGGCTCGGACCGGACGTCGATCATCGGCTTGCCCAGGTGGGCCAGGACGTCGTCCTTGAAGGCCCGGATCGGGGC
>DASROP010000125.1:0-21844 GCA_035646835.1 Actinomycetales bacterium | reverse complement strand
GCACGGCGCGCGGCCGGTACGCGGGGGGTTGGCAGGGGGGCACCAAGGTGCCCGGCTATCTGGCCGAGGACGGCATCCCGCGCGACTCGGTCACCGAGACCTACGCCGCGGTCGAGCTGGAGATCGACACCCGCCGGTGGGCAGGCGTCCCCTTCTACCTCCGGACCGGCAAGCGGCTCGGCCGGCGCGTCACCGAGATCGCGGTCGTCTTCGAGCGCGCTCCGCACCTGCCGTTCGAGACGACCGCGACGGAGGAGCTCGGGCAGAACGCCCTGGTGATCAGGGTGCAGCCCGACGAGGGCATCACCATCCGCTTCGGCTCCAAGGTGCCGGGGACGGCGATGGAGGTCCGCGACGTGACGATGGACTTCGGCTACGGGCACTCCTTCACCGAGTCCAGCCCCGAGGCGTACGAGCGGCTGATCCTCGACGTCCTGCTGGGCGAGCCGCCGCTGTTCCCGCGGCACGAGGAGGTCGAGCTGTCCTGGCGGATCCTCGACCCGGTGATCCGGTACTGGGAGTCCAAGGGTGAGCCGGAGGACTACCCGGCCGGCAGCTGGGGGCCGGCGTCCTCCCACGAGATGCTGGCGCGGTCCGGCCGGGCCTGGCGGCGTCCGTGATCGTCGACCTTCCTTCCACGACCACGTCGGCCATCAACCGGCACCTGGTGGACATGCGCGAGAGCGGCGGGGCGATCGCCCTGGGCCGGGTGCTGACGCTGGTCATCGCCACCGACGACGACCAGGCCGAGGACGCCATCGCGGCCGCCAACGACGCCAGTCGCGAGCACCCGTGCCGCGTGCTGGTGGTGGCCCGGGGCAGCAAGCGCGGTTCCTCCCGGCTGGACGCCCAGATCCGGGTGGGCGGGGACGCCGGCGCGAGCGAGGTGCTCGTGCTGCGGCTGTACGGCGCGCTCGCCGACCACGGTGACGCCGTGATCGTGCCGCTGCTGCTGCCCGACGCCCCGGTGGTCGTGTGGTGGCCGGGTCAGGCGCCGTCCGTGCCGTCGCGGGACCCGCTGGGCGCGATGGCCACCCGGCGGATCACGGACTCGGCCGCGTGCACCCGGCCGGGAGCGACGCTGAGGCGCCTCGCCGCCGACCACGCGCCGGGCGACACCGACCTCGCGTGGACCCGGCTGACCCTGTGGCGTGCCCTGCTGGCGGCAGCCCTGGACCAGGCGCCGTACGAGCCGGTGCTGCGGGCGACCGTCTCCGGGGCCTCGGACAGCCCCAGCACCGAGCTGTTGGCGGCCTGGCTCGCGCACAGCCTGCGCTGCCCGGTGAGCCGGGTCCGCACCCGGGCGGGCGGCGGCATGTCCGCGGTGCGCCTGGAGCGCAAGTCCGGTCCGGTGGAGCTGGTCCGGGCCTCCGGCGCGGTCGCCGTCCTCGCCCAGCCGGGTCAGCCGGACCGCAGGATCGCGCTGCCTCGCCGTCCCCTGCGGGACTGCCTGGCCGAGGAGCTGCGCCGCCTCGACCCCGACGACGTCTACTCCGAGGTGCTGACGAAGGGCCTGGCCAGGCTCGCCGCCTCGACGACGAAAGGAAAGCGACCATGAGCACCGCACCGAGCTCCGTCGTCGTCCACTCCACGGCCGAGGTCCTGGCCGAGGCGGTGGCAGCACGGCTGGTCACGCGACTGGTCGACGCGCAGTCCGCCCGCGGGTGGGCCCACCTCGTCCTGACCGGGGGCTCGATCGGCATCGCCGTCCTCCGCGCGCTGCGGGACTCGCCGGCCCGCGACGCCGTCGACTGGGCCCACCTCGACGTCTGGTGGGGGGACGAGAGGTTCCTGGCCTCGGGTGACCCGGAGCGCAACGAGACCCAGGCCCGCGAGGCGCTGATCGACCACGTCCGGCTCGACCCCGGGCGCGTGCACCCGATGCCACCCAGCGACGGGACGGACGGCGACGACCCCGAGGCGGCCGCGGAGCGCTACGCCGACCTGCTCGCCGAGCACACCACACCGGCCGACCATGCCGGCGTCCCGGCGTTCGACGTCCTGCTGCTGGGGATGGGTCCGGACGGGCACACCGCCTCGCTGTTCCCCGAGCAGCCTGCCCTGCACGAGGCGGAGCGCACCGTGGTGGCGGTGCGCGGAGCACCCAAGCCGCCTCCCCGCCGGCTGACGCTGACGTTCCCCGCGATCGCCGCCGCGCAGGAGATCTGGATCGTCGTCGCCGGACGGGACAAGGCGCCCGCCGTCCGGATGGCGCTGTCGGACGCCGGTCCGGTGCAGGTGCCGGCCGCCGGCGCGCGCGGGGTGCGGGCGACGCGCTGGCTGCTCGACCGCGCCGCCGCCTCGCAGCTGCCGCCGGGCCTGGACCGGGTCGCCTCCCCCTGACCCCGCGTCGTCAGCCGAAGAGGCCGCCGACCTGGTCGTAGACGGTGAACAGCGAGAAGCCGCCGTAGAACAGCACCGCCCACGCCACCGCCACCAGCCGGCCGCCGCGCAGCCCGATCGTCTTCGGCAGCACCCCACGGTTGAGCCGGATCAGCAGGATCGAGTAGACGAACATCACGATCCCGTTCAGGGACGAGGCGATGATCAGCAGGACCAGCGGCTGGTCGAGGCCGGAGAGCAGGATCAGCGAGCCGAACAGGATCTCCGCCCAGATCACCACGAAGTAGATCCGGCTCTCGCTCCACCTGGTGCTCTCGCGCAGCGGCCCGGTCTTCATCACGTCGGCGGTCACTCTGCCGACCATGTCGAGGACGGCGAAGTTGGTGGAGTAGAGGACGACGGTGCCGATCAGGTAGAAGACGGTGGTGGTGGCGCCGCCTCCGAGCCCCTCCCCGACGAGGTTGATGAAGTCGAAGTCCTCGGCGTCGCTGCCGGTGCCGATGGTGACGAACGTCAGCGTCATCAGGAGCAGCAGGGCGAAGGCACCGACGACGAAGAAGGTCGTGAACTGCTCGCGGTCGGCGACCTTCCACCAGCCGCGCCACCGGGCCAGGTTCGCCTCGTCCTGCGGGAAGAAGTACCCGGTGGTCGCCTTCGTCTGCTCCTCCCCGGTGAACGGCGACACGACCTTCGGCATGCGTGCCCCCATCCCCAGCCCCTTGTCGCGGATCCAGTTCGACTGGACCAGGTTGAGGGCACCGCCGGCGCCGGCGAAGGCGATCGCGCCGAGCAGGGTGGCGGCCGGGATGTCGGAGATCGCGCCCGGGATCTCCCCCACCGCGACGAACCCCTTGCCCATCTCGAGCCACCCGTCGGCCCCGAGCAGCACGAGCGCCGTGTAGATGAGGAAGAGCACGATCAGGCCGACCAGGAAGAACTGGATCTTCTCGACGGTCCGGTACACCACCGGCGCCACGGTGAGGATCGCGCCGATCAGCACCAGCACGCCGATCGTCGCGTAGGGCACCAGATCCTCGGAGAAGCCGAACGCGAAGGCGAGGGTCGTCGTCCCGCCGGTCGCCCAGCCGGGCCACGCCCACGGGACCACGGTCATCACGACGAAGAGCCAGCCCCAGTGCTTCCACAGCCGGGAGAAGCCGGTCACGGCCGTCTCGCCGGTCGCGAGCGTGTACCGCTCGATCTCCATGTTGAGGAAGTACTGGGTGCCCAGGCCGACCACCGCCAGCCACACCAGGCTCAGCCCCACCTGCGACGTGATGTAGGGCCACAGCACGTACTCTCCGGAGCCGATCGCCCCGGCCAGCAACAGCACGCTCGGGCCGACGACCCGCTTGAGGGGTAGCGGCTCGGGCAGGTGGGCGTAGGGGACGGCGGGCAGGTACCTGCTGGGTATCTCGTGGGCGGTTCCGCTGGGCGCGCTCGCCTCGGCCGGTGTCGTCATGTCGGCTCCTGGTCGCTCGGAGGCGCCAGGCGGCGCCTGTGGGCCCCGTGCGAGCCGCCCACCCGCGCCACACGGGACAAACCGCCAATCACCCTAGCGCCACCGCGGCCACGCGCAAGATCACCGCGCCTTAGCTGGAGCTCCGGCGGTACCTCAGCGGACGATGCGCTTGGCGCGCAAAGCCTCCAGCGCCTCCGTGAGGATGGCCTCGCCGTCCGCGTCGCTGCGCCGCTCCTTGACGTACGCGAGGTGGGTCTTGTACGGCTCGTTGCGCGGCGGCGCGGGCGGGTTGTCCTCGTCCTGCCCGGCCGGGAATCCGCAGCGCGGGCAGTCCCAGGTCTCCGGGACGGCGAGGCCTGGCTCCTCGGCGAAGCTCGGCCTGGTCTCGTGGCCGTTGGCGCACCAGTAGGAGATCCTCAGCCGTGGAGCAGCGTCGCCCCGCTCGGCCTCTCCCATCGGACCTGCGCCCACCCGGCTGCCCCGGATCGCGTTACCACTCGCCACCGATCGACTCCCAAGCTCGAAGTTTCGTTGTTCCGGTCTGTTGGTCAGCTACCGTCGGGGACGAACCGCTCGACCACGCCGAGCAGGACGATCACCGCCGTCCACAGCAGGGCGATGGCGATCGTGATGCGGTTCAGGTTGCGCTCGGCGACCCCGGAGCTGCCCGCCCCCGACGTCATGCCGCCACCGAACATGTCCGACAGCCCGCCGCCCTTGCCCTTGTGCAGAAGGATCATCAGGGTCAGGCAGGCGCTCGTCAGAGCCAGCAGCACCTGCAACGTGATGCGCAGTGGAGTCACGGGGGTCCTCGTCGGTCGTGGTGGTCGAGCAAGGACACAGGTTACAGGCCGACCTGGTGGTGTGAGTAACGGCAGATGCTGGCGAAGTCGCCGGGGTCCAGGCTCGCGCCACCGACGAGCGCCCCGTCGACGTCGGCCTCGGCCATGATCGCCGCCACGTTGCCGGGCTTCACCGACCCCCCGTAGAGCACCCGGACGGCGGCGGCGACGTCCTCGCCGTGCAGGACCCCGAGCCGGGAGCGGATCGCCTCGCAGACCTCCTGGGCGTCGTCCGGAGTCGCGACCTCGCCGGTGCCGATCGCCCACACCGGCTCGTAGGCGACGACCAGCGTCGTGGCCTGCGCCGGCTCCAGTCCGGTGACGGCGGCGTCGAGCTGGGCGAGCGTGTGCGCGACGTGCGTGCCCTCCTGCCGGACCTCGAGGCCCTCGCCCACGCACAGGATCGGCACCAGGGAGTGCCGGAACGCCGCCCTGACCTTGGCGACCACGGCCTCGTCGTCCTCGCGGTGGTGCTCGCGCCGCTCGCTGTGCCCGACGACGACGTAGGTGCAGCCGAGCCGGGCCAGCATCCGGCCGCTGACGTCACCTGTGTAGGCGCCCTCGTCGTGCGGCGACAGGTCCTGGGCCCCGTACCGCAGGTCGAGCCGGTCGCCGTCCACCATCGTCTGGACCGTGCGCAGGTCGGTGAACGGGGGGAGGACGGCGACCTCGACCGTGGCGGGGTCGTGCTTGGCGTCCTGCAGGGTCCACGCCAGCTTCTGCACGAGGTGGGTGGCCTGAAGGTGGTCGGCGTTCATCTTCCAGTTGCCGGCCATCAGCGGCGTGCGGGCGTTCTTGGGCACGATCGGGTCCTCCAGGCTGATCAGTCGGACAGGACGGCGAGGCCGGGGAGCTCGGACCCCTCGAGGTACTCCAGGCTCGCACCGCCACCGGTCGAGATGTGGCCGAAGGCGTTCTCGTCGAAGCCGAGGGTGCGGACGGCGGCCGCCGAGTCGCCGCCACCGACCACCGTGAACGCCGCGGAGTCGACCATCGCCTGCGCGACGGCGCGCGTGCCGTGGCTGTACGGCTCCATCTCGAACACGCCCATCGGGCCGTTCCAGAAGACCGTGGCGGCGTCGGCGAGGGCGGCGGCGAAGGCGGACGACGACTCCGGGCCGATGTCGAGCCCGATCCGGTCGGCCCCGATGGCGTCGGCCGCCACGACCTCGTGCGCGGCGTCGGCCGCGAACGCCTCGGCCGCCACGATGTCCGTGGGCAGCACGATCTCGACGCCGCGCTCGCGGGCGGTGGCCAGGTATCCCCGGACGGCGTCGAGCTGGTCGTCCTCGAGCAGGCTCTTGCCGACCTCGTGGCCCTGCGCCTTCAGGAACGTGAAGACCATCCCGCCGCCGACGAGGATCTTGTCGGCGGAGCCCAGCAGGGCCTCGATCACGCCGAGCTTGTCGCTGACCTTCGACCCACCCAGGACGACGGCGTACGGCCGGGCCGGGTCGTGGGTCAGGCGCCGGAGCACCTCGACCTCGGCCCGCACCAGCCCGCCGGCGGCGTGCGGCAGCCGCTGCGCCACGTCGACGACGCTGGCGTGCTTGCGGTGCACCGCCCCGAAGCCGTCGCTGACGTAGGCCTCGGCGAGACTCGCCAGCTCGTCGGCGAAGGCTCCACGCTCGTCGTCGTCCTTGCTCGTCTCACCCGGGTTGAACCGCAGGTTCTCCAGCACCAGCAGCTCGCCCTCCGGCAGGTCGGCGGCGGACGATCGCGCGTCGTCCCCGACCGTGTCGGCGGCGAAGCTCACGTCGACGTCGGGCAGCAGCTCACCGATCCGCTCGGCGACCGGTGCCAGCGAGTACTGCGGGTCCGGCTCACCCTTGGGGCGCCCGAGGTGAGCGCACACGATCACGCGCGCGCCGGCGTCCAGCAGCTGCTGCCAGGTCGGGATGGACGCACGGATGCGTCCGTCGTCGGTGATCCGTCCGTCGTCGAGTGGCACGTTGAGGTCGCTGCGCACCAGGACCCGCTTGCCGCGGAGGTCCCCCAGGTCCCTGATGGTCTGCACCTCAGATCGCCTTCACGGCGGCTAGAGCGAGGCGCCGACGTGGGTGATCAGGTCGACGAGCCTGTTGGAGTAGCCCCACTCGTTGTCGTACCAGCCCACCACCTTGACCTGGTCGCCGATCACCTTGGTCAGGCCCGAGTCGAAGATGCAGGACGCCGGGTCGGTGACGATGTCGCTCGACACGATCTCGTCCTCGGTGTACCGCAGGTAGCCCTTCATGGATCCCTCGGCGGCAGCCTTGACCGCCGCGTTCACCTCGTCGATGGTCGTCTCGCGACCGACGTGCACGGTCAGGTCGGTGGCCGAGCCGGTCGGCACCGGCACACGCAGCGCGTACCCGTCGAGCTTGCCCTTGAGCTGCGGCAGCACCAGGCCGATGGCCTTGGCCGCGCCGGTGGACGTCGGCACCACGTTGAGCGCGGCGGCGCGCGCCCGGCGCAGGTCGGAGTGCGGGCCGTCCTGCAGGTTCTGGTCCTGGGTGTAGGCGTGGATCGTCGTCATCAGCCCCTTGACGATGCCGAACTCGTCGTCCAGCGCCTTCGCCATCGGCGCCAGGCAGTTCGTCGTGCACGAGGCGTTGGAGATGATCGAGTGCTGCGCCGGATCGTAGTCGTCGTGGTTGACGCCCATCACGACCGTGACGTCCTCGTTCTTGGCCGGCGCGGAGATGATCACCTTCTTCGCGCCGCCGTCGATGTGCGCCCTCGCCCTGGTCGCGTCGGTGAAGAGCCCCGTCGACTCGATCACGACGTCGGCGCCGAGATCTCCCCACGGCAGCGCGGCCGGGTCCTTCTCCGCGAAGGCACGGAACGCCTTGCCACCCACCGAGATCTCGTCATCGGTGAAGCTCACGTCCGGCAGCCGCCCCAGGATGGAGTCGTACCTCAGCAGGTGTGCGAGCGTCTTGTTGTCGGTCAGGTCGTTCGCGCCGACGACCTCGATGTCGGCGCCCGACGCCAGGGCGGCCCGGAAGAAGTTGCGGCCGATCCGGCCGAACCCGTTGATGCCCACGCGAATGGTCACGTCTGCTCCCTGCGACGAAAGTTTGCTGCCTTCGCCGACCCTAGCGTTCCCGACTTCTGCTGCGTGTTCCACGTCTCACGAGGGGTCGAGAGGTGGAACACGCAGCAGAAGTCGGGGAGGGGGAGGGGTCAGGCGTCGAGCATGTCCGGCGTGAGGTTCGCGTCGGTTCCCGGGATGCCGCTGTCAGCGGCGACGCGGTCGGCCATCGCGAGGAGTCGGCGGATCCGGCCCGCGACGGCGTCCTTGGTCATCGGCGGGTCGGCCAGCTGGCCCAGCTCCTCCAGGGACGCCTGCCGGTGCTCCAGGCGCAGCCGGCCCGCGGTCTGCAGGTGGTCCGGGATGTCGTCCCCGAGGATCTCCAGCGCACGTTCGACGCGTGAACCGGCCGCCACCGCCGCGCGGGCCGAACGGCGGAGGTTGGCGTCGTCGAAGTTGGCCAGCCGGTTGGCGGTCGCCCGCACCTCCCGGCGCATCCTCCGCTCCTCCCAGACCAGCACGGCGTCGTGGGCGCCGAGCCGTGTCAGCATCGCGCCGATGGCGTCGCCGTCCCGGATCACCACCCGGTCCACGCCACGGACCTCGCGTGCCTTCGCCTGGATGTGCATCCGCCGCGCGGCGCCCACCAGGGCGAGAGCCGCCTCGGGCCCGGGGCACGTGACCTCCATCGCGGACGACCGACCGGGCTCGGTGAGCGACCCGTGGGCCAGGAACGCCCCGCGCCACGCGGCCTCGGCGTCGCAGGTCGCGCCGGACACGACCTGCGGTGGCAGCCCCCGCACCGGTCGTCCGCGGACGTCGAGCAGGCCGGTCTGCCGGGCCAGGGACTCACCGTCCCGGACCACCCGGACGACGTAGCGCGTCGCGCGTCGCAACCCACCGGGCGAGATCACCAGGACGTCGCTGGAGTGCCCGAAGACCTCCGAGATGTCCTTGCGCAGCCGCCGGGCCGCCGCCCCCGTGTCCAGCTCTGCCTCGATGACGATGCGTCCGGAGATGATGTGCAGTCCCCCTGCGAACCGCAGCATCGAGGAGACCTCGGCCTTGCGGCAGCACGACTTCGTCACGGGCAGGCGGCTGAGCTCATCTTTGACCTGTGCCGTCAGCGCCATGGCGGTCATCCTGCCACCGCTGGCAACCACCCCGGGCGCTCCGGTCGGACGACCTGCGTGATCACGCGGCGGCGTCGGCTCACGACGACGGGCGGTGGTCTGTCTCGAAGACGTCGCGGAAGGCAGCCGCCAGGCGCAGCGGGTCGTGCCGCTCGGCGTCGCCGGCGACGCCGACCCGGCGGAGCAGCAGTCGTGCCCCCAACGCGCCGGCCGCCCCCTCCAGCACCGCGACGTCCCCGGCGGCCCGAGGGTCGGCGAGCACCACGTCGAGCCGCAGGCCCGGGGCGTGGAAGGCCAGCGCGTCCAGGTGGTCGGCGGCCGTCAGCCCCTCGGTCTCGCCGCTCGGCGCGGACAGGTTGAGCGTCAGGCACCTCCGGGCCGTGGTCGTCGTCAACGCGTCGGCCAGGTCGCGCACGAGCAGGTGCGGGATCACGCTGGTGTACCAGGACCCCGGGCCGAGAACGACCCAGTCGGCCTCGCGCACGGCGGTCACCGCCTCGGGGCAGCCGGGCGCGTCCGCCGGCGCGATCCGCACGCCGGCCACGCGGCCTGTCGTCGTCGCGACCGCCGCCTGCCCGCGCACGACGGTGAGGACGTCGGGGCCGTCGCCGCTGTGCACATCCGCCTCGATGTCCAGGGGGACCGTCGTCATCGGCAGCACGCGCCCCTTCGACCCGAGCAGCTGGCCCACCCAGTCCAGCCCCGCGACCGGGTCGTCCAGCAGCTCCCACAACGCCACGATCAGCAGGTTCCCGAGGGCGTGGTCGTGCAGCCCGCCCTGGCTGCGGAAGCGGTGCTGCAGCACGTCGCTCCACGTCCGGCCCCACTCACCGTCCTCGCAGAGCGCCGAGAGGGCCATCCGCAGGTCGCCGGGCGGGAGGACACCCAGCTCGCGGCGCAGCCGTCCGCTGGACCCCCCGTCGTCCGCGACCGTGACGACCGCGGTCAGCCGTTCGGTGAGGTGCCGCAAGGCCTGCAGGGACGCGGCGAGCCCGTGGCCGCCCCCGAGCGCGACCACGCGGGGGGACCTCACTCCCGACCCAGGTCCCGGTGGACGGCGTGCGCGTTGACCCCGATGGTCCGCAGCCGCGTGACGATGTCCTCCACCAGGGTGACCGACCGGTGCTTCCCCCCGGTACACCCCAGCGCGATGGTGGCGTAGCTGCGGTTCTCGCGACCGTAGCCCTCCATCACCGGCTCCAGCGCCCGGACGTAGCGCTCGGCGAACTCCACGGCGCCGGGCTGGGCGAGCACGTAGCTGCTGACCCGCTCGTCCTTGCCGTTGAGGGGCCGCAGGTCCGGCACCCAGTACGGGTTGGGCAGGAACCTGACGTCGACGACGTGGTCGGCGTCGACCGGGATCCCGTACTTGAACCCGAACGACATCACCGTCACGCGCAGCCGGGACCGGTTCTCGTCGGAGAAGGTCTCGATCACCTTGGCGCTGAGCTGGTGCACGTTGAGGTCCGAGGTGTCGACGACGACGTCGGCGGTGCCCCGCAGGTCCCCGACCAGCTCGCGCTCGCGCTCGATGCCGTCGAGGATCCTCCCGTTGCCCTGCAGGGGATGCGGACGGCGGACGGACTCGAAGCGTCGCACCAGCGCCTCGTCGGAGGCCTCCAGGAAGAGGATCCGCAGCCGGATCCCCCGGTCACGGAGGTTGGACAGGGCGTCGCGCAGGTCGGTGAAGAACGAGCGCCCGCGGACGTCGACGACGACGGCCAGCCGGGGCAGCGACCCGGCGGCCTTGCTCGCCAGCAGCGCCAGCGGCGCCAGCATCTGCGGCGGGAGGTTGTCGACCACGTACCAGCCGAGGTCCTCCAGCACGTCGGCCGTGGTCGAGCGGCCCGCGCCCGACATCCCGGTGATGATCAGCAGCTCGGGCACGGGCACGTCCTCGACCGGGTCCGCGGCCGTCGAGCTCGTCACGTGATCATCGTCGCAGAGGTCGTCACGCGTCGTCCAAGAGCTCGCCGGTGGCTGTGTTGACGGTCGGGGCACCGGAGCGCGAGGTGGCCAGCGCCTCGACCACGGACAGGGCGGTGGACGGCCCGATCCCCGGGACGGCGGCGACCTCCGCGACGTCGGCGCGACGCACCTTGGCCAGGGACCCGAAGTGGGCCAGCAGCGCGGAGCGCCGGGTCGGGCCCAGCCCCGGCACGTCGTCGAGGGCGCTGCGGGTCATCGCCTTGCTGCGCCGCTGCCGGTGGAACGTGATGGCGAACCGGTGCGCCTCGTCACGGACCCGTTGCAGCAGGTAGAGGCCCTGGCTGGCGCGGCCGAGGATCACGGGGTGGTCGTCACCCGGCAACCACACCTCCTCGAGCCGCTTGGCGAGACCGCACAGGGCGACGTCGTCGATGCCGAGGTCGGCCAGCGCAGCCGCGGCCGCGGCCACCTGGGGCGGGCCGCCGTCCACGACCACCAGCTGGGGCGGGTAGGCGAAGCGGCGGGGTCGCCCCGTGTCGGGGTCGACGCCCACCGGGCCCGACGGCGAGGGGTCGTCGCCGTCGGTGTCGACGTCGTCCAGCTGCGCGTCCGAGTCGAGGCGGTCGGCCAGGTAGCGCCGGAAGCGACGGGTGATCACCTCACGCACCGACGCCACGTCGTCCTGCCCCTCGACCCCCTTGATGGTGAAGCGGCGGTACTCGCCCTTGCGTGGCAGGCCGTCCTCGAACACGACCATCGAGGCGACCACCTCGGTCCCCTGCAGGTTCGAGACGTCGTAGCACTCGATCCGCAGCGGCGCCTCGGTCAGGCCCAGCGCCTCGGAGATCTCGGCCAGCGCCTGGCTGCGCGTGGTCAGGTCCCCCGCGCGCCGCGTCTTGTGCAGGGTGAGGGACTGGCCGGCGTTGCGCTCGACCGTCTCCATCAACGCGCGCTTGTCGCCCCGCCGGGGCACCCGAACATCGACCGCGGCCCCCCGCAGCCCGGTCAGCCACGTGGCCACTCCGCGGACGTCGGGTGGCAGCTCGGGGACGAGGACCTCCCGTGGCACGGCAGCCGGGTCGGCGTCCCCGTAGACCTGCTGCAGCAGGTGCTCCACCAGGTCGGGGGTCTGCAGGTCCTCGACCTTCTCGACGACCCACCCACGCTGGCCGCGGACCCGACCGCCGCGTACGTGGAAGACCTGGACGGCCGCCTCGAGCTCGTCCTGCGCCAGGGCGAAGACGTCGGCGTCGGTGGCGTCGGGCAGGACGACCGCGCTCTTCTCCATCGCCCGCTCGAGCGCCTTGATGTCGTCGCGCAGCCGCGCGGCCCGCTCGAACTCCATCTCGGACGACGCCGTCCTCATCTCCCGCTCGAGACGCCGCACGTAGCGCTGGGTCTGTCCGGCCATGAACGTGCAGAAGTCCTCGGCGAGGACCCGGTGCTCCTCCGGGGTGACGCGGCCCACGCACGGTGCGGAGCACTTGTCGATGTAGCCGAGCAGGCACGGCCGCCCCACCTGCCCGGCGCGCTTGAAGACGCCGGAGGAGCACGTGCGGACCGGGAAAACCCGCAGCAGCAGGTCGACGGTCTCGCGGATCGCCCACGCGTGCGCGTACGGCCCGAAGTAGCGGGTGCCCTTGCGCTTGGCACCCCGCAGCACCTGCACGCGGGGGAAGTCCTCCCCCATCGTGACGGCCAGGTACGGGTAGGACTTGTCGTCGCGGTACTTGACGTTGAACCGCGGGTCGAACTCCTTGATCCAGGAGTACTCGAGCTGCAGGGCCTCGACCTCGGTGGCGACCACCGTCCATTCCACCGACGCCGCGGTGGTGACGAGCGTCTGGGTGCGCGGGTGCAACGTGGCGACGTCGGCGAAGTAGGAGCTCAGCCGCTGGCGCAGGCTCTTGGCCTTGCCGACGTAGACCACCCGACCGTGCTGGTCGCGGAACCGGTAGACGCCGGGCGAGTCCGGGATCTCGCCCGGCCGCGGCCGGTAGGTCGACGGATCGGGCACATCCCGAGCCTACGGCGCACCCCGGACGTCCCTCGTGGGCGCCACGGCTCTCACCCCGCGTGAGTGCAGGGACGCCCAGCGCTCGCTCAACGAGTGCAGGGACGCCCAGCGCTCACGCGGGGTGAGGGGGCTGGCGCCCAGACGTCGCCGGGGCTGGTCGGGGCTGGTCGGGTCGGGTCAGGAGAAGACGAGCTGGTCGCCCTCGAGCGTGACGTCGACCGCGGGCAGCGCGCGGGCGGCGGGGCCGTTGATGACGCTGCCGTCGGTGGCGTCGAACCGGCTGCCGTGGTTGGGGCAGGTGAGCGTGAGCCCGTCGTCGGCCCCCACCGTGGTCCCCTCGTGCGTGCAGGTCGCGGAGAAGGCCACGAACTCCCCCTCGGTCGGCTGGGCGACCACGACGCGCTGGCCACCGGCGTCGACGACGCGGGCCTGACCGACCGCCACCTCGGACGCCGGCACCGTGGCACCGGCGGCCGACGGCTGGCCCTCGGAACCGTCGTCCTCGGAACCGTCGTCCTCCGAGCCGTCCTCCGAGCCGTCCTCCGCGCCGTCGTCTCCCGACGCCTCCGACGGGTCCGCGGGGGCGGGCGGGTCGGAGGAGCACGCCACCAGCACACCGGGCACGAGGACGACGCCGCCGAGCGTGGCCAGCGACCGCAGCATGGTGCGGCGGGACGGGCACAGGTCCTCGGCGTCCATCATGCGCTGCCAACGGGCGCCGGTGCCGCCCGGTTCCCCGCCGTACGCCTGCGCCGGGCAGCGGCCTTCTCCGGCGTGACCACGCGGGCGAGGAACTGGCCCGTGTAGCTGTCGGCCACGCCGGCCACCTGCTCGGGCGTGCCCTCCGCGATCACGCGGCCGCCACCCGAGCCGCCCTCCGGGCCCATGTCGATGACCCAGTCGGCGTTCTTGATCACATCAAGGTTGTGCTCGATGACGATCACCGTGTTGCCCTTGTCGACAAGTCCCTGGAGCACGCCCAGCAGCTTGCGGATGTCCTCGAAGTGCAGGCCCGTGGTCGGCTCGTCCAGCACGTACACGGTGCGGCCCGACGACCGCTTCTGCAGCTCGGACGCGAGCTTGACCCGCTGCGCCTCACCACCGGACAGGGTCGGCGCGGGCTGGCCGAGCCGCACGTAGCCGAGCCCGACGTCCACCAGCGTGTCGAGGTGCCGGGCGATCGCCGGCACCGCGGCGAAGAACCCGCTCGCCTCCTCGATCGGCATGTCGAGGACGTCGGCGACGGTCTTGCCCTTGAAGTGCACCTCGAGTGTCTCGCGGTTGTACCGCGCGCCGTGGCACACCTCGCAGGACACGTACACGTCCGGAAGAAAGTTCATCTCGATCTTGATGGTGCCGTCGCCGTGGCAGTTCTCGCAGCGCCCACCCTTGACGTTGAACGAGAACCGGCCCGGCAGGTACCCGCGGACCTTCGCCTCCGTCGTGGCCGCGAACAGCTTGCGGACGTGGTCCCACACACCGGTGTAGGTCGCCGGGTTCGACCGCGGGGTCCGGCCGATCGGGCTCTGGTCGACGTGCACCACCTTGTCGAGGTCGTCGAGCCCGCTGACGCTGCGGTGGCGGCCGGGAACGTGCCGCGCGCCGTTCAGGCGGTTGGCCAGCACGTGGTAGAGGATGCCGTTGACGAGCGTGGACTTGCCGGACCCGGAGACACCGGTGACCGACACCATGCAACCGAGCGGGAACGACACGTCGATGTCGGCCAGGTTGTGCTCGCGGGCACCCCTCACCACCATCCGACGGCCCGGGTCCACGGGCCTGCGGACGGCGGGCGTCTCGATCTCCTCGCGCCCGGCCAGGAAGGCGCCGGTCGCGGACGACGGGTGGTCGAGCAGGCCCTGCACCGAGCCGGAGTGCACGACCTGTCCCCCGTGCTCGCCGGCACCGGGCCCGATGTCGACCACCCAGTCCGCCGTCCTGATGGTGTCCTCGTCGTGCTCGACGACGATCAGGGTGTTGCCCAGGTCGCGCAGCCGCGTGAGGGTCTCGATCAGCCGGCGGTTGTCCCGCTGGTGCAGCCCGATGCTCGGCTCGTCGAGCACGTACAGGACCCCGACCAGGCCGGAGCCGATCTGGGTGGCCAGGCGGATCCGCTGAGCCTCCCCGCCGGAGAGCGTCCCCGCCGGTCGCGCCAACGACAGGTAGTCGAGTCCCACGTCCAGCAGGAACCCCAGGCGGGCGTTGATCTCCTTGAGCACCGCCTCGGCGATCTGCTGCTCCCTCGCCGAGAGGTCGAGGTCGACGAGGAACTCCGCCGCCTCACGGATCGGCAGCGCGCAGACCTCCGCGATGGAGCGGCCCCCGATCAGGACGGCGAGCACCTCCGGCTTCAGCCGGGCGCCTCCGCAGGTCGGGCAGGGGGTCTCGCGCATGTACCCCTCGTACCGCTCGCGGGACCAGTCCGAGTCGGTCTCGCTGTGCCGCCGGGTCACGAACGGCACGATGCCCTCGAAGCCGGTGGTGTAGGAGCGCTCCCTGCCGAACCGGTTGCGGTACCGGACGTGCACCTCGTAGTCCTGGCCGTGGAGCAGCGCCTCCTTGGCCCGCTTGGGCAGGCTGCGCCACGGGGCGTCCATCGAGAAGCCCAGCTGGTCGGCCAGTCCCTTCATCAGCCGCTGGTAGTACTCACCGGACGCCGAGACACCCCACGGGGCGATGGCCCCCTCCGCCAGGGAGAGCTCGTCGTTGGGCACCAGCAGGTCGGCGTCGACCTCCAGCCGGGTGCCGATCCCGCTGCACTCGGGGCAGGCCCCGTACGGGGCGTTGAAGGAGAACGTGCGCGGCTCGATCTCGTCCAGCGAGAGCGGGTGGTCGTTCGGGCAGGCCATCTTCTCGGAGAAGCGCCGCTCCCGCCCCGGGTCGTCCGCCTCGGCGTCCACCAGCTCGACGGTGAGCAGCCCGCCCGCCAGGCCCAGCGCGGTCTCGACCGAGTCGGTGAGGCGCCGCTTGGCCGAGGCCTTGGCCACGAGCCGGTCGACGACGACGTCGATGCTGTGCTTGAGCTTCTTCTGCAGCGCGGGCGGTTGCGCCAGCGAGACCACCTCCCCGTCCACGCGCGCACGGGCGAAGCCCTTCACCTGGAGCTCGGCGAACATGTCCGCGTACTCGCCCTTGCGGCCGCGGACGATCGGCGCGAGCAGCTGGAAGCGCGTGCCCTCCGGGAGCTCCAGCAGGCGGTCGACGATCTGCTGCGGGGTCTGGCGGCCGATCGGCTCGGCGCAGACCGGGCAGTGCGGCCGCCCGGCACGGGCGAACAGCAGGCGGAGGTAGTCGTAGACCTCGGTGATGGTGCCGACGGTCGACCGCGGGTTCCGGTTGGTCGACTTCTGGTCGATGGACACCGCCGGTGACAGGCCCTCGATGAAGTCGACGTCCGGCTTGTCCATCTGACCCAGGAACTGCCGGGCGTACGCGGAGAGGGACTCGACGTACCGGCGCTGCCCCTCGGCGAAGATCGTGTCGAACGCGAGCGACGACTTTC
Organism: Actinomycetales bacterium; assembly: GCA_035646835.1. Taxonomy (GTDB): domain Bacteria; phylum Actinomycetota; class Actinomycetes; order Actinomycetales; family DASROP01; genus DASROP01. The sequence goes on along the minus strand of DASROP010000125.1, from coordinate 5,600 downwards.
CGGACCCGGACAGCCCGGTGAAGACGATCAGGGCGTCACGGGGCAGGTCGAGGTCGAGGTCCTTCAGGTTGTGCTCACGGGCCCCGCGGACGACGAGGGCACCGGACCCGTGGGAAGCAGGCGCGGCGGAGCGTGATCGAGCGGCAGCAGGCACGGCGGCAATGGTAAGTGCCCCCACCGACAACGCCTCCGCGGCGCCCTGTCACCCCCAGGAGGGCAGCAGGGGCAGGGCGCGGTCCGACTCGAGAGCCGGGTCGTCGTCCCGCCCGGTGATCCACGCGAGCAGGTCGCCGGCGGTGCCCGTGACGGCAGGACCGCCGCCGGAGACCCCGAGACGCTGCCCGGTGTCGTGGGCGTCGAGCGTCACCCCGGGGGCCCCGGCCTCGGTCATCCGTGTCGCCGCCTCGTCGAGCCCGCGCGCGACGATCCAGTCGGGCAGCAGCAGGAACGACCGCCCGGTCGCGAGGTCGACGTGGTGGTAGGCGACCTCGCGGATCCGCCACCACAGGACCTCGTGCGCCGGGCGCACGACACCGGGCCGGAGGCTGACCTCCCGGTGGCGGCGGTCGACGGGCAGGTCCGCGACGGCAGCCAGGAACCGCTCGGAGCTGGCGTCCAGGTCCGACTCCAGCTCGGACGCCGTCCGGCCGGCGCCGCGCTCGATGTCGGCGTCGCGGGCGCCCGGCGCGTAGGCGGGCTTCTCGACGCCGGTCCGGGCCCACTCGAGGAGGTTGCCGAGGGCGTCCGCGTTGCGGGCCAGATGCGTCAGCACGTGGGCCCGGGTCCATCCCTCGCACCGCGACGGTCGCCGAACCGCGTCGTCGTCCAGCGTCTTGACGTCGTCCAGGAGGGCGTCCGTGACGGCGGCCAGCGTCCCCAGGGCCCGCTCGTAGGCCCCGTCGTCGGCCAGGTCCGGCCAGGTGACCGTCGCGTCGCTCATGGACCGAACGCTACCGGCGGACGCCGTGCGCCATCCGTCACGACGGGGACGGGTCGAAGGGGGGACGAGGCGTGGGGCCCGTGCTGCCGGCGGGGTACTCCTCGAGCGGGACGTCGTCGCGCCGCCAGGCGTCGAGCACCGGCTCGATGATCCGCCAGCACCGCTCCGCGGTGTCCCCGCGGACGGAGAGCGTCGGGTCGCCGTCGAGGACGCCGGCCAGGACCTCGCCGTAGGCGGTCAGGTCGCCGGCGCCGAAGTCGGTGCGCAGCGCGACGCGCTCCAGCTCGAAGGGGTCGCCCGGCCCGTTCACGTCGAGCTCGAGCACGAGGCCGTCCGGCCCGAACCCGATCCGCAGGCGGGTCGGCTGCGGGGTCCCGTGGAGCCCCGCGGGCAGCGCCGACGCCGCCTTGAAGGTGACCACCGCCTCCTTGCGCGCGGTGCCGATCGCCTTGCCCGAACGCAGCAGGAACGGCACGCCGGACCAGCGCGGCGTGTCGACCTCCAGCAGCACCTCCGCGAGCGTCTCGGTCCCTCGGGACGGATCGACCCCCTCGGAGTCGGCGTACCCCGGCAGGTCGCGGTCGCCGACGCGGCCCGCCGTCCACCGTGACCGCCGGCTCGACGTCACCGGGTCGCCCCCCGCGACCCGGCAGGCGGCCAGGACGTCGGCCTTGCGATCGCGGAGGTCCGGCGCCCGCACGGACGCGGGGGGTTCCATCGCCAGGAACGCCAGGACCTGCAGCAGGTGGCTCTGGATCATGTCCACGAGCGCGCCCGCCCCGTCGTAGTACCGCGCGCGCCCCTCCAGGCCCAGCGTCTCGTCGAAGACGACGTCCACGCGCTCGACGTGGTCGGCGTTCCACACCGGCTCCAGCAGCCGGTTGGCGAACCGCAGGCCCAGGATGTTGAGCACGGTGGACTTGCCGAGGAAGTGGTCGACGCGATGAACCCTGTCCTCGCGGACCAGGCGCGTCACCAGCGCGTTGAGCGCGGCCGCGCTGTCGCCGTCCGTACCGAAGGGCTTCTCCAGCACCAACCGACTGCCGGACGGGAGGTCGACCTCGAGCAGCGCCCGGCAGGCGGCGACGGTGACCGGCGGGGGCAGGGCGAAGTAGAGCGCCATCGGTCCCTGGGCGGCGTCGAGCACCCGGCGCAGGTCCCCGACCAGCGTCACGTCGGCGCGGACGTAGGCGCCGCCGTCGACCGCCGCGTCGACCGCCGCCCCCCGTGCGCCGGCGGAGTCGAACGACTGGCGCACCCTCCGCCGCCACCGTTCGTCGTCCCACGCCTCGGTGCCCGACCCGACCAGTCGCAGGCGCCGGTGCGGCTCGACGTCGAGCAGGCGGCCGAGACCGGGCAGCAGCAGCCGTGCCGCCAGGTCCCCGGTCCCCCCGAGGACGACGAGCGTGCGGACCTGGTCGTCCTCGGTGACTGCCATCGGAGCACCATGCCAAGCGACCGCCCCTCGGCGCGACCCGGGCCCGCCAGGCAGGATGGGGCGGCATGGCAGCGAACATCGAGGACTACGCGCTCATCGGCGACATGCACACGGCTGCCCTGGTGTCGCGCCGCGGCAGCATCGACTGGCTGTGCCTGCCCAGATTCGACTCGCCGTCGACCTTCGGGGCGCTGCTCGGGACGGAGGACCACGGCTACTGGCGGCTGGCGCCCAGCTCGGCGGAGGCGTCGTCCAGCCGCCGGTACGCGGGCGAGACCTTCGTGCTGGAGACGACGTGGGAGACGCCGGACGGCGTGGTCGAGGTGACCGACGCGATGCCCCTGGGCGACCGGCGCGCCGACATCGTGCGCCGCGTCCGCGGGGTCAGCGGAACCGTCACGATGCGGCAGGAGCTGGCGATCCGGTTCGGGTACGCGATGGCGATGCCGTGGGTGCAGCGGGTAGACGACGGCGACGGGAACGAGGCCATCCTGGCCGTGGCCGGGCCGGACGCCGTCCTGCTGCGCGGCGGCCCGCTCCCCCGGCCGGACGACCACCGGCACGTCGGCGAGTTCGACGTCGCGGAGGGCAAGGTGGTCGACATCACGCTGACCTGGTACCCCTCACACCGCCCGGTGCCGGCGGCGTTCGACGTGGACGAGGCCCTGGACAGCACCCGACGCTGGTGGGACGGCTGGAGCGACCACAGCGACTGCGAGGGGCCCTACGAGTGGTACGTCCGGCGCTCGCTCCTGGTGCTGAGGGCCCTGACCCACGAGGACACCGGAGGCATCGTGGCCGCCGCCACCACGTCGCTGCCCGAGCAGTTCGGCGGCAGCCGCAACTGGGACTACCGCTACTGCTGGCTGCGGGATGCCGCCCTGACCCTGGAGGCCCTGCTCACCCACGGGTACTCCGGCGAGGCGATGGACTGGCGCACCTGGCTGCTGCGGGCCATCGCCGGTGACCCGGAGGACGTGCAGATCATGTACGGCCTCGCGGGCGAGCGGGACCTGCTCGAGCGCGAGCTGCCGCAGTTCCCGGGGTACGAGAACAGCCGGCCGGTGCGCATCGGCAACGGGGCCGTCGGCCAGTACCAGGCGGACGTGCTCGGCGAGGTGATGATCGCCCTGGAGAACGCCCGCCAGGCGGGGGTGACCGAGGACAGGTTCTCGTGGCCGCTGCAGCGGGTGCTGCTCGACGCCCTGACGAAGAACTGGCAGCGGCCCGACCACGGGATCTGGGAGATCCGCGGACCGGAGCGGCACTTCACGCACTCGCGCGTGATGGTCTGGGCGGCGCTCGACCGGGGGGTGCGGGCGGTGACGGAGCACGGCCTGGAGGGGCCGGCGGACCGGTGGGCCGAGCTGCGCGACCGCGTCCGTGACGAGATCGAGGAGCGCGGGTTCGACCGCTCCCGGGGTACCTACACCCAGTTCTACGGGGGCGAGGGCGTGGACGCGTCGTTGCTGCAGCTGGCCCAGGTCGGCTACTGCGAGCCGGACGACGAGCGCATGCTCGGGACGGTCGCCGCGATCGAGGAGGACCTGCTGCGGCACGGGTGTGTGCTGCGCTACCGCACGGAGGAAGGGGTGGACGGCCTGCCTCCCGGTGAGCACCCGTTCCTGGCGTGCTCGTTCTGGCTGGTGGAGCAGTACGCCCGCAGCGGGCGGCTGGACGACGCGCGCGAGCTGATGGACCTGCTGGTGGGCTTCTCCAACGACGTGGGCCTGCTGTCGGAGGAGTACGACGTCGAGGGCAGGCGGCAGGTGGGGAACACCCCGCAGGCCTTCTCGCACCTTGCGCTGGTGCGGGCGGCCGACGCCCTGGACGACGCCCGCCGTGCCACGCTGTGCCGTTAGCCAATGGTCACTATCTTGACCAATGCGGGCTAGAGTACAGACCATGAGCATCGCGGCCACGCCCGTCCCCCTCTCCCAGGCGAAGACACACCTGTCGGATCTGGCACGACGCGTGCGCCAGCAGCACGAGCGCATCACGTTGACCCGCAACGGCGAGCCGGAGGCGGTGCTGCTGTCGGTCGACGACCTGGAGGGTCTGGAGCTGACGCTCGAGATCCTCGGGGACAGCAACGCGGTGGCGCGGATCAGGGACAGCCTGGCCGCCCTCGAGGGAGGGGACCGAGGCGTCGACCTGGCCACGGTCCGCGCCGACCTGGCCCGCCGCCGGACCACCAGGGCGTGACCCCGGACCCCGAGCCGGTCCGCTACGCCGTCCGCTTCCAGACCGCAGCCCGGCGCGCGATCTCAGCGCGCCTGCCGGAAGCCGTCGCCGCGGCCGTGATCGAGTTCTGCGCAGCAGCCCTCGCGCAGAGTCCGTACCGGGTGGGGAAGCCCCTGTTCGGCCCCCTGGCCGGCTGCCACGGCGCGCGCCGGGGCACGTACCGGATCGTCTACCGCATCGACGACGAGGCGCAGGAGGTGCACGTGGTCGACGTCGACCACCGCGCCGAGGTCTACCGACCGCACTGACGACGGACGGTGGCCGTGCCACGCTGTGCCGATGACCGTCACCGACCTGCCCGGCGCGACCCTGCGCACCGTTCACGTGTCGGCGATGGACAACGCCTGCTACCTGCTCACCTGCTCCGCGTCCGGATCGCAGCTGCTGATCGACGCGGCGGACGACACCCCGGCCCTGCTCAGTCTGGTCAACGACGGCTCGGCGCGCCTGGACGTGGTCGTCACGACGCACCGGCACTGGGACCACCACCGGGCGCTCCCGGCCGTCGTGGCGGAGACCGGAGCCCGGACGGCGGCCGGCGCCGACGACGCCGACGAGCTGCCGGTGACGGTGGACGAGCGGCTGTCGCACGGCGACACAGTGGTGGTCGGCGACCTGTCGCTGGACGTCGTGCACCTGCGGGGCCACACCCCCGGCTCGGTCGCCCTCATCTGGCGCGACGCGGACGGCGGCACGCACGCCTTCACCGGCGACTCGCTGTTCCCCGGCGGTCCTGGCCGGACAACTAAACCGGGTGACTTCAACTCGCTGATGGATGACCTCGAAGCACGAGTGTTCATCCTCCCAGACGAGACGAAGGTCTACCCGGGCCACGGCGAGGGCACCACGCTCGGCACCGAGCGCCCGCACCTACAGGAATGGCGCGAGCGCGGCTGGTAGCCCGGTCGGGACCGTTGGTGACCGCGTGCGGAGATTCCGCACCACGTCCCCAGAGGAGTCCAGCCATGACCAGCACAC
>DASROP010000124.1:0-4533 GCA_035646835.1 Actinomycetales bacterium | reverse complement strand
GAGTTCACGGTGGTCGGCGTCGGCGACATGAGCGGCGACGTGTTCGGGAACGGGATGCTGCTGAGCGAGCACATCGCCCTGGTGGCGGCGTTCGACCACCGCCACGTCTTCATCGACCCCGACCCGGACGCCGAGGCCTCGTTCGCCGAGCGCCGGCGCCTGTTCGACCTGCCGCGCTCGTCGTGGGCCGACTACGACACCTCGCTGATCAGCGCTGGTGGCGGTGTGTACCCGCGTTCGGCGAAGTCCGTGCCGATCTCGCCCCCGGCGGCGAAGGCCCTCGGTCTGGCCAAGGGGGTGACGCGGATGACCCCGGCGGAGCTGATGAAGGCCGTGCTCAGCGCGCCGGTGGACCTGCTCTGGAACGGTGGGATCGGCACCTACGTCAAGGCGTCCGCCGAGTCCGACGCGCAGGTGGGCGACAAGGCCAACGACACCATCCGCGTCAACGGTGCCGACCTGCGCGTCGCGGTGGTCGGCGAGGGCGGCAACCTCGGGCTCACGCAGCGGGGCCGCATCGAGGCCGCGATGAACGGCGTCCGGGTCAACACCGACGCGATCGACAACTCAGCGGGCGTCGACTGCTCCGACCACGAGGTGAACATCAAGATCCTCCTGGACCAGGTCGTGGCGGACGGCGACCTGACCGGCAAGCAGCGCAACAGCCTCCTGGCGGCGATGACGGACGACGTCGGGGCGCTCGTCCTGCGGGACAACTACGAGCAGAACGTGCTGCTGGGCAACGCCCGCCGCCAGGCGCACGGGATGCTGCCGGTGCACCAGCGGTTCATCCGTGCCCTGGAGGCGGGCGGGAGGCTGGACCGGTCGCTGGAGTTCCTGCCGACCGACCCGGAGATCACCGAGCGCGACGCCGAGCGGCTGGGGCTGACGTCACCCGAGTTCTCGGTGCTCGTGGCCTACGCGAAGATCGCCCTCAAGGGCGAGCTGCTCGACAGCGACCTCCCCGACGACGCGTGGTTCGCGCGGGTGCTGCGGGCCTACTTCCCCGACGAGCTGGTGGAGCGGTACGACGACCGGCTCGCCGCCCACCCGCTCCGTCGTCAGATCGTCACCACCTGGCTCGTCAACGACATGGTCAACCGCGGCGGCATCACGTTCGCGTACCGCGCCATGGAGGAGACCGGTGCCACCGCCGAGCAGGTGATGCGCGCGTACGTGGTGTGCCGCGAGGTGTTCGGCCTGAAGCAGTACGCCGCGGCCGTCGAGGCCCTCGACAACGCAGTGGACACCGACGTCCAGACCACGCTGTACCTCGAGTTCCGCCGCCTCCTCGACCGCTCGGTGCGGTGGTTCATGCAGAACCGGCCGGGCGACCTCGACGTCGCCGACGAGATCGAGCGCTTCGCGCCGGTGATGGCGCAGTACCGCGGCCGGACGTCGGAGCTACTCGTCGCCAGCGAGCGCCGGCGGCTGGCCAAGCAGGCCTCGAAGCTGCAGGCCGGCGGCGTGCCCGACGAGCTGGCGACGCGCTGCGCCGGCCTCCTCGACGAGTTCTCCCTCCTCGACGTCGCGGAGACCGCGGCGATGACGGGACTGCCCACCGACCAGGTGGTTGCCGTCTACTTCACGCTCTCCGAGCGGTACGGCGTCGACGCGATGCTGACCCGGATCGGTCAGCTCGACCGCACCAACCGCTGGCAGGCGCTGGCCCGCGGCGCGCTCCGCGACGACCTCTATGCCGCGCTCGAGGCCCTGACCCGCACGGTGCTGACGACGACCGATCCCGACACCCCGGAGACTCGGATCGCGGTGTGGGAGAAGGCGAACGCGAGCCAGCTGGCGAGGGCCAAGTCGACGCTCGACGAGGTTGGGCGTCTCGAGCACGGCGATCTCGCCGCCTTGTCGGTCGCCTTGCGGATGCTGCGTGGCGTGATCCGCAGCGGCTCCACCAGCTGATGCCGACGCTGAACGACTGATGCCGACCCTCAACGACTGATGCCGACCCTCAACGACTTGGTTCGTCGCCACGCGGACCTGGCCGAGGGCGACCGTGAGTGGCTGCACCTGCTGGTGGGGGACTGGCAGCTGCTGAGCGACCTGTCGTTCGCCGACCTCGTGCTGTGGCTCCCCCTGCCCGACGGCGCCGGCTACGTCGCGGTGGCCCACTGCCGACCCAGCACGGGGCCGACGGTCTTCTACGACGACCAGGTGGGGGCACGGCTGGCCACCGGCCGGCGTCCGCAGGTCGACCTGGCCCTCGCCGAGCGGCGGATCTGCCGCGAGCGCGACCCCGAGTGGATGGACGACGTCCCCGTGCGGGAGGAGACCATCCCCGTCGTCCGTGACGGCCGCGTCGTCGCCGTGCTGGCCCGGCACACGAACCTCGCCGCGGCCCGGACGCCCAGCCGGCTCGAGCTGTCGTACCTGCAGTGCGCCGACGCGCTCGCGCGGATGATCGCCACCGGAGACTTCCCGACGGCCGGGGCGCCGACGGGAATGCGTCGAGGGGCTCCCCGGGTCGGGGACGGCCTGGTCCGGCTCGACGTCGAGGGCACGGTGGTCTACGCCAGCCCGAACGCGTTGGCCGACTACCACCGGCTGGGGCTGGTCGGCGACCTCGTCGGCTCGTCGCTGGCCGAGGTGACCAGCGACCTGGTGACCGAGGAGGGGCAGGTCGACGAGGCGCTCCCGCTCGTGGTCACGGGCCGGGCACCGTGGCGCACGGACGTGGAGTCCGGGGGCGTCGCTCTCTCGCTGCGGGCCATCCCGCTGACCGCCGACGGGGTCCGGAGCGGGGCGATCGTGTTGTGCCGGGACGTGTCCGAGCTGCGGCGGCGCGAGCTGGAGCTGCTGAGCAAGGACGCGACGATCCGCGAGATCCACCACCGCGTGAAGAACAACTTGCAGACGGTGGCGGCGTTGCTCCGGCTGCAGGGTCGGCGGCTCGGGTCGGGCGAGGCCAGGGCGGCGCTGGAGGAGGCGACCCGGCGGGTGGCCACGATCGCGCTCGTGCACGAGACCCTGTCGCGAGGGTTCGACGAGGCCGTCGACCTCGACGAGGTGGTCGACTCCGGGCTGGCCCTGGCGGCAGAGGTGGCCGCGACGTCCGACGGCGCCCGGGCGGTGCGTGAGGGCAGCTTCGGCACCGTGCAGGCCCAGGACGCCACGCCGCTGGCGCTGGTGCTGACCGAGCTGGTGACCAACGCCTTCGAGCACGGGCTGCACGACCGGCAGGGAACGGTGCGCGTGCAACCGCGCCGGGACGGCGAGCGGCTGGAGGTGCTGGTCACCGACGACGGCGTCGGGCTACCCGCCGACCTGGAGCTGGTCGACGGGGTGCCGTCGGGCGGTGGGCTGGGCACCCAGATCGTCACCGCGCTGGTGGCCGGGGAGCTGCGCGGCTCGATCGCGTGGGGCCGTGGGGCGGACGGCGGCACGTGCGTGCGGGTCGAGGCGCGGCTGCACGAGCCGCCGTCCCGCTGAGCAGTCAGCCCGCGCGGCGGGCCCTGGCGTTGCGGCGCTTGAGGGCGCGGCGCTCGTCCTCGGACAGGCCGCCCCAGACGCCGGCGTCCTGACCGTTCTCCAACGCCCACTTCAGGCACGTCTCCATCACCGGGCAGCGCCGGCAGACGGCCTTGGCCTCCTCGATCTGGCTCAGGGCCGGGCCGGTGTTCCCGATCGGGAAGAACAGCTCCGGGTCCTCCTCCAGGCAGGCAGCCTCGTGGCGCCAGTCCATCGGGCTCACTCCTCGTGTGGTCGGGCAGGTTTGTGAATCGCTTCACGAGCTGTGACTCAACGAAGGGGCGCAGAACGGCGCCCCACCGTGTTCTGATCAAGCCTCACACGCCTCGACGGCCTCCGCAAGAGGAAGGTCAAGCCTTTACGCGGGGTTGGTCGAGTCATGCGTCACATCCGTCGTCGTGCTCGTCCGCGTGCTCAACGCCCGCCCGGGGGCTGGTGTTCCTGCCGGTAGCGTGCGGTGGGTGCCCACCGAGGAGATCGCAGACCCGGCCCAGGGGCCGTCGGCGCCGCTGCGGGTCGTGGTGGGCGTCGTCGTGCTCGAGGCCCTGCTGCTGCTGGCGGCCGCTGTCTTCTCCGTCGGGGAGATCCTGCTCGGGCGGACGGCGGACGCGACGGCGGCTGCCGTCATCGCGGCGCTGGCGGCCCTGTTCGGCGCCTTCCTGCTGTTCTGCGGGCGCGCCCTGTGGCGGCGCCAGCGGTGGGCGCGCGGGCCGGTGATGTTCTGGCAGCTGCTCCAGCTGCTCACGGTGGTGACGACCACCTTCTCCGCGCGGTGGGTCGTCGCGGGGCTGGTCGTGATCAGCGTCGTGGCCGGCGTGGGGCTGCTGCTGCCGCGCGTGGTGGCCGAGACGACGGTGCCGGCCGACCCGCCGGTCACCTGAGCCGGCGGCTCAGGAGTCGGTGAAGCCGGTGCGCAGGGTCTCCAGCGTGCGGGCGAGCAGGCGGGAGACGTGCATCTGCGAGATGCCGACCTCCGAGGCGATCTGGGACTGCGACATCCCGCGCACGAAGCGCAGCGCGAGGATCCGGCGCTCGCGCGCGGGCAGGGCC
>DASROP010000123.1:0-3942 GCA_035646835.1 Actinomycetales bacterium | reverse complement strand
CGACGTCGACATGCTCGCCGCCGCCGGCCTCGGGATCGCCTTCAACGCCAAGCCGATCGTCCGGCAGCAGGCCGACGCCGCGGTCAACGTCCCGTACCTCGACGCCGTCCTCTACCTGCTCGGGATCAGCCGCGAGGAGGTCGAGGAGGCCGACGAGGCGACCCCATAGCCGGGCTTGAGTCGGCTACCGTCGTCCGACCATGGCCGTTGCGCGAGAACCCAGGCTGAAGATCCTGATCGCCGAGGACCAGTACCTCATGCGCGAGGGCACGAGACGCCTCCTGACAGAAGCAGGGATGGACGTCGTCGGCGACGCGGGCGACTACGCCAGTGTGCTGGCCGAGGCCAGGCGGCTCGAGCCCGACGTCGTCCTGATGGACATCAAGATGCCGCCCACGTACTCCACGGAAGGCATCGACGCAGCGCACGCCATCAAGAGGGAGCGACCGGAGACCGGTGTCGTCGTCCTCACCCAGCACGACGACGAGGGCTACGTGTGGGCGCTCCTCTCCGAGGGTGTCGCCGGGTACGGCTACCTGCTCAAGCTCCGTGTCGGCGACGTGTCTCAGCTGACGAGGGCCCTGTGCGAGGTCGCAGCCGGTGGGTCGGTGCTCGACCCGCGGATCCTCCAGACCCTGCTCGACCGACGATCGCGGAAGCCCGGCTCGCCCCTGTCGGACCTCACCCCCGGCGAGCAGGACGTCCTCAGGCTGATGGCCGACAGCCGGAGCAACGGAGCGATCGCCACAGCGCTGTCGATCGCCGTCGGCACCGTCGAGAAGCGGATAGCGGCCGTGTTCTCCAAGCTGGGCGTGCCCGAGGAGTCGGACGTCAACCGACGGGTGGCCGCCGTACTGATCTACCTCAGGCAGTCACTGCGCGACCCCTGAGCTCGGTGACCTCCGCGCCCTCGGGCACCTCGGCACGGATCCATGTCCCTGCGCCCCGTCTGCTCCCCACCGACAAGGTCCCGCCCACGGAGTGGATCCGATCCGTCATGTTCTGGACACCGCGGCCCGACGTCGCCTCCGCGGTGTCGAAGCCGGGTCCGTCGTCGTGCACCTCGAGGACCACGGCGTGGCGCGATGCGTCAGCTCGCAGGGAGACGATGACCCGCGCCCCCGGCGCGTGCTTGACCGCGTTGGTCATGCCCTCCAGCGCCGTGAAGTAGAGCGCCGCCTCGAGGCCCTGGGCCAGTCGACGACCGCGCATCACCGGCTCGACCTCAACGGTCACGCTCACCGGGAGCCGGGCCGCATGCGTCTGGAGCGCCTCGTGCAGTCCTCGGTCGGCGAGCAGGCTCGGATAGATCCCCCGTGCCAGCTCCTGCAGCGTGAAGACCGCGTCCTCGGCGTCGTCGGCCAGCTCGACCAGCTCGCCGTGCGCGGGTGGGTCGTCCGCGTGTGCTGCCCTCCGGAGGCGCGCGGCCAGGCTGACGAGGCTCTGCTGCGCACCGTCGTGGAGGTCGCGCTCGATGCGTCGGCGTTCCTGGTCCTGCACGGTCACCAGGCGTCGGCGGGAGCGGTGCAGCTCGGAGGCCTGCTGCTCGACCTGGTCGATGCGCTGCCGCAGCTCTCCCTCGAGATGAATGTTGCGCAGAGCGAGTGCGGACTCGCGACCCAGCGCCGCAAGGAACTCCACGTCCTCGTCCCGGAAGCCGCCCTTCGTCCGCTCGCCGCAGACGATCAGGCCCCTCAGCTCACCGGCCGAGATCAAGGCTGTGACGACTGCGGTGTCGTCTTCGAGCAGGGGGCGCAGGGTCTCGGCGACATCGGCGGGGATGTCGGCGAGGAGCCGTCCCCCGGAGAGGGCGACCAGGGCGTCGGCAATGTCATCCGGCACGACCACGGACGGACGTTCCACGCCGCCTGAGACGGCGAGAGGCCTGAGGGAGCCGGACGGCCCAGACTTCAGGTACAGCCACACACCCGCCCACGAGGCTCCCATCGCGTGCCTCGCGACCGTCGCGATCCTGGACCCGAGACCGCGCGCGTCCAGCACCGCACCTCCGGCGTCGCCGAGTCGCGCAAGGGCGAGCAGCCCCGGCGGCTCTGCCCCGTAGAGCGCACGTGCCACGAGCGTCTCCAGCCGACGCCGCAGAGGCTGGGCCAGGAAGCTGACCAGCAGGGCGAGAGCGAGCGCCGCCACCACCTGGGTGTCGCGCCCGGCCACGCTGACGCCGGCCACGAGGGCGATGCCGAGGAACGGGACCGACAGCAGCGCCGAGGCGACGGCGTACACGATCCCCTTGGAGATGACGACGTCGATCTCCCACAACCCGTACCTGAGGATCGCGATCGCTGCGGCGACGAAGGGGAGGGGTACGGCAATCACCACCAGGACGCGTGCCGTGGTCTGCAGGGCGGCCGAGTCGAGCGCCTCCACGGGGATCGCCTGGAGCACCACCGACACCGTGGCGCCCAGCAGCAACCACTTGATCTGCTGACGCACGACCGGGCCGCTCCGTCGGAAGCGGTCCAGCAGTGCGACGACGGCGGCGATCGGTGCGAGGGCACCTAGAGCGGCAGCCGTCGCCGAGACGACCTGGAACAGCAGACCGGGTCCGGCCCCGGCCAGGGGTCCCCGCAGGTACGCCGGCACGTCGACCCGGATCAGCGGTGGCGGTTCGCCGGCCGGTGCGATCAGGTAGGCGGTGACGGCCAGTACCGCCATGATGCCGGTGAGTACGAGCGTGGCTCGGCGAAGGCCGGCCCGGTGGAAGCCCCCGTCGGGGAACGTCGCGATGGCGACGACCCACAACGGCAAGAGCGGGATCACGGCCAGCCACGACCAGGCCAGCGCCGCACCCTCGACCCATCTCGGCAGCGACGCCGGCGCCTGCGCGAGCACGCCTGCGGCGAGGACCACGGAACCGAAGAGGACGCCGATCGCGAGGTGCGTCAGGCCGTACCGGTTGCGGGGGCGGTGCCACAGGGCGAACGCTCCCAGCGCGCTCGTTCCGGCCGCCACGGCCGCGTACCGCACGAAGGCAGACGTCGTGGTCGAACCGCTCCCGGCGTCCAGCCACAGCCCCGCGGCAGTCGCGAGAGTCGCTGTCGTCGCCAGCGACACCGTCACCGCACGGGGAAGCGCCATGCCCGCCATTGTTGCTGTGCCAACGAGCGGTTCCCAGCCACTTGGCCCACCTGGTCGGCACAGGTTTCCCCCGGGGCGCGTGGGGTTGTCCGCCGCCCGTGCCGGGAGGCTGGTCGGCTACAGGTCCCGACCGGAGCCTCGTAGCGTCCGTCCGGTGGTCGACGTGGCGTCGGAGCCTCGCCGACACCTGACGAAGGAGAGAGCGACATGGCTACGACGACAACGACTGATCCCGTGGTCGACTCGGCACTGGGCACGACACACCGCAGCCTCGTCGCCGGCGGTCTGGCTGTCGGGGCGCTGCTCGGTTTCTCCGGCAACTTCTTCGACCCCGGCTCCGTCCAGGACCTGCTCTACGCCGTCAGCTCGACGGGGCTGATCGTCGCCTCGGCGCTGCTCGCCGTCGCGATGGTCCGAGCGGGAAGCGTCTTCGCAGGGGCCGGCTTCGTCCTCCTCGCCCTCGGCGAGTCGCGCCTGATGAACCCCACCGACGCGCCCGGCGGCGAGGCGTCGTTCGCCGCCGGCGTGCTGCTCTGCGCGGCGGCGCTCCTGCTCATCGGGCTCTCTACCTGGGCGCCCCGCTGGGTCCGCATCGTCGGCTGGATGGCTGCCGTCCCGTTCGCGGCCCACTCCCTGGCCTTCCTGGGCGGGGCAGACGTCGACAGCACCGGTGCCCTCGCGGGGATCGGCTACGCCCTCTTCACGCTGACGATCGTCGGATGGGTTCTCACCGTCGTGCGTCCGAAGCTGCGGGCTTGAGGTCCTTGATCAACACCACGCGACCCGTGTTGATCAAGGACTCCGTGTCCGGTCGGTGGTTCAACGATCGACCAGGTCGACGCGCTG